>NZ_JBCOMI010000014.1:0-120887 GCF_040924245.1 Ruminococcus sp. J1101004sp1_RTP21198st1_B9_RTP21198_201120 | reverse complement strand
CCGTATACCGTCTTATATTCAGGAAAATATATATTGAACCAACGACTGATCCTGTTTTGAATTCTTGTAAGTTCCGCTTGTAACTGGAATCTTATGTTTGATGCTGTTCTAAGATCAGCGTAAACACCATCCGGCAGGTATGGGATCATGTAACGTCCCTCTCTAACTAATCCTGCTATAACTTTCGGATCCTTACGGTCATTTTTAGTTGGATTATTGTCGTCGAGTTCTTTTGATTTTTTCACATGGTGAGGATTTACAAGAACCGGTTTCATTTCATTATCCTGTAGAAACTTTCCAAGATTGAACCAGTAGTGCCCGGTCGGTTCCATACCTAGAACCACCTTATCCTTCTCATGTCTTTCTTTGATGTCCAGGATCCATTCCTTAAATGTCACAAATCCAGCCTCTGTGTTGCTAAACTTAAATGGCTTCTTCGAATACTCGATTCCTCTGTAATCAAAAGCTCTGGCATAGTGCGTTTCACTTCCGACATCAATTCCGAGCACCAAAGTTTTTTCTGTAATAGCTTCAATTTTTGCGTTCTGTGTGTTAGACTTCATTGTAGATACCTCTCTGTTCAATAAGATTTTTACTAACCTGCCAGTCAGTAGTCTTATTGTACTCTGAGGTATTTTCAATTTTCAACATCTACGTTTTTTATTATACAGGAAGCTCCATTCACTTTGTTTTATTCTCCGAGAAAATCCCAGTCTATATCGGTATCTGCCTGAGTATTCTCAGCTTCTGAAAAGGAACTGATTCGGGGCTCCCTTTGTGCAATACCTGCAGTCAATCCGGAAAGAAAAAGTGGTAATGACTGTTTCAGGCTGCTTTCTACTGCGGTTACAATCTGTTTTACAAAAAGTTCTTCTCGTTCTCTTGTCTCCAGGTATGGATCAGAATGTGTACGATAGTGACGATCAAAATAATCTACTAATGCAACGGATATTGCCTGACTGTAAGACTTAAATTCCTGTCGGTCCATGGTCTGTAAATATTCCCAGGCTTTCCGTTGCTGGTCTTTGTTCAGATTGAATCGCAGATTCGTGTTGCGGATATTGTTCTGCATGGCTTATCTCCTCCTTTTCAGGCTCATATAAGCCAGAGATTCATAACCTTTGGCAGTGGCACAGATATCATCAATGATGGTGACTCGTGATTTGTCATATGATCCAAAGTTACGGAGCAGACATCCACCGCCGCCGACTACATACAGACGCATCAGATCTGGATTGTATTCATACTTGCGAAGTGTGGCAAAAATATCTGCAACATACTGTCTGGCAATGGAAGTAATACAATCCAGATAGGGAGTGGAAATATCGGCAGTTCCAAATCGAAGAACCTGCTCTACAGTAGATTCCTCGATTTTCACTCCGAATTTATCCAGAACAGCGTTCTTAGCGGCAATCATGCACTGGTTTACACCGAGTTTTTCTGTCCAGCACCGATTTTCCTGTGCTTTCTTATTGTTGATATACAGAATGTTCATGGTTCCATTACCGATATCTGCAAGGAGATTAGTTCCCTTGAAATTTTCAAGCTGATTTACAATGGCAGGATATCCTTGAGGATAAAGGCTGCATCCAACAAAATGAATGTGATAATCTTTGCCATTGAAGCGGTAATGGACTTCCGGATTCTGAAGCAGATAAGAACGGAATGCTTCCCGCTGGTTTCTGATCCATGTCAGGGGAAGTCCGGCAGCCAGATGAATGTCTGCTTCATGGATAGAAAAGACATTCAGTTCTCTTGCGACAGCCATCAGCGTCAGAAGATAATATTCTTCATCCAGGGCTTTATCCGGGATAAATTCCTTGTGGCCTTCGCCAATCCGGTAATAGATGCCATTATATTCCAGAATATTTCCACTAAAGATAGGTTCTGTTTCATAGGCTTTGATTCCGGTTTGGATAACTGTGTTGGCTGTTTTCATGTTGCCGTAACCATGATCTACAGCAATGATTTTTGTGTTTCTGAGTTCTCGCATAAAAAATACCTCCGTTTTCGTATTGATTGATTCAGCAGATTATACCGGTGTGGTACTGCTTTGCTGTGCGACAAGCATACGAAAATCGGAGGGAAAAGGCATTGAGTGGAAATTGAGTTGGAATTGAGAAAAAGATATGTATTTTGTCTAATAGACAGAATCGTATTTGTAAGTATGATATAGTCATGGTTATAAAACAAAATAGATTAAAGAAGAAATGGGGTGAAGGGTGTCTCCTGTACAAAGAAAAAATTATGGTGGAGTAATTCTTTCATTTCACTCTAATATCTTAGTGGTAGTAAATTGTAAGGGAAATAGCCCTAAAAACACAATTATGGAATATATTTGAAAAACTTATAAACTGCAACTTGGTGAGATTTGAATATGTTATTCGGAGTTTGCATTTCTGAGAAGAAAAAACATTATGAAAGCTATGGAATGTCCCAGAAAGGGGCTGTCTTGAAAACGTAGTTCAGCGATAACCCCTTGCGACATATTTAAATGAGATAGACGATGTGAAGTGGATGAACATTCTCATGAAATAGATATAGAAACAGCAGAGTGTACATGAAAGCTTAAAAGTCAGAGATTAACTTGCATGGCTTGGGATGATAAAACAATATCTAAAATGCGGATGAGACATGTATTTAGCAAAATTATATATGAAAAAAGCATTTTGAGACATCTGCCTATAGGATTATTGTTTTAAAGTTATTATTGTATGAAAGGTTCCAGTAGAATCATCATAATACATCTGCAGGTTTCCTTGACATTGTTTTACAACTTTCTTAATACTTTTCATACCAAAACCATGTCTGTATGAATCTAATTTACGAGAAACAGGAAGACCGTTCTCGTCATACGAAGGATTACTACTGCAGGAATTTATCATAACGATGATAATAAATGACGTATTTTCTTTTTGCTGAACGGTAATCTCAACAAAAGATTCAGGAATACCGACAGCGGATTCTAATGCGTTATCTAACAGATTACAGAACAATGAAGTCAAAGCATCTGGACTAATATTTTGGAATACATCGCTTCTAATATCAGCGTGAAAGGAAATATGTTTATCCATGAACTGTCGCTGATAACGACAAAGGATTGAATTCAAAAATTCATTATCGCACATTCTGGAAGTTTCTTTTAAATTAGAGGAATCCATGAGTTGATGGATGTATGCTGTAATTTTGTCTGATTCATTTTTGGCATTTAATAATTCAATAGACTGAAGATGTTTCTTTATGTCATGAATAAGGATACGTTGATTCTCATTTTGCGAAAGAAGCATTTCATAGTATTTGGCAGAGTCGGACTCTCTTTGAAGAAGCAACTGCATATCCATTAATTCCATGTTTTTTTTCTGATTGTATTGCTTGATACCAAAGATCAGCAGATTGATAGTTAAAAGGCAAACAGCACTGAACGTTACCATGATATTCAATGGAGAAACAAAGGATACATTTTCACCGATGGTAAGGAAAGTGAACATGATAAAAATGGATAATATAGGAATAATGAGAAGAATAAAATCAGCAGGATCGCTCTGCACCTGTCGGGTATTTTTCTCTTTGAATAAATGTCCCAATAGGCAAATGATTGCAAAAAATAAAAATTTGCTGAAAATGGTATAAAAAATAAGTCCATTGCCTGTGTCTGCAATAAAATAAGGGGCAAACTTTGATATAATACCCAAAACAGTCAGTTCCGATATTCCCATAATAGCAGTAACTATTGCGGAATGGAAAATTCCTAATCGAAATTTGAGCTTAAATTGCGTGCAAAGAAAAATTGCATTTATGATAAAATATGCAGCTATATTGAGCCATGTTTGTTTGAATAATGAAAAAAGAAATAGGATTATATAAAAAACGCAAAGAAGAATCAATCTGATCCTGCTAGAATGGGTTGGAATAAAGAGATTTGATGTATAAAGCCACATAATTACTGCTTCTATTAAAAAACTGAGAAAAAGTAAAATAGTATGTTCCATTTGCATTACCTCATACTTTCAAGATATAGAAGATACGCATTCTTGAAAGAACTGTATTTTCTGCGTGTCAGATATGCAGTGACTTGATGATTAGTCAGGTGTACCGTTGTATGGTCAAAATCGGTCACGTGTTCAAAGTTAATAATAAAGCTACGATGTGTTTGAAAAAAGCTATTTTTAGGAAGCTGTTCTATCCAATAATTCATATTATAAATAGAAACAAAATCCTGTCTGGTAGTATGTACAATTACTTTTCGACCCTGTGCTTCTATGGCAATAATCTGTAAAGCAGGAAGCGAATATACCCCTTGTTTAGTTTCAATAGGAATTTTGGCAGTAATGGAATTGTAATAAGATAAGGCATCTTTCAGATTTCGAAAAAAACGTTGCTTATCCAATGGTTTGGAAAGATAGCGGAACACATGAAAACGCATCGCCTCATCCAAATATTCAGAATATGAGGTAACAACAAAAATTATGACGTTTTTGTTTGCTCTTTTTAATTCGTTTCCTATATAAATTCCATTCATACCAGGCATTTCAATATCTAAAAAAACAATATCTTTTTCTTCTGTATCAGCTAATAGAAATTCCCCACTGGTAAATGAAACTAACTCGGGACATTTTAAATGGTTTGATTCGAAGTAGGATTCAATGTATTTCTGCAATTGTTCAATTATTAGAATATCATCATCACAAAGTAAAATACGCATTTTTGCACCTGTCTTTCTATTGAATGTATATTGTATATATTTTATCATATAGAACTTCCAAATGCAAAAAATACGTATGAAAAGACAAATTATTTACAATTTTGGTTCATTGTGGGTTTGACAATTCCTTTTTACAAGTAACTCAATAAAGTCTCCGGCAAGTTCTATGTCGGCTTGATTACATAACCGTAATTTGTCGATAATATCCTGCGGAATATTATAAGCGTGCATGCTACCGAGCAAAAGATAGTCAGGTGTAACATTGAGAAGATTACAAATCTGGATGAAGATATCGAGGCTTGGTTTTTGCCTTCCATTTTCGATTGAAGACATATGGTTATTGGATATATTTAACATTTCGGCAAGTTCTGCTTGTTTTATTCGTAATTCTTTTCTGCGTATTTTGATGCGGTTTCCCATATCTTCATATTGAAATTTTATTTATTCCACCTTCTTTCATTAGAATTTTAACAATAGAACAAAATAAAAAGAAGAATATAATAAAGAACTATTCTGTTATATATTAAATAAATCCAATTTTACATATAAATAATTCTGTATCACATATAATTTTTGGATGAAAAGAAAGAAATTATACCAATATTAAAAAGAATTGTTACGTTCATTCCACAGGGGTCGTTTATTTGATTAAAGTGGTATATGATTGTTTATGTGAAAATCAATGATAATCTTAGTGGAAAGGGGAAATGACATTATGAAGAAACAGGTAACTAAATCGGTTGCAAAAGGGGTAAAAGTAGCATTAGATGTTGTATTACGGACAGAAGCTAACACAGCTTCCTGTGCTATTATGTATCAGCCTAAAGTGCCAAATAAATTAATGAAATACAGGAGAAATAAATAATGAAAAAATGTACAGATACAGTAGTTGATTGGATGATGCGGTATAATGTGATACATGATGAAGATAAAGAACTTTATAAGTATGCATTACATAGTGTACTTTTGTTTGTATCACCATTCATCCTTGCAGGAAGTATTGGCTTTTTCGTAGGAAGTGTAAAACATGGAATTCTGCTTATTTTACCATTTATAGTTTTACGAAAATTTAGTGGAGGTTATCATGCAAAGAATTTAAGCACTTGTATTCTGGAATCAGGTTTTCTACTGTTTCTGTACATAATGTTATCAATGCGTGTACAATGTGATTGTAAATTGGCAATAGCTACGATTATTGCATCTTTGATTCTGATTGTATTTAGTCCGATAGACAGTGAAAATAGAAGAGTTGATATTGATGAGAGAGGAACATATAAAAAATTAACAGTGTTCTTCGTGATACTTTTCGGGGTGTTAGATGTAACTTTATTCTTGGCAGGAAAAAAAATTTATACCATCTGTTTTTCTGTTGGAGTATTGATGACGGCGAGTTTGCAAATACCTTGTATAGTAAAAAAAATATGTAAATTGACCAAAAATAGGTTATAAATGTCGTTTGGCGCAGAGGAGGTTGAAATAGTGAAAAAAATGAAGATAATAGAGTATGTCATTGATTTCACAGTTTCAAATATAAGTATGACAAAGGAGGACTGAATTATATGTTTAAAAAGAAAATGGTAGCTTTAGCATTAGCAATGTCAACTTTGGTGTGTTCTATGTCTGTTCCAGTCATGGCGGATAGTCGGACTGAAAATTTCTTTGTATATTTGAATGGGGGTTCTGTGGTTTCTAGTGGATCAGCGAAGAAAACTATAACGGGAACTATGTATACATATACAAAAGAGCGTCCAGGAACATCTATTAAATGGGTGCAGGGAGAAGAAACCATTAATCTTAGAGGACGTTCTTCAGGTGGAACAACTGGAGTTACTTCTTTGGGAGAAACAAGTTATGCAGGTGCAACATATCTGACATACAAATCCGGTTATGGAAAAGTTAATTCTTATTATAAACTGGCGGTACAGTATGCAAGCGATAATCCTTATGAGAAGTTAGATTTGCAGTGCACTTGGAGACCGTAAAAAATTCATAGAAAGTAATTAAATGGATTTATTAAGAGAATAAAATGGGAATGATGGAAAGGGGCATGAAAGAACACATGCCCTTTTTCATACTGCAACATATATGAAGTGGAGATGCTATGTATGTCAAAAAAAAATATTGTATTATGGTGTGTTGTTTTCAGTCTATGTTTTCTTGGAGGATGCAGAAATAAAGGGGTGGTAGAATCACCAAGAAATGATAAGCAAAATTTTGAAGATAGTAATGAAGAAGAGTTTGGTGAACATATTGATAAGATCTTGTCATCAGGAGTTGAAGTAGATGCAGATATAGATATGCCTGAACTTGATATAAAAAATGTAAGTATTTATGAAGGAACACAATTAAAAATTGACGTGGAAAAAATGAGTCACATTTTATTGGGAAATTCAGTTGCTCAATATATAGATGAGAATGGACAAGGAGAAGAAATAGAAAATCTACGCACTTATAGAGATGAGAATGGATCAGAAATTAGTTCAATCGCTAATAGATGGGTGAGATTTTCAAATGTAAAGTTTGCTCATATTCGAACGGATTTTGAAACAGAAATTACTTCCGAAGAAGAACACAATTTTGACTTTGCAGACAGGAAGGAAGCAGATCTTGAAATAAGGAAAATACTTGACTTATTAGATATAGAAGTATATCCAAAGTATAGATGTGCTTCTTTGGATTACATAACATTAGAGGAAAAAAATTTAGAACAATATGCAGGTTTGGAAGATGTAGAAGAATTTCAAGATGATATCAAAATGCTGAAAGCTATTCCATGGTCAGAAGAATATGATTGTTATTGTTTTACATATTATGGAACCGTTGATGGATTGAAGTTAAACTCTCAGGATAGAGAAACAAATAATAATGTTGTGCCAGGATCGATTATTCGAGCAACATATTCAAAAGATGGCATACAGAACCTGGAAATTTCTAATATTTATATTGGAGAAAAAGAAGTAGAAAAGAAGACGCTATGCACAATGAATACTATTCTTAATGCAATAGATCAGAAATATAACTCTGTTATTTTACAGGGAAATTATAAGGTTAATTCTATGGAATTGGAATATATAGCGGATATTCGAGATAAAAGTGAGAAATACACCTTATTGCCGGTGTGGAGATGTAGTATTAGTCATAATTATGATACACAGGATAAAAATTCCAGTAAAATAATAAACATAGAGGATAATTCTATTTTATTCATAGATGCAACATCTGGAACGGAAATATATTCGGGAGGAAACATATGAAAACAATTTTATTTGAGCTAAAAAATGCACTATGCTCAAAAAGATTTTTGTTTACGGTTGTAGTGATGACGTTTCTATCAATGTGTAGTTTAATAAATGAAATGAAAGCAATACCGGACGCATCAGTTTATTATTTTTATATGGTCTACTTTTATTATCCAATATGGTTGATTGCATTCGTGCTTGCACCTATTCCGGGAGCAATTTCATTTTGCATTGATTGGAACACATGTTTTTATAGGATGAAAATAATTAGGTGTGGAAAGAAAAACTACATATTGTCTAAAATAATAATTACTTGGGTGACAGCATTTCTGACAGTAGCGTTTTCGCAGATGCTAATGTTTGCATTATTGGTGAGTTTCAAACCAGTATTTTTAAATGGAGATGGAAATGCTCTGAAAGGAGGTATTTATCAGGATTACTTAAATACAAGTGGTATCTGGATTTATTTCACAAGTAAAGTTTTTTTTCAATCTGTAGGAGTGGCCTTTTTTGCGGTATTTGCATTATGGATATCTACGAAAATTACAGATATTTTAGTAGTAATGACAGCACCAATCATAGGATATTACTTGATTGATAATATTTCTATTTGTCTAGGATTGCCAAGGTATTTATCAATTCCACGTCTCATAAAAGGAAACATAGAAATTGTAAAAGGAATTGGCTATACATGGTTGTATGTGGGGGGCATTTTTGGTGGTCTGGCACTTCTTTTTAGTTGGCTATTTTTCAAAAACTGCAAAAGGAGAATTGAAAATGGATGATATAATCAAGGTCATTAGAATAGCTTGTTATAATTTAAAAAAAACTTTTACCAGTTCAAAGATATATATTATTATAATATTATCGTTTATGTACATACAATTTATGCTTAATCCCGTAAAGGTTTTTGCTGAGAACGTTCAGATAGGAGTATCATCTTATTTGTTTCCTTTTTTATTAACATCAAGTTATTCTGTGAAAATATTTCTGCTTCTAGTGATTCTACTGTTTTGCAATGCTCCATTTATGGATGAAGCGCAATTATATATATTAGTACGTACAGGAAGGAGAAAATGGTGTGCCGGACAAATGTTGTATATTATGATTCTTTCAGGATTTTACACAGTGCTACTGATCTTATTTACAGTGGTCACGTTAATACCTGAGTTATCAATAGAAATTGGCTGGGGAAAGGTGATTAATACCCTTGCACAGACAGGAATTGCTGCGTCTCAAGGGATTCCTATTTCTTTTGATTATTCCATCATTTTAAAATATCATCCAATAACTGCTATGATTTTGGAAGGATTTCTTTGTTGGCTTTTATTCATTTTATTCGGTAATATTATTTTTACTGTGAATATGAAAATATCAAAATTTGCTGGTAATATTATAGCTGTGGCATTAGTTTTTTTCCAGATGATAGCAGAGGAAATTTCTCCACTCTTGACATATTTTTCTCCAGCATCGTGGGTATCTTTGTCCTTTTTAGATATCAATAATATAAATCAATATCCAGGAGTAAATTACGCATTGACAGTAATGGTAATCCTAAATCTTGTTTTGATAACTGTATCAATCATTGGTATAAAAACTAAAACATTTGTGAAATGAGTAAAGAATGAGGTGTATATATGAAGACAATCGAAATCCGGGATATAAGTAAAAAGTTTGGTGAACATGTTGTTTTGAATCATATTACAGTACGTTTTCAGGAAGGGAGTATATATGGAATTGTGGGACGAAATGGTTCAGGAAAAACAGTTTTGTTAGAATGTATTTGTGGTCTTATACATCAGGATGAGGGCACTATTATTGTGAATGGAAAAGAAATTGGAAAGAAAGTAGATATGGCAGATAATATTGGAGTTATTATAGAAACGCCAGGATTTTTGCCTAATTATTCAGGATTTAGAAATCTACAGTTTTTAATGGGTGTAAATAAAAAAGTAAATTCTAGCATGATCAGTGCTGCTATGAAAATGGTTGGATTGAATCCGCATGAGAAAAAAAAAGTAGGAAAATATTCGTTGGGAATGAAGCAACGATTGGGGATTGCTCAGGCAATCATGGAAAATCCAGATATATTGATTCTGGATGAGCCGCTGAATGGTTTGGACAGTGCTGGTGTAGATGAAATCCGAAAAATCTTACTTGATATGAAAAAACAGGGAAAAACAATTTTATTAGCTAGCCACAATAATGAGGATATTCAAGTGTTGTGTGATAAAGTATATAAAATGGAAGATGGAAAGTTGGTCGAGCAGAATAAATAATAGAAATTGCTTGATATATAGTAATCTTCTCAATTAATGCAAATGCCACATGCATGAAACCACCCTTTGCAATCATTCATGGTTTTTTAGACCGTTTTTACAGTTTCAGGTAGTTCAGAAGCAACACGGATTTTACTCTTTCAGAGAATGGCGTTCATTTTTGACCACATTTTTTCAATAGGATTTAAATCAAGACTATATGGCGGTAAATACATATAGGAAATATCAGCATTATCTAAAAGTTCAGAATATACTTGATGTTCCGCTTTTGCACCAGATATATTTTCTATCCATGTGTTGCGTTTTTCCAGCACATCGGGGACAATCCTGTTCTTTTGCATACAAAGACTTTTTCTTATAAGTATAACCTTGTTTTATCAGAAAATGCTTGACGTATTCACTGCCTACAGGTAAGTGAAGACTTTCGATAATCTCCTTCATTGTGTAGCATTTTATCATTTCTTACACTATATTTTATCATCGCTGTAAAGAGATTACATTATTTAAGAGGCTTGCTATAGCTTAAGTTTAGAGTTGTGTTTCGACCATATTTAACTAATTATTCCGGATATTCTATAAATTTTGTATTTATGGAGGATAAAGAAGGCTGCACGTCATCATGGAGGGGATTCCCGAATGTGTTATGATGATGAAAGTGCTACTTTTCATGTGATTATTACGCTAAATAAGAATAGAGGCGGGTAATATTGCCCGCCGCAAAATTATGTCTATTGTCTTATAATAGTTAAAATTTCCTGTGCTAGTGAAACTCCCATTTGTGGAAATAGTTCCTGAATTTCCTGATATTTTGCTTCAATCAGTTCCGGCTCATCGCCCCAGATTTTTTCATAAATTTTGAATGCCTTCTTAAAATGCGTTTTAGCCTGCGGAAGATTAGCAGTCAACAGGTAGATGGTTCCGATGGATTCCTGTACTGTGGCATAGTCCAGACAGCCATCAGAGTTATATTTTTTGATGACTTTTAATAATTTTTGCAGTATGGAAATTCCCTTCTCAGGATCTTGCTGCTCTGTCAGTAACATAGCATAGTTGGTAATCTGCGGAATGCTGTCATTGGTATAAAGCAAATTATATTGTTCAAGAAGCAAGAGACTTTCTTCCATGTGTTCCCTTGCAAGATCCGGATAGCCATTCATGCGGTAAAGTCCACCGAGATTAGCATGAAGATTGGAAACAAGATTAGCATTTTCTTCTGTAACTTCTTTGAACAGGGCAAGGGCATCCTTTTCCAGTTTCATAGCTTTTTCGGGTTTAACTTCAAGAGTTGCCTGAAAATCCAGTAATAATGCCCGGTCAGCAACAGTTCCAGTATCTTTTTCTTTCAAAATACGTTTTAATTCCTGGATAATATTTTTCATGCCTTTTTGATAATTGTAATTGTGCATATACGGAAACGCATTTTCCAGAAAAAGCAGATAATCGGGTATAGCATCTTTATCAATCAGTTCTATGATATTTTCTATTGTCTGAAACATTTTCTTGTAATAATCCACTTCAATGCCATGCATTAAACAGATCTGCTGTAAAGAATCCAGCAAGGTACGACACCCTGTGACGGAAGGTTTTGTTTCTGAAAGAGCAATTTCCTGAATCATCGGATGCAGGGAAATCGTGCGACGTGTAGTTGTCTGGACAAAACCGGTTTCAATTAGGTCGTTGATTTCGTTTAGAGTAGGCAGCTCCAGCCATTTGGCAAATATACGTGCAGAGATACCGGTGGAAGGAAGAAAACACAGATTGCACATGATATCCTGCTGTTTTATAGATAGAGAATACAATGAAAATAAAGTATGAATATGACTATAGTAGGTGGCTTTGCTGCTTAGCCCGTCTTTGACAACCTTAATCTTATCTTCGTTGTCAAGAGCTGCTTTTTCTTCCTGAAATTTTACGAGCAACTGTTCTGGAGTTAAAATTCCATTTTCCAGAAGTTTTGCAGCCAGTTCCACAGCAAAGGTATGACAGTGTACAGTTCCTATGATTTTCTCCACAGCGGAACGATGTTCATTTGTCTCTGAATAAAATATAGATACCAGTTGGAAAAGACTGTCTTTATTTTTGATTTCCTTTAAAGGAAAAGTGCAGTATTCTTCCAGCTTGCTTCTGGTCGTAAATAAAATCTGGCAACGATATTTTAACATCACCGATAGAAAGCTGTCCTGTGCGGAAGTGGTATTAAAATTATCTATGATAAGTAAAGTATCGGATTTCAGAGAACGGAGGAAACGGTTATGTCTTTGAAAACGTTCCTGTTCGCTGATTTCCGGTGGATCATCAACAAAATCCATATCGGTAATATCCTGATGCAGATCACCAGTATATTCTACATAAAGAGTGTTGGTGTAGTGTTTTTTATAGTGCTTTGCATAAGCTTTGGCAAGTTCACTTTTTCCAATACCAGCAATTCCATAAAGAAACACATGGCGTTTTTCCTCAAGGATTGTGTGCAATTCGTTCAGTTCTTCTTCTCTCCCAAGAAAATGACGACAAGGTTTTGGAACTTCACTGTCCATAATGTGGTCCAGAACGATCGGTGACAGAGCGCCGCCTGCAATTAGTTTTTGATTTCTGGTATCACGTTTGATAAATTGGCGTTCCATACCGAAAGAAATCAGCTTTGCCAGAAAAAGTAATCTTGAACTTGCTGGTTTATACAGAGAGGACAGACTTTTCTTTTTGACGTCGGAGATGGTATCGTCCTGCATAAACAAGGTGTAAATATCCTGTATAGCCATATTACAGTCTGGCATTAGAGGAAGAAGATTCTGGTGTATGGTTTCGGCAAGTTTTTTTTGATTGCTGGGTTTGTAATAATAAGCAGATATTTTCGGACTGATCTTTGCCTGTCCGGTCATCCAACGACAAACCAGACCATTATCCATAGAAAAATCCTCATTCGCCGGATCATTCATAAAATCTTCAAACAGTTCGTATAAAAAATCAGGTTGGCTCATCTGATTGCTTTCACTGATATGATTTTTTAAACATGTGCTTATAGACGAAAAATCGCATCGATCCAAAGGCAAATTCCCCCTTTTTTATTTTGTAAGTGGTAGTAATTGTACTAAATTTTCTTTATTATAGCACGAACATACGTTCTTGACAATGAAACTTTGATACTGAATATGAATGAAACAAACTAAAAAGTGCTCAATCTGTTGTCAATTTCAATTCAATGTGATTTATACAATAAGAAATTAGAATGTAGGCAGGCTTTCGAAAGCTGAATTCAATTCATACAGAACTTTTGTACAATCCTGCCGGCATAGGATGTAAAAAAGCCTGTATGCTGAAGGAGGCATATAGCATGAATACTAGGTTCCATTTTGCGAATGTAGAAATCATAGAAACAGAAGAAATTCAGAAAGAAACTGTAAGCTATGAACATGCAGGATATCAGGTTCGGGTGCATTTTAATGGAGAAAAGACATTGGCTCAGTGTATTCAGAACCTGGCAGAACGAAAAATTGCAGGTTGATTTTCAGAAATTCTTATTGTAAGATAAAGACAATGAAAGACAATGACTAAACAAGACCAATGAAAAGAGGGAGAAAATGTATCAGGCAGGAATTTATTGCCGTGTTTCTGTTGAGGAGCAAGATAAAGAGAGTGAATATAGCAACAGTATTCACTCTCAGATTCAGATGGCACGGGATTATATTGCAGAGCAAAATGACGTTGCAGAAATAAAAATTTATGCGGATGATGGATTTTCGGGAAGTAATTTTGAAAGAACGGAATTTAGGAGAATGTTGGCGGACATTGAACTGGGAACTATTGATATGGTGATTTTTAAGGATATCTCACGACTTGGAAGAGAGCATATTGATACAAACTATTATATTGGCAAATATTTTCCTGAAAAACGAATCCGGGTAGTATCCATTTTAGATAATTATGATTCAGCAGTGAGCACTTATGATGAATTGCTGGAAATCAAAACATTGTTAAATGATATGTATCTGAGAGATACTTCCAGAAAAATCAAAATTACCATTCAGGCAAAAAGAAGTATGGGAGAATACACCCCGAAACAACCGCCATATGGTTATATAAAAAGTGAGACGATTCATAATCATTTGGAGATAGATTCTTATGCAGCAGAGATTGTTAAAAGAATATATAGAATGTATCGGAATGGGGCTGGTTGCAGTGTGATCAGTCGAACTTTAAACGAAGATCAGATTCCATGTCCGGCAAAGTATAAAAAAGAAGTTTTGAAAAATGGTTATGCCTGGAATGTAGGGAAAGGCTTATGGACACCGGCTACTGTGCGGGGAATTTTGAAGAATCCGGTATATACAGGTGCTGTTGTAATCAGAAAACATGAAAGACCATCTTATAAACTGAAATATAGAAAGGCGATTCCGTTGGAAGAGATGGAACTGGTACCGGATGCACATGAAGCAATTATTTCCAAAGAGGAATTTACTCAGGTGCAGCAGATCCGGCAAGGACGACAGGTTCCATATTTTGACAGAAATAAAGAACCACATAAATATGTGGGACTACTGTTTTGCGGAAAATGTAAAACGGCTATGCGTAAACGATATCTGGCATCGCATAATAATTTTGATGGATATATGTGTGGTTTTCATCAGAAGATGGGACAGAACTACTGTGAACTGAATCATATTACATTTGAAAAACTTGATGAGCTGGTTGTATTTGCAATCAATCAACAGTTAAAACAAATGAGAACAGACTTGAAAAAGCTGGAAGTTCAGATTTGGCAAAGAAAGCCGGAATTGGATGGTAAAATTGCCAGATTACAGGCAAAAACAGAAAGAAATACCGAGTATCGAAAACGGGCATATGAACAGTTTATGGATGATATTCTTTCAAAAGAAGAATACCTGGAATTAAAACAGATATATGACAATGAAAACAGGCAATATCAGAAAGAATTAAGTATATTAAAGAATGAAGAACAGAAACAACAAGAAACGGTGAATCAGACAAAGATATGGTTGGAACATTTTAATCGAAGGAAGCTGACGGAAAAGCAACTGACCAGAGATGTATTGGTAGAATTGATTGATAAAATCTATGTTTATCCGGATCAGAAAATAGATATTTATTTCAAATTTGCTATGAATGACGATTCACCAGATGTGATATTACAGAAAGGTGGGGTGATGTGATGTATCAGATGGCTGTGTACTGTCGTCTGTCAAAGGATGATGGTGAAAATAAAATTAGTGAAAGTATTGAGAACCAGATGAAATTGATTCGTGAGTATGTAAGTAAATCCGATGATCTGGAAATCGCAGATATTTATATTGATGATGGATACTCTGGACTTTATTTCGCAAACAGACCGGAATTTCAGCGGATGATGGAAGATATTTACAAGGGGAAAATTCAGGGTGTGATTACAAAAGATATTTCTCGTCTTGGGCGTGAGCACATTGAGACAAGTAATTACATTGAACGTGTTTTCCCCTCTCTGGGAGTTCGGTATATTGCTATTTTGGACGGTGTAGATTCTGTTCATCATAGCAATGAAGAATTGGCACAGTTTAAAACATTATTTAATGATATGTATAGTCGTGATATTTCCAAGAAAATCAGAGGCGCACTTTCTGCACAGAAGAAGCGGGGACAGTTTATGTCTGGTTTTGCACCATATGGATATGTAAAAGATCCGGCAGATAAGCACCATTTTCTTGTAGATGAAGAAGCGGCAAAGGTGGTTCGCCGAATCTTTTATATGAGTCTGGAAGGGTATTCCAGAGACGGTATTGCCAGAAAACTGAATCAGGAAGGTGTTATGACACCATCAGAATATAAAAGAAAAGTCCAGGGATTAAATTATACGAATGCATTGGAAAAATCCGGTGGTAAGGGCTGGGCATATCCTACGGTCAATGTCATATTGCGGAACAGAGTTTATACAGGTGCTATGGTACAGCATAAGTCGGAAAAAATATCATATAAAGTAGAGAAATATCATTATATTCCAGAAGAACAACAATATATCGTAGAAGGAATGCACGAAGCGATTATCAGCAAGGAAACTTTTGAGCAGGTGCAGGAAAATATGAAGAAAAGAACACGAACACCGGGATTTCAAAGTGAAGTGAGAAAAGTAAATCCATATGCAGGAATTCTTGTTTGTGGAGACTGTGGATATAATCTTCAAAGAGTTACCTGTAGAGATGGTTATGAGTGTGGGACTTATCATAAAAAAGGAAATACGATTTGTCATTCACATTTCATTAAGAAAGAAGCGTTAGATTCTATTGTGATAAATGAAATCCAAAGACAGGCGGAACTGGCACTGAAAGAAAGTGATAAGGATGAAATATTAAAAGCAGCAGATCGAAGAAAGGAGGTGCAAAGACGTGCAGCGGAGGCAGATCAGCAGATAGAACGACTGCAAAAAGAACTTGCAGCTGTTCAGAAATATAAAAAGAAGACGTATGAGAATTATGTGGATGGTGTTCTGGACAAAGAAGAATATCTCTCCTACAAGGCAGAATATGAACAACAGGATAAGGCAATCAGAGAGAAAATTCAGCTGACAGAACAGGAGAAAAACAGCTTTGGAGAAGCAGAAGAATCATATGAAAATTGGATAGAGAAATTTATCAAGTATGGAACATTATCCGAGGTAACAAGAGAGATTGTGACAGAGCTGATTGAGAAGATTGTTGTGAATGGGGATAAGAGCATTGATATTGTATTTAAGTATCAGTCCCCTTATCAGCTAAAGAAAAAGGCAGTGTAAAGGCTGTAAATTTTTTTACAGAATCTTTCCCCTAGTTATAATGATCACACAGAGGCGATTCTCTGCTGGAAACTTACCTGGACAATGTGTCCGGCATGGGGAAAAATGTGATCTGTGTAGGAATGGGCAACAATGGAAATGATGCTCTGCATACCGGAGGCATGCTTTCGCCAGGTGAAATCCAGGAAATTGAACTTGGTGTTGGTGCCTTTGAGCCTACCTTAAATGTGCAGCTTTGGAAAAATTACGAAGATGAGATGGAAATTTATCTGGAACATCCAGCCGGGGAGCGTGTTGGTCCACTTTTTGAAACACTGGGCGCCCAGCGTTGGCAGGCGGGAAATACGAAACTTCTGATCTACTATGGAAAACCGGCACCGTATCATGTGACGCAGGAGATTTATGTGGATTTTCTGCCGCAGGATGAGAAAACCCCCTATGTAGACAGCGGTGTGTGGAAAATAATCTTAGCAGCAAGAAATATAAAAAACGGGGAATATTTCCTGTGGCTTCCAGGTGGCAAAACTTTAAATCCAGGTACAGCCTTCTATCTTCCACGTCCCCAGGGAACCCTCACAATCCCTGCCACCGCCAGGCGCGTGATCAGCGTCGGCGCCTACGACGCCCGCCAAAACACCTATGCCGATTTCTCCGGCCGCGGCTGTCGCGCCCTCCCATATCCAAAACCCGATCTTGTCGCCCCTGGTGTTGATATCTATGCCCCTCGCTTTGGTGGAGGCTATGCCGCCTTTACTGGCACCTCCTTTTCCACGCCTTTCGTTACTGGTGCAGCCGCCCTCCTTATGGAATGGGGAATCACCCGCCGAAACGATCCCTACCTCTATGGCGAAAAACTAAAAGCCTATCTCCGTCGTGGTGCAAAAGCCTTGAAAGGATCGGAAAAGTTGCCAAATGACTTAATCGGGTGGGGACGACTCTGTTTGGAAAGTAGCCTGCCAGAATAGGATAATTAATGTACAAGATGTAGCAATTTAAAGTGTTCCAATCTGAACATTTTAAAAAGCAGGTCGGATTATTGACTTTTACACCAAGTGTTTCCGAATGGATTAATAAAACGAATGCCATAAAAAGAACCGTTTATGTAAAAAAAAGAACCGTTTATGTAAAAAAAGAACCGTTTATGTAAAATACAGCAGAATCTGCTGAAATATGATAAAATGCTCCTGCAAATAACAAAGGGAGGAAATGATTATGACAGGATTTTTAGTAAATTTACTGAGCCCGGTTTTCAGCAGTCTCGGTGTAAGTCAGGCTGACCTTACATCCTATATTGAGAAGCTGATCGGCTACGTTATCGCAATCCTTGCTTTACTTGTTGTGATGATCGTAGTAATGGTTGTGGCTCATAAAGCCAAAAAGGGATTCCGTCATGTGATCCGCTGGCAGGCTGCCATTGCATTTATTGCAATTGTTGCAGTGCTTGTAAATGTAATCTGCTACGGACCGATGTACAACAACGTATCAAGTGTTTTAAACGCAAAGAAAGTAGTACTTGCACAAGAGACTACAGACCAGAGCCGTGCAACCATTCAGAAGGTTGCTGAAGAAGGAATGGTGTTACTGAAAAACGATGGTATTTTACCTCTTTCCTCAGATACAAAGAAACTGAATGTATTCGGCTGGGATTCTACAAACCCGCTGTTTGGCGGAACAGGATCAGGATCTTCTGATTCTTCCACAGCAATCGGTATTCTGCAGTCCTTAAAGGATGCCGGATATGAGACAAACGAGTCTCTTACCAAGATGTATACTGACTACAGAGCTGACCGTCCTACAATTGCTATGGCACAGCAGGACTGGACACTTCCTGAGCCGACAAAGGATTATTACACAGACAGTCTGATGGACGAAGCAAAAGAGTATTCTGACACAGCTGTAGTTGTAATCGGACGTTCCGGTGGAGAGGGTGCAGACCTTCCAACCGACATGAAATCTGTAATTGATGGAAGCTATGCAAAGAAAGCAGAAGAAGTATCTGTTTCCCCAGACAATTACGGATATGTAAAAGGCAGCTACACAAACAATGGAGACTATGATGACTTCGACGAGGGAGAAAGCTATCTTGAGCTTTCCAACACAGAGGAAGATATGCTGGATACAGTATGCTCCCAGTTTGACAATGTTATTGTAGTTGTAAACGCAAATAATGCAATGGAACTGGACTGGGTTGACAAATATGAGCAGATCGGTGCGGTTATCTTTGCTCCTGGAGCAGGTGCAACTGGCTTCGAAGCACTGGGCGAGATCATCAATGGTTCTGTAAACCCATCTGGAAAAACAGTAGATACCTTTGTAAAGAATCTGACAGAGACTCCATACTACAATAATATGGGCCTGAATGCTTATACAAACGTAGAAGATCTGAAAGAGCAGATTGCAGCAAATGATCCGGCTTACGAAGGAAGCATGGGATTTGTAAACTATGCAGAGGGAATCTATGTAGGATATAAATTCTATGAAACAGCAGCTGAAGAGGGTCTTATCAAGTATGAGGATATGGTACAGTATCCATTTGGATATGGACTCAGCTACACAACCTTTGACAAACAGATTGAGAATTTCAAGGATAACGGAGATACTGTCACCTTTGATGTAACGGTAGAGAACACTGGCTCTGTTGCAGGAAAAGATGTTGTGGAAATTTATTACACAGCACCTTACACAAACGGTGGAATCGAGAAAGCAGCAGCAAACCTGATCGCTTTCGAGAAAACAGATTCTATTGAGCCAGGAGAATCCCAGACAAAATCCTTTACCATCAACAAAGAAGATATGGCTTCCTATGATTCTGAAGGTATTAAGATCTCCGGAGGCGGTTATATCTTAGAGGCTGGCGAATACACAATTTCTCTTCGTTCAGACTCTCATACAGTTCTTGGTGAAGAGAAGTTCACCGTTGATGAAGATATTGATTACAGCAAAGATGGTCGTTCTTCCGACAAAACTGTTGCAACAAACCAGTTTGAGGATTATGCGAGAGGCGACTTTGAGCAGCTTTCCCGTGAGGACGGTTTTGCAAATTATGACAAAGCATGCGGTGTGCCGGAAGAGGATGCTTATGTAATGAGCGACGAGACAAGGGCAGCCGTAGAAGAGAATGTATTTGGCATTTACGATGGAACCAAATATAACAATGATTCTGATGAAATGCCGGCAATGGGAGCAGACAACGGACTTCAGCTTGCTGACCTTACCGGAAAAGATTATGACGATGCAGACTGGGATAAGCTGTTAGACCAGCTCAGCTTCGAAGATATGGCTACTCTGATCAATGTTGGTGGATGGCAGACCGCAGAAATCAAATCAGTAGGTAAAATTGCCACATCTGACTGTGATGGACCTGCCGGATTAAACAACTTCATCACAAAGGCATATGGAACTGCTTATCCATCTGAAGTTCTTATGGCTCAGACCTGGAACAAAGAACTTGCAAATGAAATCGGCGTTTCTATGGGACAGGAATATGTAGATGCTGACAACTACGGATGGTACGGCCCGGCTATGAACATCCACCGTACAGCATTTGCAGGACGTAACTTCGAATATTATTCAGAAGACAGTCTGTTGTCTGGATACATGGCAGCAAATGAAATGAATGGAGCAGCCACCAAGGGTGTTTATCCATACATGAAGCATTTTGCATTAAATGATCAGGAAACAAACAGATGCTCTTTCCTTCTCACATTTGCTTCCGAGCAGACAATCCGTGAAGGATATCTGAAAGCATTCGAGCTTGCAACAAAGGGCTTTGAAGGAAAAGCAATGGCAGTTATGTCCTCCTTCAACTGGATCGGTACAGTACCAAGCTGTGCAAACAACGAGCTTTTGAACAACGTGCTCCGTGGAGAATGGGGATTTGTTGGAATGGTAGAAACCGATTATGACGGTTCCTATGGTTACATGATCACCGATCATTGTATCAGAAACGGAAATGATCTGATGCTTGGATTTAACAGTGCAGAGTCCAACAAACTGACAGACGAGAGCGCAACAGCAGTTCTTGCAATGCGTCAGGCTTGCAAAAATATCCTTTATACAGTAGCAAACAGCGGATATTATGCAGATGGAAATCCGGCAACCGGAATGACCAATATGACAAAACTGTTTGTAATGATTGACGTGATTCTTGCAGTTGTTCTTATTGTAGTTGATACAATTGTAATTGTACGCTGGAGAAAAAAGAAAAAACAGGCTGTAAACGAATAATTAAACAGTAATCTGGAGACATAAGTCCCCCTTTTAAATCTGGAATAAGCAGAGCAAGGAATCTGTAAAATTTCCAGAGCAAAAAAGGGGGATTTTTTTATGCGATTTTTGTCTTGCAGAGTGAGGGAAAATTATTTATTATGAAAGGAGGCGTAATAACAGGAAAAAAGGAGGACTGGCATGATCAGCATTGCAATTGTGGAAGACGAAGAAATGTATGCAAAGCAGCTTCAGCAGTTTCTGCATCAATATGAAGAAGAGAACAAAGAGATGTTTGACATTACAGTCTATTCAGACGGCGATCAGATTGTAAATAAATATAAATCCCAGTACGATATTATTCTGATGGATGTGGAAATGAAATTCATGGACGGAATGTCTGCAGCTGAAGAAATCCGCAAAATTGACACAGAGGTTGTGATCATTTTCATTACGAATATGGCACAATATGCAATCAGAGGATATGCAGTGGATGCGCTGGATTATGTACTGAAGCCGGTGTCCTATTTCGCATTTTCCCAGAGACTTAACCGTGCTATCAGCCGAATGAAAAAGCGGGAAACGAAGATCATCATGGTGAATATGAAGGGCGGCATGGTCAGGATTAATGTTGCAAATATTTATTATATTGAAAGTCAGGGACATACTCTGATACTCCATACCATACTGGGTAACTATGAGACAACGGGGAAAATGAAGGAGATGGAGGAAAAGCTTTCGGAGATGAATTTCTGCCGTGGAAATAAGGGATATCTGATCAACCTCCAGCATGTGGAACGAATCCAGGATGGATGTGCTTTGGTGAAGGGAGAAAATCTGACATTGAGCCGTGCACGCAGAAAGGTCTTCATGGAAGCCCTGACCAGATATTGGGGAGAGGTGATAAAATGACAGAACATTATCTGCCGGATATTCCAAGACTTTATACGGCACTTGCAGAGTGGATGGCTTGTCTGATTTTTATTTTGCCTTTCAAAAAAAGATTTTCACCGGCTGTAACAGGCTGTCTTGTGGCAGGTGCATTTGGAATACAGAGCGTATTTCTGATTTCTACCGGTGGGGTAAGACTGATTTTTTGGATCCCCTGTATGATATTTGCGGTTTTTCTGATGGTTGCTTTTGTTTTTTGCTGCTGTGAGATCAGGCTGACAGATGCGGCATATTTTGGAATGATTGCTTTTGTAGCAGCTGAATTTATGGCTTCTGCCGGGTGGCAGATCCTGTGTTATACAGGGAAAGAAGCATGGATGTCCTGGTGGCAGCAGGGAATGGCAATTCTTCTGATTTATGGTGTGATTGTAGTGATATTGTACAAAATTCTCCATGTTCATCTGCCAAAGGATGGACAGATGGAAATCACCAGAAGGGAATATTTTTCCGGACTCTTGATTAGTATTGCTGTATTTGCTGTCAGCAATATGAGTTATGTGAATGTGAACACGCCATTTACAGGCAGATATTCTTTTGAAATAGGGAATATCCGTACTATAGTAGATGTTGCAGGAATTGCAATTCTATATGCACATTTGATACAGTGCTGTGAGCTTCGGGTGAGAAAAGAACTGGAGGCAGTGCAGAATGTGCTTCAGAATCAGTATGCCCAATACAAGCAGTCAAGAGAAAGCATTGAGCTGATCAATTATAAGTATCATGATCTGAAGCATCAGATCGCTGTGCTAAGAAGTGAAACTGATTCTGGGAAAAGAGAAGAATTTCTGGATAAAATGGAAGCAGATATAAAGAAATATGAAAACCAGAACAAAACAGGAAATAAAGTGCTGGATACTGTGCTGACTACCAAGAGTCTTTATTGCGCAAAGAATAACATAACCTTTACCTGCGTTGCAGATGGAACCCTGCTGGATTTTATGGAGGTTATGGATATCTGCAGTATTTTTGGAAACGCATTGGATAATGCCATTGAATGTGAATTGAAGATTCCGGATAAAGAAAAAAGGTTAATACACGTCAGTGTCTCAAAACAGAAAAACTTTCTGCTTCTCCGGTTTGAAAATTATTATGATACCGAACTGAATTACCAGGGCGGAGCGTTTATTACAACGAAGCGGGACAAAGAATTTCATGGTTATGGGCTGAAAAGTATCCGCTATACGGTAAATAAATATGATGGCGCTGTTTCCATTGACACAAAGGAGAATTGGTTTGATCTGAAGATACTGATACCGGTCAGTGAAAATGTACAAAAATAGATTGATAAAATCGTATAATATATACAAAAAATGTATTGTAATTTTCTAAAAAAAGTAGTAAAACTTTAGTTAGATAAAGAGAAATGCATTGAACAGGACAAATTACAAAAGATAACCGGAACACAGAGAGCCGCAGACTGGTGAGAGGCGGCAGAAGGTATTTTGTGGTATCACCTGGGAGCATCCCGCTGAAAAAATAATAACTAATTTCAGTAAGCCGGGACGTAGTCTTCACGTTACAGAAGAAGCTGTTTATACAGACAGCAGTGAGTGGTCGTGTTTAGTAATAGATACGATAATGCAAAGTGGTACCACGGAAATTCCGCCTTTGTTATCCATTGGATAGCAAGGGCGTTTTTTATATATATTAACCACTTGACTACAAATGAAAGACGAGGAGAAAGATTATGAGTGGAATTATGATGATGGCAATCGCTATCGTAGTTCTGGGCGGCGCCTATCTTCTGTATGGCCGTTACCTCCAGAACAAATGGGGAATTGACCCGAAAGCAAAAACTCCGGCTTACGAAATGGAGGATGGAGTTGATTATGTACCGGCTGATACCAATGTAGTATTTGGACATCAGTTCGCATCTATTGCCGGTGCCGGCCCGATCAATGGACCAATCCAGGCTGCCATTTTTGGATGGCTTCCGGTACTTCTTTGGATCCTGATCGGTGGTGTGTTCTTTGGAGCAGTTCAGGACTTTGCATCTATGTATGCCTCTGTAAAGAACAAAGGACGTACAATTGGATACATTATTGAAGCGTACATTGGAAAACTTGGAAAAAAATTATTCCTTTTATTCTGCTGGCTGTTCTGTATTCTGGTTGTTGCGGCATTCGCAGATGTTGTAGCCGGAACCTTTAACGGATTTGCTACAAATGATGCAGGAGAAGTGACAAAGGTAGTGGCAAACGGAGCTGTTGCAACAACTTCCATGTTATTCATTTTTGAAGCAGTTGGACTTGGATTTTTCCTGAAATACACAAAGTTCAATAAATGGGTAAATACTGCTTTTGCAATTGTGCTGTTGGTTGCAGCAATTGTGCTGGGACTGCAGTTCCCAATGTATGTAAGCCTTGGAACCTGGCACATTATTATCTTTGTATATATTCTGATCGCCAGTGTAGCTCCTGTATGGGCGCTGCTTCAGCCACGTGATTATCTGAACAGCTATCTGCTGATTTTCATGATCGTGGGCGCTGTTATCGGTGTATTTGCAGCAAACCCGGCATGTAACCTTCAGGCGTTTACAAGCTTTAACGTAGATGGACAGTACATGTTCCCAATCTTATTTGTAACAATTGCCTGTGGTGCAGTTTCCGGTTTTCACTCTCTGGTATCTTCCGGTACTGCTTCCAAGCAGATTAAAAATGAAAAGAACATGCTTCCAGTTTCCTTTGGTGCAATGCTTATGGAAAGTATGCTTGCAATCATCGCATTGATCGCAGTTGCATCATTTGGAAAAGGAGAGGCAGCTGCACAGGGACTTACCACCCAGCCACAGATTTTCGCAGGTGCGATTGCAAACTTCCTTTCTGTGATCGGTTTGCCTCACTCCCTTGTGTTCACTCTGATCAACCTTGCAGTATCCGCATTTGCGCTTACATCTCTTGATTCTGTAGCCAGAGTAGGACGTCTGTCCTTCCAGGAATTTTTCCTTGATTCCGACACAGATGAGAAAAATATGAGTCCATTCCAGAAAGTGGTAACAAACAAATACTTTGCAACCATCATTACACTTGTACTTGCTTACCTGCTTACCAAGGTTGGATATGCGGAAATCTGGCCACTGTTTGGTTCTGCAAACCAGCTGTTATCTGTACTGGCACTGGTAGCCTGCGCCGTATTTTTAAAGAAAACCAAGCGTCAGGGCTGGATGCTCTGGGTACCAATGGTATTTATGATGGCAGTTACCTTCACCGCACTTGGAATGACAATTGTAAAGCTTTCCAAAGCATTTGTAACAACAGGTCTGGATCTTGGAAATTCTTTACAGCTGATATTTGCAGTATTACTGTTAATACTTGGCGTGCTGGTTGCAATCCAGGGTATTAAGAAGCTTTTGGAAAAACCGGAAACTGAAAAGAAAGCAGAACGGGCATAATAAGAATAACCCCGTCATAAAATAAGTCCCCAACGCAGTACATTTTACAGACTGCGTAGGGGACTGTTTTTTTACTTATTGCCTGTTATTGATTTTTTTGTTGAAGTACAGAAAGAAAATTACATTAAGCAAAATGCCTACCAGTGTGGAGGCAGGTGCTGCCAGACCGATTTTTGTCAGGCTGGCAGCAGGCTGAATGCTCATATAATATGACATTGGAAGACGTACCAGAAGTGTCTGAAACAATCCCTGGAACATAACCCACAAGGTCTGATTATTTCCGTTAAAATAACCTACCATACTGAACATAATTGCTGTTAAAATTGTTTCAGGAGCGAAGCCCTTCAGATAATCAAAGCCTTTCTGGATAACTGATGCATCAGTTGAGAACAGGCTGGCAAGTACATTGCCCTTCAATAGAATCAGAACAAAAACCAGACATCCGAATAGCAGTCCGACTCCGATTCCGGTGAACATGGACTGCTTTGCACGCTTCGGCTTTCCCGCTCCTACATTCTGGGAAACGAAGGATGCCATGGACTGCATCAGTGCGCTTGGAATCAGCATGGCAAAGTTTACAATTTTGCAGGCAACCCCATATCCGGAGGAGGCTTCCAGCCCTAATCTGTTTACAAATGCACAAAGTGCCAGGAAGGACATCTGGGTAAGAAATTCCTGGAGAGCCAGAGGCAGTCCGATTCCCAGAAAACGTTTACATTGGGAATTAAAACATAAGTCGGATTTTTTGATGGAAAAGGGAAGCTTCTTTTTCAGCAGGATGACGATCGCACATACTACACTGACCGCCTGTGCGAAAACGGTTGCGAGAGCTGCGCCGGCGGCATCCAGATGAAGCCCTGCAACCAGAAATAAATCTCCGAAAATATTTACAATACAGGCTACCAGAACGAATAAAAGCGGCGATTTACTGTCACCAAGCCCGCGGAAAATAGCAGAAAGCAGGTTATAGGCAACAATGAAGAAAATACCGCTTCCACAGATTCTTACATAGCTTGTGGTAAGTGAAACAGCCTCCTCAGGAGCCTGCATAAGCACGGAAATAGGGTGGGCGAAAGCAATCATTACAATAAAAAGTATGGCAGAAATGACAGCAAAAACAACTGCAGCACCGCCAATAACAGAGCCAATCCGTTCCGGCTTTTTTTCGCCAAGATAGCGGGCTATGAGGACTGTGATTCCCATAGCAAACTGTGTTACCACAAAAGTCACAAGGTTCAATACCTGACTGCCGGTAGAAACAGCAGACAGCCCGGATGTAGAGCCGAAGCGTCCAACTACCAGAAGGTCTACTGCACCATATGCTGCCTGCAGTATAAGGGCACCAAGAATCGGCAGCATAAAAAGGGCAAGCTTTTTCAGAATGCTTCCCTGTGTAAAATCATTTTTTTCATTTGTCAAGGTCAATTCTCCTTTCACACATAATTTTGTAAAATTTCTCCATGGTCCGGATGGTACACAGAATGTCCTCCTCTGGAATACTGTCTACATAACCGGATAGAATAGTAAAGTACTGTTTGTTGTACTTCTCTGAAAGGGCTTTTCCGGCTTCTGTAACAGTCAGATAGGTAATCCGGCCGTCCTCTGCAGATGCAAGCTTTTTCACATAGCCTTTGGCTTCCATGTCCTTCACTGTACGGGTTACACCGGGACGTGGGAGGGAAAGAGCGTCACTTACATCGGATATCTTCACTCGAATACCCTGTTTTTCCAGTTTTTCAATGATATCCAGATATTGAATAAAAGAAGATGCAACTCCATCTGGCAGAGGCGGCAGCATATCTCGGATTCGCTTGCCCTGATAACAGGCATCCATCATACGTTTGATAAGTTCAATGTCCATAGTTATTTCTCCTTACAAAAAAATAATTACCACTGTTAATTAACAACGGTAATTATAATAAGAGCGAAAACTTTTGTCAAGAAAAATGTGTAATTACATATTTTGCATTGATTTTTTAGGTTACTGTTTATTGGTAACATTCTGCGAGGTGTTTTTTGTAAGCAAAGCTCACAGAAAAAACGAGAACCTCGGCGCGAAATCATGCGAATGCATGATTTCTGTGCATCCCGAAGCGTGTTGCTGGTCACAGAGTGAACAGTAGCTTTTTTAGTGTCAAACTGACTGGATAAATTCCTTCACATAAAAAAGTGCAGCCCCGATCGCAGGTGTATACTGCCCATGTGTGCCCACGAGAATCTGTTCTTCTTTCAGCTCAAATGGAGTCATGGAATTGATCTGCCGCAGCAGATAATCCGTGTCATCTTCCGTAAAATAAGGTGCCAGATATCCACTGATAATGATGGGTGCATCAATAACCAGATTCAGGTTTTTCATTGCAAAAGCCAGATGTTTCAGATAATCCTCCCAGATTTGTATAAGCTGGGGGGATTTTTTTTCTCTTAAAAGAGGAAAAAATTCCTTTATAGTCATGCCGCTGGCCTGTTCCAAGGAGTTGGCAGAGCAATAGGTTTCCAGACAGCCCCGGTTTCCGCAGTAGCAAAGCGGTCCGTCAGGGTTGACGCATATATGCTCGATTGTTCCGCTGTGCATAGAACATCCCTGGTGAATCTGGTGATTGGTGATAATGGCACCGCCAAGATTTCGATTCAATAAAAAAACAACAGCACTGTCAAGCTCCGGATGATTCCATAATTCCAGAAAAGCAGCTGATTTGGAGTCATGCTCCAGATGGCAGGGATAGGGCAGATGCCTGGAAAAATCCTTCAGACGCATACCGGTGTTGTTCATAATGTTTCCGTAAATAACAGTGGTATTGTCCGGGGAGGTGATTCCCTGGGTAGCAATGGAAACACCAAGAATTTTGTCTTCCGGATACTGGTTTTTTTCAATAAAGTCCTTGACTTTGTCAGTGATCTGCTGGTAATACGCAGCTGTGTTTGAGTAGGTAAGCGGAATTGTATCCGTATAGACCGTGTTTCCGTACAGATCAATGGCGGTGATATGAAACATATTTTTTAATATTCCAACACCAATGGAAATTCTGAAATCCGAAACAATCTGAATGGCATTGGCCTTTCGTCCTCCGGTGGAATCAAAGTAACCATTTTTCTCAATCAGCCCTTCATTTTCCAGAAGATTTAAATTCTGGCTGACAGTAGACAGACCCATCTGCAGATCTTGAACGATCTGTAGCTTTGAGGTCAGTTTGCTCCGGTAAATGTATTGGTAAATTTTGGAACGGTTTATTTTCTTTAAAGCAATGGTGGTTAATCCTTTTTCACTCATGATGGTCTCCTGGTTATGTCTTTAGTACAACATAAGGTTAGTGACTGCTAATAAATATTCAAATAGGTAATGTTACTGTCCATTGGTAACAAAGCTTGTATTGCAGACTATGAAGTGAACAGTAATCACGTAATCTTTACTTTATCAGATAATGTTAAGTCTTACTTGCATTTTAGTATAGAACAGTTAAAAAAGCAATAAGCAGAAAACTACTGGTAAAACCATACAAAAATTAGAAATAAAAATTAGAATTTCTGTCAATAGATTTTTTTGAAAAAAAGATATATACTCAACTTACAGTTAAGACATACACATAAGTTAAAACAAAAAGAAAAATAAAGAACAACAAAACAGATTGGGATTGAGAATCAGATCTGTACAAGAAGAAAATCGAGGAGGAACAGAACATGAAATTAACGTTAAACGGAATCAAAGATCGTGAAGCATGGGAAAAGGCAGGAATCCAGCTTCCTGGCTATAATGTGGAGAAAGTATCCGCAAGAGCGAAAGAAGCTCCAGTATGGGTACATTTTGGAATCGGCAATATTTTCCGCGTATTTATCGGTGGTATTGCAGACGGACTTCTGGAAGAGGGAATTCTGGACAGAGGAATCACCTGTGTGGAGACCTTTGACTATGATGTAGTGGATAAGATTTATGAACCATATGACAATCTTGGATTAAATGTAATCCTTCATGGAGACGGAACCCGTGAATATAAGGTTCTGGGCGCTCTGGCAGAAGCTGTAAAGGCTCAGTCTTCAGAACTGGCTCAGTGGAACCGTCTGAAAGAAATTTTTACCAGTAAATCCCTTCAGATGGTATCCTTTACTATCACGGAAAAAGGATATACATTACATAAAGCTGACGGAACCTGGTTCCCATTTGTACAGGCTGATATCCAGAATGGTCCGGATAAGGCCACAGGTGCCATGGCAGTTCTGGTGGCAATGCTCTACGAGAGATATAAAGCAGGCGAATATCCGATCGCTCTTGTATCCATGGACAATTGCTCCCAGAATGGTGCGAAGCTTCGTGAGTCTGTGCTGACTATGACAGAAGAATGGAAGAAAGCCGGATTTGTAGATGATGGATTTATAAGCTATGTAAGTGATGAGAAAGTGGTTGCTTTCCCATGGACCATGATCGATAAGATCACACCTCGTCCCAGTGAGCAGATTGCAGCTGACCTTGAGAAGCTTGGCGTAGAAAGCATGCAGCCTGTTATTACAAGCAAGAAAACATACATTGCACCATTTGTAAATGCTGAGAAACCACAGTATCTTGTAATCGAGGACAGTTTCCCCAATGGATGTCCTGCTCTGGAAAAAGGCTTCGGCGTATACATGGCAGACAGAAATACAGTAAATCTTTCTGAGAGAATGAAAGTAACGGTATGTCTGAATCCGGTTCATTCTGCAACTGGTCCTCTTGGCGTGGTTCTTGGATATGACCTTTTTGCCCATATGCTGAATACAAATGAAGACATGATGAAAATGGCACGTATGGTAGCCTATGGTGAGGGTCTTCCGGTAGTTGCTGATCCTGGAATCCTTTCCCCACAGGCATTTGTGGATGAGCTTTTTAACGATCGTTTCCCAAATGAATACCTTGGCGATACCAACCTTCGTCTTGCTGTGGATGTATCCCAGATGGTTGGAATCCGTTTTGGAGAGACTGTAAAGGCATATGTGAAGAGATTCGGGAATGCATCTAAGCTCACAGCAATTCCTCTTGGAATCGCGGGCTGGTTAAGATATATGCTGGCAGTGGATGATGCAGGGAATAAATACGAACTAGCACCAGATCCGATGAATGAAGAGCTTCAGGAACAGTTAAAGGATATTGTTATTGGAAAGCCTGAGACTTTTAAGGATCAGCTGAAGCCGATTCTTTCGAACGAGCGCCTGTTTTTCACAGATCTTTACAAAGCTGGTGTGGGAGAGAAGATTGAGAACATGTTCAGGGAAATGATCGCAGGGCCGGGAACTGTGAGAGCTACAATTCATAAATATGTTACAGCGTAATAAATTTATCTGGGATGCACTATGCTGATAAGTCCCGAATATAGGATAGCAAAAATGCGGGTGTTGTTATCTGTTTAACTGTAGACTATTGAATGAGAAATTTGGGAAGGAAATACAAAATGACAGAACCGGTATTTGTGGCAGAGTCAGCCAGACTGCTGATCGCGGCAGGGGCAGGCATTATATTGCTTCTGCTTCTTATCATTAAATTTAAGATTCATCCGATTTTATCACTGCTGATTTCAGCATTGGTTATTGGGCTTGGAGCCGGAATGCCGGTTCCAACCCTGGTAAGTACAGTGGAAAAAGGTGCGGGGGATACCTTGCAGGGAATTGTCCTATTAATTGGACTTGGCTCTTTGTTTGGAGGAATCCTGGAAGTATCAGGAGGTGCACAATGTGTTGCCCAGACTTTGATCAATAAATTCGGTGAGAAAAAATCTGGAATTGCATTGGGAATCACAGGGCTGGTAGTTGGTACAACCGTATTCTTTGAGGCTGGCGTGGTGATTCTCATTCCACTGGCATTCGGACTTGCAAAAAAGACAAAGAAATCTACTTTATATTATGTGATCCCTCTTCTGGCTGGACTTGCCACAGGCTTTGCATTTATTCCGCCATCAGCAGGCTCTGTCCTGGTGGCAAATATGCTGAATGTGGATCTTGGCATTATGATCGCAGTAGGTGTGCCTGTTGGAATTTTGTCACTGATTTTTGCCGGTATTTTATGGTCAAAATTTATCGGAAGTAAAATTGATGCAGGACTTCCTTCAAATATTCAGGAAGTTCGGGAAGCCGAAGAAGGAAATCTTCCGAAGTTTTCTACAGTGTTATGTATTATCCTTGTACCATTGGTACTGATTTTGTGTAACACATTTTCAACTTATATTCCTGGTATTGCTCCGGCGAGACCAGTGCTGGAATTTCTGGGAACTCCATTTGTAGCGCTGATCATTGCTGTGTTGTGTGCCATGTACTTCCTTGGAAAAAAACAGGGATATGATGGAGAGCAGTTAAAGAAAATTCTGGACCGTTCCCTGCGCCCTACAGGACAAATCCTACTGGTAATTACTGGCGGCGGAATTGTCCGCTGGGTGCTTCAGGACTGCGGAATGGGAAATCAGTTCCCTTCTTGAGATTGATGAGAAAACGACTTTGAAATCCTGAACCATGATGGAAACCATTATTGGAATTACAGGTCTGGTCTGTGCTATTGTGATTAGTCTGTTTGCGTAGGAGTGTGAAAGCGATGAAAATAAAAGTAACATTGGGAACTATGCAGAATGCAAGTAAATTGGTCAGTATTGCAGAATCAATTTCCTGCGATGTGGATCTTTGTTATGGACGCTATATTGTGGACGCGAAATCCATGCTTGGAGTCTTAAGCCTGCCGGATTTTGCATATGGAGAATTGCAGATTCCAGTTGAGACGGAAGAGGAAAAGAGGTGGATTTTAGAAAAACTGGCTGAAGCCGGGCTGTTATATGAGAAAAAAAGGAGGAGAAATAATGTTAAGGAAGCAGTTAAATGGAATTCAGCATGTGGGAATTCCTACAAATGATATAGAAACAACCGTTGAATTTTATAGAAGGCTTGGATTTGAGGTCGCTTTGCAAACTGTCAACGAGGAAGCAAATGAGAAAGTTGCATTCCTCAAGCTGAATAATCTGGTAATTGAGACATATGAGAATAAAGCTGCTAAAATGGAATCAGGCGCTATAGATCACGTTGCAATTGATGTAAAAGACATCGAAAAAGTATATGAACTGATCAACCATGCTGGTTTAAATACCACCAGGGATACGATCCATTTTTTACCATTCTGGGAAAACGGAGTCAGATTTTTCACAATTAAGGGACCGAATAAGGAAAAGATAGAGTTTAGCCAGTATCTGTGATACCCCGGCGGGAACATTCAATTACCCATCCGTAAATCAAAATGCCATCACACTTGGAGTATCCGGTGTGATGGCATTTTGAAATTGCACCTTTTCCCCGGGGAACAGAAGCTTTGTCAAGAAGTGCGAATACTTTAGTGAGTTCGGAACCTGGATTAGAGATTTTTTTGATTTCCAAAGGATTCAGCATTCCATCATGTTCCAGAACAATGTCAATTTCTCTGGCATCTTTATCACGGTAGTAATACATATATGGTTCTTGTCCACAGTTCAAATAGGTTTTTGCAATTCTACAGAAAAAACGGCTGATTTTATATTATATGCAAGATTAGCCGAAATATTCTTTCGAAAATAGAAGTGGAAATGTTAATCATATTAGTTATTGACGAAAAGCATAGCTGAATATATTATGAAAATAATGATGAAATATGTGATTTTACAGATGATATAAAGGGAATAAATAAAAATGAATGATAAAAATGAATTATATTATGCCAAGTCAAAGCGAGAAGATGGAACACAGGAATTATTGTATAATCATTTGAAAAAAGTTAGTGAAATGGCAGGGAAATTTGGCGCACAGATTGATAATAAAAGAGCAGCAGAATTATGCGGGAAATTGCATGATTTTGGAAAATATAGCGAAAGTTTTAAAGGTGTGTTGGAGGGAAAATGTACTCATATTGACCATGCGTTTTGTGGGGCTGCATTTTTGTTCTGTCTGCTTGTAGAAAAGATGGTTTCGTCTGGTTATCGAGCAGTTATAGAAGCAATAAACGGACATCACGATGGTCTTATTGGTTATGACTATTTGGAAACATATTTAAAACATAGCCTCTTGGAAGATAAGCCTGTGGTGTGCAACGGTGGAAAGAATGCGGCATTAGCAGGACAGAAACAATATAAACAAGCGTCAAAAGCGTTTTTCAATGATTTTCCAGAATTTTTATTAAAGGATATGAAAATTGAAAAAGTGCAGAAAAGGGAAGAAATTAATGAATCTATATATTCAATGTTACATACCCGTATGTTATTTTCTTGTTTGGTAGATGCTGATTATACCGTTTCATCGGAAAAAGAACTGCAAAAACCGTTAAATTTCGAAACTGCTCAATATTTGAATCGTTTATATGAGTATAGAAAAGAACTGAAAAAGGACGGAAAGGGAGCGGAGAAGGTAAACAAAATTCGTGATTTATTATTTGAGCGTTGTGGTGAGGCTGGCGAATTAAAAGAAGGTTTATTCACACTTACAGCACCTACGGGAACTGGAAAAACATTGGCGTTGTTGCATTTTGCGTTAAGACATGCGGTAAAATATGAGAAAAAACGGATTATACTTGTACTGCCGTTCCTTGCATTGACAGAACAGAGCTATGAGGTTTATTCAAAGATTATTCCGGAAATTTTACAGGACCATAGTCAAAGTGAACTTGATGACAGACAGCGTGAATTTGCGGAACGCTGGGAATCCCCTTTTATTATAACTACTTCAGTTAAATTTTTTCAGACACTGTTTGCACAAAAACCAACAGATTGCCGTAAACTACATAATATTGCGAATAGTATTATTTTGTTTGATGAGGCCCAGAGTTTACCATCAAATTTGTTGTCAGCAACTTTAAATGCTGTAAATACATTGTGTGCCAGATATCATTGTACTATGATTTTTTCTACTGCTACGCAGCCGGAATTTAAATATATACAGGGAGTATCCTGGATGCCAACTGAAATTGTGCCGGAATATTCAATAATGTATGAAAAGCTAAAAAGGACACAAGTAGAATGGATGGTTGAACGACAGATTTCACTGAGAAACATAGCGCAAGAAATGCAACAAGAAGAAAATGTTTGCGTGATTGTAAATCTTCGCAGGCATGCTGCTGAATTATTTAAATTCCTAAAAAGCGATAATTGTGATTCGGAGGAGCTGTTCTTCTTGACGACAGATCTATGTCCAAAGCATCGAAGCGAAATTATAAGAAAGGTAAAAGAAAGGCAAAGTAAGGGGCTGCCATGTAAAGTGGTTTCCACACAATGTATTGAAGCTGGTGTGGATTTAGACTTTGATGTTTTATACAGAGCATTGGCTCCTTTAGAGGCTATTATTCAGGCGTCAGGAAGATGTAACAGGAGTGGAAATCAGAAAGTTGGAAGAGTAATAGTTTTTGAACCAAAAGTGGAAGGAAGTTTGTATCCGCCAGATAGATGGTATCAGAATGCGGCAATTGTTGTAAAAGAGATTCTATCAAGAGAAAGCATAGATATTAATGATCCCAAATGTATATCAAACTATTATGAAATACTTTTTAGTGAGTATGCAAAAGATAAAGTGGCTTTAACAGAAGCAATTGAAGAGCGAAATTATGAGAAAATTGCTAAAGAGTATAAATTAATTGAGAATCAGGGCAAAAAAGTTATTGTTCCTTTTAATAAAAGCATGCCGTTATATAGAAATGTAAGAGAAGAGATGCTTAACGATAATTTAACGCCTGGACTAGTAAAATGTGCAGCGGAAATTACTGTCAATACATTTGAAAAAGATATAGAGAAGTATTGTGAGCAAATTTATTATTTTGACAGAAGGAGGAAGCAAAAAGTAGAGTCAGAATATTATGTTTTGCGTATGCAGTATGAGTATATGTATCGGGAAGATATGGGACTGCAATTTGAAGTGGGAGAAGATAATAATTGTGAGAAAAATTGTCTGATTTTCTGTTGACGAATTATGTGAGAATTGATACAATTAACACGACACCAATAATGAAAACCATATTGAAATAAGAAAATGATATGTAAAAGTTTATATTGCGTATGTGGATAAAATTGGTGAGAATAGAAATGTGTTTATTGTTACTGTGCGTGTATGGGGCTGATTTATCAGCCCCATATTGCCAAATAAAAGGAGAAGGAAGTGATTTGAATGGCGATATCAATTGAAGTTTGGGGGGACTTTGCATGCTTCACACCGCCTTATGCAAAAGTGGAACGTTTGACATATCCCTTTCCAACCCCATCGGCATGTAGAGGAATATTATCTGCTATCTATAGCAAGCCAGTGGAATTTTATTGGCAGATTGATCGGATTGAAATATTAAATCCGATTCAATATATTAGTTTTAAGCGGAATGAGGTGAAAACAAGAGTTAATAATAAAGTAATATATACTGACGAAGAAAGGACACAAAGACAGACTGTAGCGTTAAAGGACGTAAGATATCGGATAACAGCATCTATTTGTCCAAGACCTGATTTCAAAGGCAGAGAGCAGCAACTATATGATCAGGCTTACAGAAGAATAAGAAATGGAAAATGTTATTACCAGCCATCCCTTGGGGTAAGAGAGTTCACAGCTTATTTTGAGGAAAGTGATGGAAGTAAAGAGGCAATTGACATCAATATGGATGGGGGATTAATGGTTTATGATATTTTTGATCTTCATGATTGCGAGATAAGAAAAAAAGTTAAGCCACAATTGTCGCTGTATCACGCTGTTGTAGAACATGGCATTATAAATGTTCCGACATATGACAGCCCTGAAGTGTTGAAAGGGGGAAGAAAATGCTGAAGGCATTATATGATTATGCAATGAAAAATAATCTGGTTTTGCCTCCTGGTTATAGCAACAAAACAATAAAAGCGTATGTTTCGTTAAGCAAAAAAGGTGAATTTCTCGGAATTATATTAGGGGATGATACACCTGTTTTATGTCCGGATATTGGAAGTCTTGCAAATGGAAAAGAGAAATGTAATCCAATTGTAGAAAAGAGGTCAGTGATTTTTAAAGATCTTTTAGACCAGGAAGATAAGACAAAAGTAAAAAGAAATTTTTATTACCAGGTTTTGAAGGACGGAAGTAATAGGATCCCGGAATTTGAAGTATGTGTGAAAATGGCAGAGGATGAAAAAACGCTTTTATTAGTTACGGAAGCCTTAAATGAAAACAAAATAAAAGGATCAGATCGAATTTCTTTTATAGTTGATGGGCAAAAAATCGTACAGGCAAGGTGCTTAAAGGAGTGGTGGGATACATATCGAAAGAAGTTTTTCGATATAGAAAAAAAAGAAAGGGCTTTATGCTTGATTACTGGAGAAGAGACAGTTCCAATGGAAACAGTTCCTCCTGTTAATGGGCTTGCTGTAGTTGGAGGACATGCTCGTGGTGATGCTTTGATCTGTTTTGATAAAAGTGCATTTTGTTCTTATGATCAGAAGAAGAGCGTGAATGCACCAGTATCAGAAAATGCTTTTTTTGCTGTTAAAGCAGCTCTGGATCACTTATTAGAATATGCTCCGGTATTGGCAAATATGAAGTTTGTTCATTGGTATGAGCAGAATATTGAAGACAACAGTGATCCTATTCTGGGGGCTAATTTTCTGGAAATAACTATGGCAGAAAATGTTGATGTGGAAGAGGACATATCAGAGGATGATAGAACTAGAGCGGCTAGAATTGCAGAGATTCAAGCATCAAAATTAGTTAAAAGCGTTACAACAGGTGAAAAAATCCCATCTCTTTCGAATCAATATACTATATGTTTGTTATCTGGCGTTAATGGACGCGTTATGATTCGGCAGTATGAACGTGGCTCATATGTAAAATTGCAGAAAAACATTGCTCTTTGGGATGAACAGTTGGAATTGAAAGACTTGAATGGAATACAAAATGAAAAAAGTAAAAAATTAAATGCAAGATTATTATGTTTGCTGAAAAAACAAAATTCTGATAGTAAGATATGGGAAAGAGTAGGTAAGGAATTACCAGAAATCACGCAGGCAATTATTGGTGCAATTATAAACGGAACACCATTGCCAGATGTGGTTGCAGTTCGTTCTTTAGCATATATTCGTTCACAGATGTTGGAAAAAGAGGAAAATTCAACTAGCATACAAATTCCAGATGCAACTGCTTGCCAGTGGCTGAAAGTTTGGCTTATGAGAAGAAAGGGGGCTGAAATTATGTCAGAATACGATTCCACACATAAAAGTGCAGCATACCATTGTGGTGCCGCTATGGCGGTTCACGCTACAATACAGAATGTTGCAATGAAAAATGTAAATGCTACAATTGTACAGCGTTATTATTCAAGTGCAAGTCAGATGCCAGCATTGGTGTTAGGACAGATATCCAGATTATCAGCATATCATCTTGAAAAAATAGAAAATGAATGGCTGAGAAAACAATATGAAGATACTTTGAATGATGTTTATTGTGCAATCGGAAAAGAGATTCCAGCAACACTGACGTTGGAAGAACAAGCGTATTTTACGTTGGGATATAGACAGATGTGTACAAAATTGCAGAAAGATAAGAATGAAAGAATCGCAAAGAAGAAAAATAATGTAGAAGATTAATACATATAAGGGGGATTTTACTATGGCAATTAAAAATCGATATGAGTTTATTTATTATGTAGCATGCACAAATGCAAATCCTAATGGTGATCCTGATATGGGAAATACTCCGAGAGTAGATCCGCAAACTATGCAGGGATATATTTCTGATGTATCTACTAAAAGATTGATTAGAAATTATGTAACTATGTCAAGAGCGGGAGAACCAGGAATGGAGATTATCGTGCAGAAATCAACAAATATGAACCGGCATATTGCCAGAGCAAAAAGAGAGGCTGGGGTTGAAGATTGTGCGAAAGCAAAAGAGGCAATTTATGCAGGACGGCAGAAAGCCTGTGAATTGTTTTATGATGTACGTACGTTTGGTGCAGTAATAAGTACCGGACCGAATGCAGGGCAAGTAAGAGGTCCGGTTCAGATTACATTTGGAAAAAGTCTGGATCCGGTTTTACCACTTGATATTTCCATAACCCGTATGGCAGTAACAGATGGAGAAAAGGATTTGAAATTGGAAGATTATCAGCAGATGGAAAATGAGAAACCAGAAGATAAACTTCGGACAATGGGACGAAAACAGCTTATTCCTTTTGGATTATATGAGATAAGGGGATTTATCAGTGCTAATTTAGCAGCAGAAACAGGATTTGATGAAGAAGATTTAAATCTTTTATTTGAAGCGCTTATGAATATGTATGAGCACAATCGTTCTGCAAGTAAAGGAGAGATGGAAGTGGTTTCTCCACTGATTATTTTTAAACATGTGGGAACCGATTCTAATCTGGAGCAGAGAGTTCGTCAGGCAAAACTAGGATGCGCACCGGCACATAAATTGTTTGATCTGGTAGAAGTTAAGAAGAAAGAACATGTAGTTTATCCCAGAAGCTATCATGATTATACTGCAGCTGTTCATTTGAATCGTGTTCCAAAAGGAGTTGAAGTTGGTTTTAAAGAAGATGCATTCAGTGATATAGTGTGGAATCATCTTCCTGAAAATGAGGAATGGTTTACAAATGAATGATAAAGAGTATCTTCCTTTAAGTTGGCTTTCTCAGATATGTTATTGTCCAAGACGAGCTGCTATTCTTTTAAATGAACGTGTCTGGGTTGAAAATGTAGAAACTGCGAAAGGGCGTGTAGAACATGAAAGAGTTCATACACAAAGAATTGAGAAAAGAGGAGAATTTCTTAAACTTTATGAATATGAAGTGGTTTCCGAAGAATTGGGATTGAACGGGAAATGCGACTGTATTGAAGCGACAAGAGCTGATAACGGTTGTATAATTCCGGCTGTTGACTTTAAGGTAACTTTATTTCCAATAGAGTATAAGAAGAAAAGTTCTAAATGCTTGGCAAAAAAGAAAAAAGGAAACAATTAGACATCCTTTTCTGGATGAAAATATTGAAATTGGAATGATTCCATATGCTCAAGCAATGTTATTTGCCAGAGTTCTGCGTGGCGATTTGGATGAATATCCACCGTATTCCTGGAGGTGAAAAATGCTTGTTGTAATAACGTATGATGTAAATACAATGACTGTTGCAGGTGAAAAAAGACTTCGAAGAGTAGCAAAATTGTGCGAGCGGTATGGTGTGAGAGTGCAAAATTCTGTTTTTGAGGTTTTGGTAGATGCAACTCAGCTTACAGCTTTGAAACATGAGTTAAGCAAAGAAATAAATGAAGATGTGGATTCGATTCGATTTTATAGACTAGGGAATTCATATCATAACAAAATCGATTCTATGGGAAAAAAACTGAAAGTTGAAGCTGGGGAGCCGTTGCTATTCTAAGAACTTGCGCGTATATATCCCATACATAAAACTTCGGGAGACTGGCGCAATATAAAATTATATAAATGTAAAGAACTTTGCTGTTTAATTAGAGAATAATTGAATGAATATAACAAAGTAAACTAATTAAACAAAAATTGAGCTGAAATACAGCTATATATTGTCTGTTTTTGCTGTAGCCTCTCGCAGAGAGGCGTGAATTGAAATAAGGGAGGAAACGCAGATGAGTAATCCATTATTGTAGCCTCTCGCAGAGAGGCGTGAATTGAAATTTGCCAGAGGTGATACAATTGACCAAGGTGTTGTGGTAGCCTCTCGCAGAGAGGCGTGAATTGAAATTCGCCCTCTGCTAAACTGCCATAATCCACATTACTGTAGCCTCTCGCAGAGAGGCGTGAATTGAAATAATAAGTTTCTGCATATATATCCTCCTGGCCGTGGTAGCCTCTCGCAGAGAGGCGTGAATTGAAATATGATGAGCAGAGTACGAACCAGATTAGAGCAGTACGTAGCCTCTCGCAGAGAGGCGTGAATTGAAATACTGAAAGACTCATTTGATTTTACACTTGGAGTTGTAGCCTCTCGCAGAGAGGCGTGAATTGAAATTGAGAAGCCATTGCAGTTGTGAGAAGTGCACTCTGGTAGCCTCTCGCAGAGAGGCGTGAATTGAAATATCTAAGCAGAAGAAAGCTATACTGGCGGCAATGAAAGTAGCCTCTCGCAGAGAGGCGTGAATTGAAATAAGAAACGATATTGGGTTGACGCAGAGGAATTTAGTAGCCTCTCGCAGAGAGGCGTGAATTGAAATGGCGACGTTGCTTGGGAAGTTTCCGCTTGTAAATGGTAGCCTCTCGCAGAGAGGCGTGAATTGAAATTGGATTAAAGGCTCTCCCGATTGTGTTATCCTGCGTAGCCTCTCGCAGAGAGGTGTGAATTGAAATCTACAATATTCCTAAACAGGAATATGGTGCTCAGTAGCCTCTCGCAGAGAGGCGTGAATTGAAATAACGAACAGGGTGACACATATGGATATTCTTACCGTAGCCTCTTGCAGAGAGACGTGAATTGAAATAAATCTAGGCTTGTCAGGTCTCTGCAGCCATAGAACAGCAGCCTCTCGCAGAGAGGCGCGAATTGAAATGGTTCCGATAGTGATGTTGATGGAAACGGAATTGTAGCCTCGCTTAGAGAGAAATTTGAAATGTGCGTTAGCAGTTGTAATACTACACAGCAAAATAGAAATGAATAAAAGTAGGTGACAAAAGTTATGATTGATGATCCCTTTTCAGATTTACTGAAAACAAACAAGCGCAAAGAAAATATCTCCAAATTAAACGATGATCTTGCCTATGAGATTCTTTCTGTGGTGGAGGAAATTCCGGCGGGGAGAGTGGCAACCTATGGACAGATCGCGAAGCTGATCGGGCGGGAGAAGAATTCCAGATTGGTGGCGGGAGTGTTGTCACATGCAGAGAACTATGGGAAGTTTCCCTGCCATCGGGTGGTGAACCACATGGGGAGGCTGGCGCCGGGGTGGACAGAGCAGGAGTGGCTGCTGAAAGGGGAAGGAGTTACTCTGAAAGAAAATGGTTGTGTAGATTTGAAGAAATATTTGTGGGAATGTTGATTTTAGAAAGGGTGTATAACGATAAAGAAAAATCTAAAACGAATACGGAATATATTTTTATGGTTTTTACTTATTGTAGTACTGGTAAATGTTTTTGCACCGCTGTATTGCAGGAAGCCAGATGAAAAATTTGCGGAAACGCTGAAACAGACAGAATTTACTTCCGATACGTCAGGGGGCGAACGGATCCGCTGTATTGATGACAATGAAGAGGCACTTTTGTGGCGTCTGCGGATGATTGGAGCGGCGAAGAAGAGTATTGTACTGGCAACCTTTGATCTGCGGGCAGATGAAAGCGGAACAGATCTTCTTGCAGCATTGGATCAAGCTGCCAAAAGAGGTGTGGAAATCAAACTGTTGATCGATGGTATTTACCAGCAGCTTTTCTTGAATGGAAGTAAAGACTTTCAGGCGTTGGCAGCGAGGGAGAATGTAGTTGTTGGTGTTTACAATCCGGTGACTCCAGCAGGCTTATTTAAGCTGAATTACCGTATGCACGATAAATATGTGATCGTGGATGACGAAATGTATCTACTGGGTGGACGCAACAGCAATGATATTTTCCTTGGAGATTATACCACGGATATCAATGTGGACAGGGATATTCTGGTGTGGGATATCACAAAGGGCGAGGGAGAATCTCTGCAGGAACTGGAAGCGTATTTCCGGCAGATATGGAATGAGGACTGCGTGCAAATAAAGGGTGGAAGAAAAAAGAATAGTTCAGATATTTCTGTGTCAGAAGAAGCAGCGGATGACAGTGAGGGTGCAGAAAGCAATTCAAAAAACTCAAATATTGTGAATGGAATACCGAATGTTGAAAATGAAATTGCAGACGAGACACAGGAAAAACTTTCAAAGTACGAAAAACAGTACCAGTCTTTAGAAATGCGTTACGCTTCCCTAAAAGAAAAATATACCGATATTGAAGATTACAGCTCCTGGCAGGAGGATACCATTCCGGCGAATAAAATTACGCTTGTCAACAACGGAATCCATGCAGGTCCCAAAACGCCTCTGGTACTTCAGACAATCTGCTATCTGGCGCAGAACGCAGACAATGTAACCCTCCAGACTCCATATGTAATCTGCAACGGATACATGTACGATACTTTAAATGAGATCGCGTCCCATGCACGGTTAAAGATTGTTCTCAATGCAGTAGAAAAAGGTTCCAACCCCTGGGGCTGCACCGATTATTTAAACCAGAAAAAGAAAATTCTGAATACCGGTGCCGATGTATATGAGCTGATGAACGAGGTTCCAGTTCACACCAAAGCAGTCCTGCTTGATGACCGACTCTCCATCGTTGGATCCTATAACCTGGACATGAGAAGTACTTATCTGGATACGGAATTAATGCTTGTTATCGACAGCAAAGAACTGAATCAGCAGATTCAGTTCACGGAAGGTACTTACATAGAAAAAAGTAAAGAAGTTCTGTCAAACGGACAGGAGACCGAAGGAGCACAGTACGAAACGAAAGTGCTGAACTGGCAGAAAAAGCTGTTCTATGGAGTATTAAGAATTATAATAAGACCATTGCGCCAGTTACTGTAATTTATAGCGTGTTGATTCTTTTGAGACGGCTTTTGCCGTCTCTCTTTTTCTATTTGCCCACAGAAAAATGACAGCTATGTAAAGAAATGGAAAGAAACTTGAAAAAATCAGGTAAATAGCAAAATAGGAATTGATTTTTTGTATAAAAGCAGTTAGAATGTCCTGTGGGAATAAAATATATTCCCACAAAATCTAAGAACAAAGGCAGGTGAACAGAATGGATAGTTGCGATTCTCATGGGCGAAGTAGTTGCATAGGATGGAAAAACGAAATGACAGATGAGCATCGCGCACATTCTGTTCTTCTTTTCATGTAAAAGGCGCATTGCGCTTAAGAACACTGTTTCATTTCTTTTTTCTATCCTATGAGTTCTTCAGAAGAATCCAATATTCCCTAGAACCTGTTTGAAAAAGCATTTCCGCAATCTGCGCTCCATTTTGCAGTATATTTTACCCGAATTCGGTTGCCGTAGCCCACTATGGTGCCCTCATTCTGGTGAAATCTCCCACAAATTGTGACGTACATCTTGCAGAAAACCTTTTTCAAACACGCTCAAAGAACAGAAAAGCTATACGCTTATATTCTGTTTAAATACGGATTTTACTGTCCGTAAAAATGGACTTTGTATAAGTCTGTCAAAAATACATAAGATAAACACCTGGAAATGGTGAACTGTCTTATTGTCAGATTGGAGAAAGTAGGATGGAGAAAAGAGTGCAGGACTACACCCAGGATATTCTGGCTGTAGTAAGAAGTAATACCTCTCCGGCAGCTATGAGCGATAAGCTGGGAGATTTTCATGCCAATGACATTGCAGATGCAATGCCGAGGCTGACTGTTCAGGAACGCTGCAAACTGTACCGTATTCTGGACCTGAATATGCTGTCCGATGTTTTTGAGTATACGGACTCAGATAATGCAGCAGAATATGTGAAAGAGATGGATGTGAAAAAAGGTGCAGCCATTCTTTCACGTATGGAGACCGATGCCCTTGTGGAAGTTCTTCATAAGATTGATAAAGCCAAAAAGAAATTGCTGTTCGAATTAATGGACGATGATGTCCGCCACGATATTGAGATGATTGCTTCCTTTGATGAGGATGAAATCGGTAGCCGCATGACGACCAATTGCATTATCATTCGTGAGAACCTGACTGTGAAGCAGGCTATGAACAGCCTTGTAGAACAGGCTGCTAAGAACGATAATATTTCCACAATCTTTGTGGTAACCGAGTCACAGAAATTTTACGGAGCCATTGATCTGAAAGACCTGATCATTGCAAGACAGGATAAATCCCTGGAAGATCTGGTGGCAACCTCTTACCCATATGTATATGCCGAAGAGGATATTGACGACTGTATCGAAGAACTGAAAGCGTATTCCGAGGATTCCATCCCCGTGCTGGATAATGACAACCGCCTTTTAGGTGTTATCACATCTTCCAATATCATCGACCTGGTTGATGATGAAATGGGAGAGGATTACGCCATGCTGGCAGGTCTTACCGCAGAGGAAGATCTGAAGGAACCGCTGAAAGAGAGTATGAAGAAACGTATGCCATGGCTGATCGTTCTTCTTGGTCTTGGAATGGTTGTATCCTCTGTAGTTGGTGTCTTTGAGAACGTAGTTACCCATCTTCCCATCATCATGGCCTTCCAGTCCCTTATATTGGATATGGCCGGAAACGTCGGTACGCAGTCCCTGGCTGTTACCATCCGTGTCCTGATGGATGAGTCCCTCACCGGCAAGCAGAAGATGGAACTTGTATTTAAAGAAATGCGGATTGGTCTTTGCAATGGTGCGTTGCTTGGTATATTGTCCTTTGTACTCATTGGACTTTACATTTACTTATTTAAAGGAAAGACTTTGGTATTTGCATACGCCGTATCCGGCTGCATCGGAGTCGCCCTGCTCCTTGCAATGCTGATCTCCAGTGCCGTAGGTACCTGTATCCCTCTGTTTTTCAAAAAAGTAGGTGTAGACCCCGCCGTAGCCTCTGGTCCATTGATCACCACCGTCAACGACCTTGTTGCTGTTGTGACATATTATGGACTTGGATGGGTATTCCTCATCGGAATACTGCATCTGGCAGGTTAATAAGATTGTATATTGAAAGCTCTTTGGGAAGTTAATAAAAATTCCTAGGGGGCTTTTCTTATTGCTATTTAATTGGTTGGTCGTTATCCCGGACGCGATTTCACAATGTATATTTACCGCCGCGCGTCGCAACGTTCCGGCAAGCTAATGACTAACCTTTTACTGCACAAGTCAAAAAGTGCGTTCAAGTGTTTTTTAGAGAAACAAAAAATGAAACGAATCGACTTTGAAATAGGAATCTGCTTCCCGCTGATCCTAGACTCACTATTCATTTTTGTGTTTGGATTTGGTATCCGGGGAGCTGCCATTGCAACTGTAATCTCCCAGTTTTTATCCGCAGCCTATGTACTTCTTTTCCTTGAGAAAAAGGCAGAAATGAAGGCACGGCTCCTGAAGAAAAAAGAACTTTCAGGATGCATGGAGAATGCAAAAAATATTATCAGCCTGGGTACTGCAGGCGTTATCATGCTGCTGACGGTGCTGCCAGAGCTGAAAAGAATGGAAAATTAAAACAACCGATTTTTGGCCTCCTGTTTTCGATAAGCAGAAGGCGTCATCCCAGTATGTTTTTTAAACTGGCGGATATAATGTTCTGTGGTATCATATCCGATTGCTTCCGCAATATTTGCCACAGTCATAGTTGTATTCGCCAGGAAATCCTGGGACCGTTCGATTCGAACGGTACGGACCACTTCTGTATAGGTCATTCCCATCAGATCTTTAATTAAACGGGAAGTGTATTCATTGGAATAATGAAAACGCTTTGCCACAGTCGAAAGTGTCACATCTCTGTAATTATCCTGGATATACTGAATAATCGCATAACGCTGCACATCAATCTTGCTGTTGAAAAGAGGCATCTGCACAGATTCCGAGTAATTTCGTACCAATAGATAGAAATCCAGAAGCAGTACATTGGTAATGCACTGATAAGAGTATTCCTGTTTATTCATACTTTCCCATAACATCCAGCAAAAAGATTCCCGGATGTAAGAATCCATTCCTGAATGAAAAAGAATATAATCATTTGCTCTTTTTGCATAAATATTATTCAAAAAGAAAGAAGAGAGCTTATTTGGCGTATTCAAAAAATTATAAAACATACTATGCAGAGTGTTGCGGCGGAGCATGATGTTGATAATAATACTATCATCATAAACAGAAATAGAGTGCTCTACAGAAGGGGGGATTACGCAGAAATCTCCTGTTTTCATGGAAATGGTCTGTCCGGAAATCTCCTGTGTACACTTCCCGTCGTAAACATATACCAGCTCAAAAAATGTGTGGGAGTGAATCAGCGCCGGGCTATAGCGGTTATGCTTCTGTACCACAATGCTATCTTTGTCCGCCATATCAAAAAAGAAAGAGTCTTTAAATTCCGGTGGAATGGTTTCTTTCACTTCCGGAATCAGTAAGTGGCGGCGGATCACCTCCTGAATATCCTGTTTTGCGATATAAGCATAAATCTGCCCGGCTTCCCGGGCTTCATACTGTTCTTTATAAAACAATTCTTCATCATTAAACTGATAAATCTGATGTCTCAGTTCTTCAACATCCATAAAAATCCCCCTTTTACAAAATCTATTCACACAATCCAAAATATTAAAATAAAGCTATTTATATGATGTATTTTAACATCTTAGATCAAATACATCAATAAAACTGAGCTAAATTGTGAATTTGAAATTTTAGGGGGAAGAATATAATAATCTCATAAACAGTTTTCAAGTGAACGGAGGGTAAACATGAGTGAACCGATTCTTGAAATGAAAAATATTTCCAAGAATTTTGGAAGCGTAATAGCACTGAAAAATGTAGATCTGGAGGTATATCCAGGGGAAATAAGAGGTTTGATCGGTGAAAATGGTTCTGGAAAGTCTACCATATCTTCTATTGCAGCTGGCATGCAGAAAGCCACCAGTGGAAGAATGACTTTCAAAAAGCAGAGCTGGGAACCAGCGAGTATGATAGATGCGCTACAAAATGGAATCGGAATGGTTGTGCAGGAGAGCGGAACCATTTCGGGGGTAACCGTTGCAGAAAATATTTTTCTGGCAGAGCTTTCCCAGTTTCGGAACAAGCTGGGGATGATCAATAAAAAGGCAATGAACCAGAAAGCGACAGAGGCAATGAGAGCCATTGGAGTAGAACATGTAATCGGCGATATGCCTATTGATTCACTGGATTTTCAGACCAGAAAGCTGGTAGAAATCGCTAAGGTTATGCTGAAAAATCCAGACATTCTGGTAATTGATGAGACAAGCACAGCACTTTCACAGGATGGACGTGAGATCATGTATTCCTTGATCCGAAAGCTGCGGGACAGTGGAAAAGCAATAATCTTTATTTCCCATGACCTGGAAGAGATTATGGAAGTTTGTGATACACTCACTGTTCTCCGTGATGGAAACCTGATCCGTACGTTTAAAAAAGAAGAATTCAATGCGGATGAAATCCGTACAAGTATGATCGGCCGCGAGCTTCAGGGAGATTATTACAGAAGTGATTTTACCCCAAGCAGCCAGAAAGAAGCTGCCATAACAGCCACTAATCTGAAGTACAAAGAGGAGTTAAAATCTGTAAGCATTACTTTGAAAAAAGGCGAAATCTTAGGCATTGGCGGACTTGCCGCCTGCGGAATGCACACTTTGGGAAAAGCCATGTTCGGCGCACTTGCCCTGGAAGAGGGAGAAGTAACCACTTACGATGGAACGAAGATCAACAGTCCCCACATCGCAGTTGCAAACAAGATTGGTTATGTGTCAAAGGACAGGGATGTGGAATCCCTTTGTCTGTCCGCAAGTATCCAGGACAACATTGCAGTTGGCGGAATGGAAAAATATGCCGTAAACGGATTCCTTATAACAAATAAAAAGGAAAAAGAATATGTGGCAAAACAGATAAAAGATCTTTCTATTAAATGTTCTGATGGCGACCAGCTGACAAGCCAGCTGTCCGGCGGAAATAAGCAGAAGGTTGTATTTGGAAAATGGATCGGCTGTGGAAGTGAGATCCTGATCCTGGATTGCCCCACCAGAGGTGTTGACATTGGCGTCAAACAGTCCATGTATCAGCTGATGATGGAGCTGAAAAAAGAGGGAAAAGCAATCCTGCTGATCAGCGAGGAGCTTCCGGAACTGCTGGGAATGAGCGACAGGCTTCTGATTATGAAAGACGGAAGCATTACCGGTGAATTTATGCGAAGTGAAAGCCTGACAGACGCAGATGTAATTGGATATATGATTTAAGGGGGAACATCAGATTATGAAAAATAATATGAATAAATATAAAGCAGCCCAAACTGCGATAAAGGTTCTTCCATTTGCGGCTCTGGTGCTTTTATTCGGAATCTTCCTGGCAGTAGTCAGTGCAAAAGGCTATCGGCTGGATATGTATCTGCAGATTGTTTTTAACGAAGGTGTTGTGTTGGCGGTGGTTGCTACAGGAGCAATTTTCATTTACACATTGGGAACTTTTGATATCAGTCTTGGCGCTGCAACCTTGTTTTCTGCAACCATGGGTGTGGTTACTTACAATACTACACAGAATGTGGTGTTAATGATCCTGGCAATCTTTGTAAGCGGAGTTGCATGTTCCCTTGTAAATTCCCTGCTGGCTTCGGTATTTCATATTCCAGCATTTGTTACTACAGTTGCCATGATGTCTGTGCTTTCTGCGATTGCCTCACAGATCATTACCACAAAGGGTGGTGCACTTGGCGGGATCAGTATTCCGGGAGTAGTGGTAAAGCCGTTTGACAATATAGTTTTTAAAATCGTAGTATTGGCAGTCTTCTTTATTATCAGTTATTTTGTTTTCAATCTTACAAAAGTGGGAAGAAGGCAGAAATTTATCGGAGGAAATCCGGTGTGCGCAGCTCTTACCGGAATTGAATCCAACAAATATACCATTATTGCTTTCGTAATGGCAGGCCTGGGCGTAGGGCTTGGAGCGTTTCTTACTCTGGTTTATACACCATCTGTAACAACCACTACGGCCTCCAGCATTGGTATGAATATTTTTATTGCAATTGTATTTGGCGGAATGCCTATTTCAGGCGGAGCACGTTCCAGAATTTATGCGGCACTGGTTGGCGGTTTTTCCTTTATCCTGCTCAATGACATTCTGGAGCTGGTGATTGACGGAAGTGCGGCTTATGGAATCACCCAGGTGATCAGTGCAGTATTTTTCCTGATCGTTGTATATGTAACAAGCATGAATTATAAGACAAATATACTTCCAAGATAATGGAGAATAAGAAATAACTGTCCGATATATGGGATTTTTAATGGTGAATTAGCGTATAACGCTGCAAATAAAAAGGAGGAAATTCTAATGAAACGAACAATGAAAAAAATGGTAAGCATGGCATTAACAGGAACTATGGCTGTAGCAGTTCTTGCAGGAGCAGGAACAAGTGAAGTAAAGGCTGCTGACAAGGCAAAGATTGGTGTGCTGGTTGCAGACGTAAGTGGCGAGGAAGCACAGGGCTTCCGTTCTTATTATGAGAATTATATCGCTGGTAACTATGACGTAGAATTTAACTACACAGATGCGCTGCAAAGTGCAGAAGATGAGAAAACAGCAATTGAGAAGTTTGCTTCCCAGGGGTGTCAGGCAATCATCTCTTTTTCCAGCAACGATCGTGTACAGCAGATTGAGACTTGTGAAAAATACGGAGTTTACTATGCGGTAGCTTCCGGTGTGCTGGATGACGCACAGTATGAAACTTACAAAACTTATGAATATTTTGCTGGTCAGGTAGGACCTGGAAATGATACAGAGTTTGAAGCTGGAAAAGATATGGGAGCTTACTACAAAGAGCAGGGTGTTTCCAAAGTAGCAATCTATGGAGCTTTTATTCCGAACCCAATGCATGTTTACCGTGTTGCTGGTGTCCTTAACGGACTGGGTTGCACCTATGGCGGAGAAAGCGATATGAACGCTATCGCTGGACAGATTTTCCAGGATCAGACAGTTGATTTATCTAAAGTAGAAGGCGATGTAGAGGTTGTTTCCTATCTTCAGGGATATGGTGACACCACAACGGATGAGTTAAACGCAGCAATCCAGAAAACACCGGATGCATTTATTTCCGTAGGTATGGCAACCACATTCTTTGCACAGTCCTTAAGTGAGGCAGGAATCTCCTTCTCAGATATTGATTCCTTTACTGAGACAAACGGAAATTCTATGAAAAATGGTACCCTTACTTATCTTGCTGGAAAATATTCTTCTTCTATCGGACCAGTTTTTGCACTGGTAATGAATGCAATCAATGGAAATGTGATCAGAGACGAGGACGGAAACGCTCCATCTATCAGCCAGGGATATCTGGTAGCAACTGACAGCGACACATTTGATAAATACTCTGTTTCTGACAGTGGTGATGCACCAATCTATGACAAAGAAACTCTGGACAGTATTATTGGCGATAACGTTACATTTGAGGATGTAAAAACATTAGTAGAATCTAAGTAATTGTTTTGCAGGTAACTGTGAAGACATTAAACAGTTACGAATTTAAATAACTGGAAATTAATTTATGAAAGCTCTGACCGATAACCCTGGATGCCCATATCCAGGAAATCGGACAGGCTGGATGGAGGCTGGAATTTATGAGCACCCCTAAGAAAATAGCGGGAACATTTACGATCCCTGTACTGACCTTACTTATTTTGGAAGTGATCTGTCTGTCACATGGAGAAAACATCATAACAAATCAGAAGGGCTTTGATAATTTTGTGGTCTATACTGCAATTGTTATGATTACAACAATTGCCCTGTCCATTAACCTGAACAGTGGAAGATTTGATTTTTCACTTGGAGCCATGGCTTCTCTGTCTGCTGTAGTGGGAGCGAAGATAAGCTATGCAGTATTAGGCGGCGGCTCAGGAAGTGCAGCACTTATGCTGGTAATCACTATTGCGGCCGGCGCTGTGCTGGGAATGGTATCTGGTCTTATTTATGTGACTCTCAGGATTCCGCCCATCATAACATCTTTGGGTGTAACCCTGATCTATGAAGGTGTTTTGTACACCATTACAAGCGGAAAATATGTAATGACAGAGGTACAGAATTCTTCCATGTCAGGCTTTGTAGGAACCTGGATTTATGCGGCGATTATTATTGCTGTGGTACTGGTCCTTTCCATTCTTCTGTTTGATTATACAAGGTTTGGTTATGACTATAATGCATTGAAAAATGGGCAGAAGGTAGCAGTAAATACAGGAATCAAAGAGATTCCAAATGCCATTGGCTGTTATGGGATCTGCGGTGCGCTGATGGGAATTGTTGGATTTTTGAATGCGGCAAGAAGTACGACCATCAATGGAGGCCAGCTGAACTTTGGCTCTATTTCCATTATGTTTACAGCATTTTTGCCAATGTTTATTGGTTCTTACATAAGCAGGTATAGCAATGAGAAACTTGGATTTTTGCTGGCTGCGGTTTGCATGTCTTTGCTGAATTCCACATTTGCAGTTCTCTCAAATGTGGTGACCGCTTCCATGCAGTCTATTATCAATGCAGTATTGCTGATGGCATTCCTGATTTATCTGAATAATGAAAAATTACTGGTAAGAATTTTCACGGGAAAAATCAGACAATAACTTGAGCCTGTTTGAAAAATCATTCCTGCAATCTGCACGCCCCACTTTGCGGTATATTTCACCCGAATTCGGTTGTCGTAGCCCGCTACGACGCCCTCATCCGGGCAAAATCTCCCACAAATTGTGACGCACATCTTGCAGAAAGCCTTTTTCAAACACGCTCTGAGATTGCAGCGGCCCTGCCGGAAAACTCCGTAGGGTCGCATTTTTATAACAATTTTGACAAAATTCTATGTGACAAGAGGTTTTTATGGCTGAAATGAAAAATCAGAAATTGTTGAATAAAGCATTAAATCTGCTTCCGGATCTGGTTGAGACAAAAGTAGATGCAGTGCAGACAGTAGAACTTTATAAAAATGATAACAGTATTGTCATTGAGCAGGCAGTTGATTACAGAAAGAGAGTTTTGAAAAAGGGAAGCCGGGTATGCCTGGATTTTGGAAATCATCAGGTTGGGTATCTGACTTTAAATCTGAATTACAGGGGGAGTCATCCAGACGCGCCTGTGTGGCTGAAGCTTCACTTTGCAGAAAATGCGACGGAGCTTTTTGAAGATGGAAAAAGCTATCAGGGCTGGATCTGTTCTTCTTGGATCGAAGAGGAACAGCTCCATGTGGATGTGGTTCCTTCCCAGCTGCGCCTGCCAAGGAGATATGCGTTCAGGTATGTGATGATCGAGGTTCTGGATATTAGTTCCAAGTTTGATCTTGTTGTGGAAGATGCTTTTTGTACCGCTGTTTCTTCTGCGAAAGACCAGGAGCTTTCCGCATTTAAGGCGCAGAATCATAAGCTGGCAAAAATGGATCAGATCGCATGCAGAACCCTTCACAATTGTATGCAGCAGGTGTTTGAGGACGGTCCGAAGAGAGACCGCAGACTGTGGATGGGAGATCTTCGTATCCAGGCACTGACCAATTATGAAACTTATAACAATAATGATATGGTGAAAGCCTGCCTGTATCTGTTTGCAGCACTTCCTATGGAAAAAGGAAGGATGGGGGCGTGCTTGTTTCTTTCCCCGGAACCGGAAGTGGATGATACCCAGATGTTTGATTATTCCCTGTTTTTCATAAACACACTTTGGGACTATTACGAAGCTACAAAGGATAAGGAAACTTTGCAGGAGTTATGGCCTGTAGCATTAAGACAGATCGAACTGGCAGAAGAGCAGCTGGATGAGAAAATGTTGGTAGGAGATTCAGATGTGCTGGGCTGGTGCTTTGTGGATTGGAATCTGAATCTGAATAAACAGGCGTCTGCCCAGGGGATTTTTCTTTATGCGCTTAGTGCAGCTATCCGGATTGCCCAGGTGCTAGGAGATGTTATGACGGAGGAAAAACTGGCGGAGCTTTACTGTGAGTGCAGAAATGCGGCGAATTTATATCTCTGGGATGGAGAAAAACAATGCTACATCAGTGGAAAAGAAAGACAGGTTTCAGTTGCTTCCCAGGTGTGGATGATTTTGGGAGAGGCGATTGAAGACCAGGCAGCAGTAAATCTTCTGCGCAGGGTGGAGACCATTTCGGAAGCTGAAAAAATGGTGACGCCATACATGTATCACAATTATATTGCGGCGCTGCTTCTTGTGGGGGAGAAAAAAATGGCTCTGCAGAAAATGGAAGCATACTGGGGCGGCATGACCGATCTGGGAGCGGATACATTCTGGGAATTATATAATCCGGAAAACCCTTCAGAATCACCATATGGCGGCACCATCGTGAACAGCTACTGCCATGCCTGGAGCTGTGGCCCGGCGTATTTTCTTAGAAAGTATTTTACAGCAGACGGCTCATTGAAAGGGGAAAAATAATGACAGAGATCGATATGAAAGGAAATCCTTTTTTTCTGGATGAAGAAGGAGAAAATTGGGTTCTGGATACCTGGAAAAATATGAGTCTGGAGCAGAAATGCGGACAGGTATTTTGCCCCATGGGGTTCAACGGAGAGGAAGAAACGCTGAAGCATTTTACCCAGGATATTCAGGTGGGTGGTCTGATGTATCGTGCAGACAGCGCGGAAAATATTCAGGATATTTATAGAAAGCTGCAGGCGTTTTCCAATATTCCGCTGCTACTTGCGGCTAATACGGAAGCAGGCGGAGACGGACTTGCCTATGAGGGAACTTCCTTCGGAAAACCTATGGCAGTGGCGGCTACAGATGATCCGGAAAATGGATACCGAATGGGATATACCGCCTGCAAAGAGGGTGCAGCTTTGGGGCTGAACTGGTCTTTTGCGCCTATTGTGGATATTAATTATGATTTTCACAATCCCATTACCAATGTAAGAACTTTTGGAAGTGATCCAAAGAAGGTGCTGGATTTTGCCCTGGAATATATGAAGGGAGCAGATGAATGCGGTGTGGCTGTTGCTATCAAACATTTTCCAGGAGATGGGGTGGATGAAAGAGATCAGCATATTCTTACAAGTGTTAATTCTTTTTCTACAGAAAAATGGGATGAAACCTATGGATATGTTTATGGGAATCTGATAAAGAAAGGTGCGAAGACCGTGATGGTAGGGCATATTGCCCAGCCTGCTTATGTGAAGGCGCTCAATCCCCAGGCAACCAGGGAAGAGATGCTGCGTCCGGCTTCTTTATCCAAGGAGCTTCTTACTGGGCTTCTCAGAGGAAAGCTGGGATTTAACGGGCTGATCAGCACAGACGCAACACCTATGGTTGGGTTTACCGCAGCTATGAAGCGCAGCGAGGCGATTGTTCAGGCAATCAATGCAGGCTGTGACATGATTTTGTTCAACAAAAGTCTGGAAGAGGATTTTGGATATCTTCTGGCTGGTGCGAAAACTAGAAATTTGAGCATGGATAGACTGGATGAGGCAGTTCTCAGAATTCTGGCCACAAAAGCGTCACTGGGGCTTCATAAGAAGAAAGCGGAGGGCACTCTGGTTCCAGAAAAAGAGGCGTTGGAAATTGTGGGCTGTGAGAAGCACAAAAGCTGGGCGAAAAAGGTGGCAGACCAGGCAATAACTCTGGTAAGGGATGAGCAGGAACTGCTTCCAATTTCCCCTAAGAAATACAAGCGGGTTTATCTGAATGTAATCCAGAAAGATCTGGATCCAGAGAATGCTTTTGTGCAGTCATGGAAAGAGAAGTTTGAGCAGGAAGGCTTCCAGGTGACGGTCCGTGACCGCCGGGTATCTATCTCTATGGAAGATTTCGTGAATCCGGCAGGTATGACACCGGAAAAAGGAAAACTGATGCACGAAATGTACCGAAGTGTGGAGGAGATGAAGCAGGACTACGACTTGTATGTTTATATCTGTAACATGGAAAATGCTTCCAATAATACCACTCTTCGCTTGAATTGGAATGTGTGCTTCGGGCTTGGAGATGATGCACCCTGGTTTGCTCCGGAGATTCCGGCGCTGATGATTTCTACAGCTTATCCATTCCATCTGTTTGATGCACCGATGGTGAAAACTTACATTAATACATACAGTGGGAACCCGGAATTTATTCAGGCAGCAATGGATAAGATTATGGGACGCTCGGAATTTACAGGGGTAAGTCCGGCGGATCCTTTGTGTGGGAAAAATTATATTTAAGATGATTGCTGGCAGGTTTATTTGCAGTTGTTAACGGAATGGAGAAATATATGAAAGCTTTTATATTTGATTTAGATGGTGTTATTGTTTTCACTGACAAATTTCACTATCAGGCGTGGAAAAAGATGGCGGATGAAATGGGAATTTATTTTGATGAGACCATAAATAACCGTCTTCGCGGTGTGAGCAGATCGGAGAGCCTGGAAATTATTCTGGAGAGATATGAAGGACCGGCTCTTTCCAAGGAGAAAAAAGCAGAACTGATGGAGAGTAAGAACAATACTTACAGAGAGCTTCTGGCATCCATGACACCGGCTGATGTGACGGAAGATGTAAGAAGAACTCTTGCGGAATTACATAACAGGGGGTATAAGCTGGCACTTGGCTCTTCCAGTAAGAACGCAAAATTTATCCTGGAAAAGGTTCAACTGTTGGATGCATTTGATGCGATCTCCGATGGAACGAATATTACCAAGTCCAAACCGGATCCGGAAGTATTTTTGAGAGCAGCAGAGTTCCTTGGAGAAAAGCCTGAGGATTGTTATGTGGTGGAAGATGCTTATGCTGGAATTGACGCAGCGAAGAGCGCGGGAATGCAGGCTGTGGGAATTGGGATTGCAGCTGGATATGCGGCTGCTGATGTGAAGATTCAGAGTTTTGGAGAGCTCCTGACACTGGGAGCCTGAAAATGAATGAGAAAACCTCCAATTTTGGAAATGCTGATGTTTCCATAATTGGAGGTTTTTTGCTAAACCGCGTTTCCCAGTTTTTGAAAAAAAGCTGGTTTTTCCCACTTTTCGTCTATGATATTTGCAGAACAGGTGAAAAAACAATTATTGTCTTTGATTGGTGAAATGGCTACCGTTCCATGGCTGTTTTCCAAAAATACTTCTTTTGGAAACTTGGGCATTTTTGTTTCATGAATTCAATGCTTCTTTTACTCTTGAGAAAAAATACAATGGCTATCAATTATTAGTTTGTGATGGCTCAGATTTAAACATCGCTTGCAATCCCGAAGACAAAGATACCTAATTTGACAAACTCCAAGGAAAAAAGTAAAATACTAATAACTATGCAGAAACATGCATACTACAGATTTTTTCAAAAAGAAATTATAATAAAAATACGAAGAAGCGAGGATGGACCGAAATGAATACATGGGAAGCAAACATTCGTAAAGTAGTACCTTATACACCCGGCGAGCAGCCCAATCAGCCGGACATGATCAAGCTGAACACAAACGAGAACCCATATCCCCCTGCACCAGGCGTGGAGAAAGCATTACACGGGATTCAGCCAGATACCCTCCGCCTTTATCCGGACCCTACAGCTGGCGACCTGGTACACGCAATTGCCTGTAACTATGGGCTGAAAGACGAACAGGTTTTTGTAGGTGTTGGCTCAGATGATGTACTTGCCATGAGCTTCCTCACCTTCTTTAACTCAGATAAACCGATCCTTTTTCCAGATATCACCTATTCTTTCTATGACGTATGGGCGGATCTTTTCAGAATCCCATATGAATGTAAAGCTCTTGATGAGAACTTCTGTATCCGCAAAGAAGATTACTTCGGAGAAAACGGCGGAATTATTTTTCCGAACCCCAATGCACCTACAGGAGTGGAGCTGCCCCTCAGTGACATCGAGGAGATTCTCTTACACAACCGGGACGTCATTGTGATCGTAGATGAAGCATATGTAGATTTTGGAGCGAAATCAGCACTGGAGCTTATAGAGAAATATGACAATCTCCTGGTAGTCCAGACCTTCTCCAAATCCCGTTCCATGGCTGGAATGCGTATCGGCTTTGCATGCGGCAATCCACAGCTGATCAGATTTCTGAACGATGTAAAATATTCCTTCAATTCCTACACTATGGATCGTACCACTCTTGTAACCGGTGTGGCAGCTATCCAGGACAAGGCATATTTTACAGAAACCTGTGAGAAGATTATTGCTACCAGAGAATGGGCGAAGAAAGAACTGGCTGCCCTTGGTTTCACATTCCCGGATTCTAAGACCAACTTTATCTTTGCTTCTCACAAAAGCTGTCCGGCCAAAGAAATTTTTGAGGCCCTTCGTCAGGAGCATATTTATGTAAGATACTTCCCGAAGCCGAGGATTGACAATCATTTGCGGATCACGGTAGGGACTCAGGAAGAAATGGAGAAATTAATACATTTTCTGGAAAAATATCTAAAAAATCATAAATAAGTGAAAAATATCTGTTTGAACGAAAATTCTGTTCTGGTGATTTTTTAATACGCTCTGGAGCCTGTGTGAAAAATACTCCGGAACAGGAAGCTCAGAACGACAGGAGTAAATATGAAATATAAGAAATTATTGAAAAAAGCAGCTGTAAGTCTGTTACTTGCCCAGTCCCTGATTTTTACAGGCTTGCCCATTCAGGCAGCAGATATTGCCGGGCAGGGTATGGTCTGGACAGAAAGTGCGGAAATGGAAAATGCAGGAGACACTGTATCCGCTGTGTCGTCTGATAAGATGGCTGCGGAAGAGTCTTATGTGCAGGATGATTTTTCAGCAGGTGATGATCTGTCAGGGAGCGAAAGCACTTTAGATGATGCCGGTCAGGCTGGCAATGGAAGTACGGAAAACGATGCCAGCTTCACAGGCATGACAGATGGAAATCCCTCCCAATCGGAAGACCTGTCAGACGGTTTCTCAGATGGTGGTACTGATGAACTTCAGGAACAAGATTCTGGCTTTGGCAGCATGAATCCGGATTCTGCCGAAGAAGAGAAAAGTGAAGACAATCTGACCGATGCGGAGATTGAGGCTCAGCTAGAGCCAATTCGTGAGCTGCAGCCTATAAGTTATGTAGACCCGCCATCTGGCAACGGGAATGGTGATACAGGAAGCGTAGGTGCTGCCAGAGCTGCGTCTTATCCTGCGAAATACGATCCCCGAAGCAGTATTTCCATCCCGGTAAGGAATCAAAAGCCTTCCAATATGTGCTGGGCATACACATTGGCTGCCAACCTGGAAATCTCATTTTTGCAGGCAGGAGCTGGACTGTTTGATCTGTCAGAAGAACATCTGGCATATTTCTTTGCCCACCGAATGAACGATCCCCTTGGAAATACAGCTAATGACAAAAACGAGATTCTCCATTCCTACAGAGATGGAGGAAATCAGACCCTGGCTGCCATTTTCCTGAGTACGTGGAGCGGTATGGCTTTGGAATCCCAGGTTCCTTATGAGACAAATGCAGATCATACTCTGGACTCTGACAAGGTGCCGTCCTCCCAAATGGCATACCAGACCACAGCATATCTGGAAAATGCGGCGTTTTCCTCTTATTCTGTAAATAACATTAAAAGTCTGATATCAGAATATGGATCTGTTTCCATGTCCTTTGGAATGTATGATACCTATTATAATCCGTATACGTATGCATACAGCTACCCGGGAAGTGCAGGCGTGAATCATGCAGTAACCCTGATTGGCTGGGATGACAATTATTCCAGGGAAAATTTCAATTCTGCCAGCAATGTTACTTCAAACGGGGCATGGATTGCCAGAAACAGCTGGGGAGATGACTGGGGAGAAGCCGGTTATTTTTATATTTCCTATGAGAATAAATGTAATTACAATATTGTAGCAGCAGAAGCCACCACCAGTCCGAAGTACCGGAACAACTATTTCTATGATGGTTCCAGTGCACTGAGCAAACTGAAGCTGTATCCTTCCGGCAGCAGTGGGATTTCCTCCATTGCCAATGTTTTTCAGGCAAAAGCCGGAAATGGGAACGGAGAAGCCCTTGGAGAAGTGGTCCTGGCTACTTACACTGACGGAGGAAGCTACAGCATTCAGATCTATACAAATCTGAAGGATAAGAGCAATCCGGTAAGCGGAACTCCGGCCTATGCCAATCCGGTTACTTTTTATCAGGAACATGCCGGTATTTCCACGGTGGAAGTGCCAGAGGTAAATCTGATGAATGGAACCCTTTATTCGGTAGTGCTCACCAATATCGGTTCCGACACAGTGGAATACTTGTGCGAGACTAACAGTGCTTATGACTGGGTGGAGTTTCAGGCTGGTCTGGAGACGGATCAGAGCTTCTGTTACCATGAGAAAAATGGATGGAGCGATTTTTCCAAAACAAGTCCAAGTGCCTGTGCAAGAATTAAAGCTCACACAAGAACCTTGAGCAGTGCAGTGAATGTAACCAGACCTGCTTCCTTTCAGGCTGCGGCCCACGCCTATAACCAGATCAGTCTGACCTGGAGTAAAGCAGCCGGAGTTTCCGGATATCAGATTTATAGAAAAATCTCCGACGGAGAGTATCAGAAGGTAGAGACAGCCTCCTGGTCAGATACTTCCTGGACAGATACGAAAGTTCAGCCGGGAATTACGTATACATACAAGATCCGTGCGTACAGTATGGTGAACGGTACTGCGAAATATTCCGATTATACTGCGGAAGCTGCTGCGAAGACCGTGCTTGCCACTCCGTCAGTGTCGGTGAAGGTTTCTTCCGGACTTTACAATACAGTAAACTGGAATAAGATTTCCGGTGCAGCTGGCTATGTGGTTTACAGGAAAACATACTCTGGAAAATGGACGAAGCTTGCAAACATAAAGAAAGTAGCTACTACATCCTACAAAGATAAAAAGATAAAATCAGCTACCGTTTATGAGTATACAGTAAGAGCTTATTGTACTGTGGATAAGAAAACAGTGGCAAGCAGTTACAAGTCCAGTGGAACGTATAAATCAGCACCCTCCAGGCAGAACGTCTCATCGGTTTCCAATACGAAGAAAGGTCTGAAATTAAAGTGGAAGGCACAGAAGAAGTGTGATGGTTATTACATTTACAAAAAAACCGGAAACGGAAAATATAAGCTGGCGGCTACTATTAAGAAGGGAAAAACTTCCACCTGGACAGATACGAAGGTGAAAAAAGGAAAGAAGTACCGTTATTATGTGCGTGCTTATGTAAAAGAGCCAAATGGTGTTGTAAAGGGAAAGTATAAAGCATCGGCGGCTGTTACAAGAAAGTAGGAAATCAATTACAGAGAAGAAACAGAATCTGCAGTAAAGCATTGTGAAATAGAAGACAGTTTATAGTAAAAACTATGATGGCTTTTATGTGACAGAATATTTAGATACTAGAGCGTGTTTGAAAAAGCATTCCCGCAATCTATACGCCCCACTTTGCGGTATATTTTGCCCGAATTGTGACGCACATCTTGCAGAAAGCCTTTTTCAGACACGCTTTAAAAAACGGAAGCCCATTACATGAGCTTCCGTTTTAACATTTCCGGATTAGATGAATATTTAAGTGCAGTTTCTTTTGTGATCTGGCGGTTTCGATAAAGCTCCAGCAGGCTGTTATCCATGGATTTCATGTCTGCCTGGGAGGAAGAGGCGATCACACCGTCAATCTGATAAATCTTGTTGTCGCGGATCATATTTCGAATGGCAGGGGTAAGCCTCATGATCTCAAAAACCGGAATATTGTGCCCATTCACATCCGGCACCAGCTGTTGGGAAATAACAGTCTGCAGAACCATGGAAAGCTGAATGGCAATCTGATGCTGCTGGCTGGGCTCGAAAACATCCATAATACGGCTGATGGTATTGGCTGCTCCGGTAGTGTGAAGGCTGGAAAGAATCAGATGTCCGGTCTCAGCAGCAGTCATGGCAGTCTGGATAGTCTCGTGGTCACGCATTTCTCCAAGCAGGATCACATCCGGGCTCTGACGCAGGGTGGCACGCAGGGAAACCAGATAATTGGCAGTATCCGTACAGATCTCTCGCTGGCTGACAATGCATTTGTCATGTCTGTGCAGGTATTCCAAAGGGTCTTCCAGTGTGATGATATGTCCTTCACGGCTGTGATTGATCTTGTCGATGATACAAGCCATGGTGGTGGATTTTCCGCTTCCGGCAGGACCTGTGATCAGAACCATTCCCTTGGTAAGATCAGCTGCTTCCATAACAGCTGGAGGAATGTGCAGATCCTGCGGATCAGGAAGATTAAATGCAATAATACGGATGACAGCGGCAAGAGAACCACGCTGCCGGTATGTATTTACACGAAATCTTGAGAGACCAGGGATAGCCATGGAAAAGTCATCGTCACCGGTTTCCAGCATAGGTTCTATATTCCGGTCGTGAGCAAGCTTGTAAATGATCCGGATAAATTCATCTGTTTCCGGAGGCATGAGCCGTTCTTCAAAACCATCCAGTGTACAGAGCTTTCCGTCAATTTTTACGGAAAGGGGACGACCGGCAATAATAAATATATCAGAGGCTTTTTTCTGAGTGGCAAGCTCCAGAAAAGCCTTTACTTTTTCTTCCATAAAATTATTCTCCTTTGTAGACGGACTGGCTGTTGTCCGGATTCCAGTCTGCAGTTACAACCGTATTCCAGGAGAGAATCCCGGCGATATTGCTGCTGGTCACGTCCAATCCTGCATTAATGGTATCAGAAGCAACGTTATCAGAAGCAGTGGAATCAGCTGTACAGTCAGTCCGGAATACAGCAATTTTCACAGCCAGACTCTGGGTGTCGGAAAATGCTTTCGCATATTCAGCAGTATGTTCCTCTGAATCCCATTCTATATTCTCCTGTGAATTCAGATAATCGGAGACGAGCTGGTAATATGCAGTCTCTGTTTTTGCCTGTGCCTTAAATCCTTCCAATGCCTGAACCAGCTCGGAGTAAAAATCAGCTGCCTCACTGCAGGCATTATAATAAGCTGATGTCTGCTCCAGGGAAAGGCTGCTGGCGCGCAGATCCTGTCTGGAAGTACCATAGCCCAGCAGGGACAGGATCACCAGCATAAGAACTCCAAAGATTAGAAAAAGGGAAGGAATTCCAGTTGCGGAAAAAAGATGATTCTTCTCTTTCATGAATCTGCTTCCTCCTTTGCGGAAAAAACTGGAAAGCGAATTGTCTGGGTATAAAGACTGGTTTCCTCATTTGCATTCTGGAGTTTTTCAAAAGTGACCTGAACTTCTTTGACCTTGTCAGAAGCAGAGCAGACGAGCCTCATTTTATAAACCGCGCTTTCTTCGGAAGTATTCTGCCAGTGCTTGTCAAAATAATAGCAAATACTGTCATGATCTGCAACTCCATCTGGCATCAGTGCCAGAAAATTTTGGACAGTGCCGTCAGTTCCTTCCAGAATTTCACCGGCACTGGTGATAAGCTCCTGGATATGAGAGTCCTCCCTGGCATGTACCCTTGCCATGTAGGAGGCTGCGAACAATCTTACGCAGACACCGCAGGTCAGCCCCAGAAAAAGAAGGACAAATATCATTTCCATAAGAAAAAGCCCGGATTTGGAATGGGTAGTGATTTTTTTCATAAAAACTTCCTTTCAGCACATCATTCAGAAGTGACCAGCCCCAAATTCAGGAGTCTGCGAATCAGGCAGGAACTCCTGGATGAAGCAGAAAACTGGAACAATGTCCATCTGTGTCCGTTAATGTGATTCTGTAAAAAGTGTTTTCTAAAGCGTCAATCTGGAAATCCTGAAGCTGTGCAAGGTTGGTCCCCATAGAAAGATCAGCCTGGGAATCCGATGCTGTAAAAAGCTCTTTTAAATGACTGCCATCAAAATAAATGTAAGTGCAGTAATCTTTCCCCTCAATAGTTTCCTGAAAGCAAAGAACCTGTGTTCCCTGAATCTCTGTAAGGGAGGTTTTTCCAGGAATATCGTGCTGACGAAACTTGGTAGTGATGTAAGAGGACGCCGTATAAAGATTGTTATTAGTGTCCAGGTTTTTTACAGAGGCCTGATAGTTCCCGGCACCAAAAAGCATCAGAAATAGAAGAAACAGCACATACATTGCAAAAAGCAGCAAGGCTGCCAGTGAATCAATGCTGTGTTTTTTCCGGGTGAATCTGGAATTCATCTGGCACCTCCTTTTCTGGCATTTACCGGAAGTACGCTGATCGATGGAAGAAGATTGGATCCGTTTGGAACATATTCTACCACAAATTTCTCAGAGTCATAGGTAATATGGTAATCCGAAAGCAATTCATCCAGGCTCTGAGGGTATTGGCCTGTGAGGGCGTAGGTGCGGATGGCACCTCCTTCAAGCGCCTGCGTTAAAGTAACCTGTTCTTTTTCCAGGGAATCAGTCTGTGTACGTGCAATTCCAAGATAGAAGATCAGGCAGAGGACTGCAGCGAACAGGATTGGAATTATAAAGCGGAAAATCCGCCTGACATGAATGAGTCTGGTTTCAAATATATCCATTTTCACTCTCCCTTACAGCTGTTATGCGATCATTTCAGATAACAGCCCCAGCAGCGGCATCATAACAGAAAGAAGGACCAGTCCTACCAGAATTGAAAGGACGATCACAATAGTAGGTTCCAAAATTGACACAATGTGGGAAACAGAGTCTGTGGATTTCTCTTCATACTGCTCAGCCAGTTTTTCCATTACTTCGTCAGATGCACCAGCCTGAAAACCAAGGGAGATCAGACGAAGCTCCATAGCCTTAAAAAGTCCGGATTCCGTGATGGCTTCTGTAAAACCATATCCTTCAGCGAGCTGATTCTGAATGGAAGCAAGCTTTTCCCTGATTTCAGTCCGGGAGACAACAGCCCCTGCCAGCTCCACACAAAGCTCAGGGGAAAGTCCGCTTCGGATTCCCAGGGAAATACATTGACAAAGACGGCTGTAATCCAGATTTACCGGAATTTCCTTCATGCCTGGAAAACGGCAGACGATTTTGCGGATCAGTTCCTGCCCCTTTGGGTGAAGAACCAGGAAAAGGATAAAGCCGATCATCGCGGCCAGAAGAATAAGGAAGGCAGTAGAATAGCGGCTAAGTGTTTCGCCGATTCCGAGAAGGGCACCGGAGATCCCGCTCATTTCCAGTCCAAGCTGTCGGAAAACCTGTCGGAAAACCGGGAGAACCTTTACCAGAAGAATTACAATAACTGCAGTCATCATGCCCAGCATAACAAGGGGATAGGCGACTGCACTCTGAATCTGGTCAGTGATCTGAATCTCCTTCGCATAGAAAGCAGACAGACCCTTCATAACCTCATCCAGACAGCCAGTCTCTTCGCCGGTGCGTACATAGGCAGCAGCAGAAGCAGGAAAAGCACCGGATTGCTCCATGGCGTGCGCCAGGGAGCCGGATTCCTCCATGTCTTTATAAAGAAAGGTCAAAATTTCTTTGCCCCGTTCTGTCTGGCTGTCGTCATTTAAGATGGCAAGTCCCTCAATGGCGGACATTCCGGAACGTAATATGATGGAAAACTGTTCACAGAATTGGAACAGCTCCCGATTGTTTAATTTGGTAATCATATAAAGTCCTCTCTGAAAAAACATCAGGCAGATCCTGAAAAAATCCGTGAACCTGCAAGGCGTTTTTCGTTGTGCTATCGGGTAAACTGCAGCGTATAATTTGCGCTGTCACCGATATAGGAATTGATAAGCTCTTCATCTTCACTGTTGGCGGTAAAGGTTGGATCCATGCGGTTCCATTTCTCCCCGTCATAGGTAATTGCCTGTTCCACCCACCCTTTTCCACGTATGTAAACATCGATCCAGGCATGCTTAATGTCACCTGCATATCCGATCTGAAGCTTACAGGGAATATCCCGGCTTCGCAGCATTGCCGTCATCAGGGCAGCATAATCAAAACAGATTCCCTTTCCGGTAGAGAGGGTTTCGTCTATATCAGGAAGATAGCCGGTCTCAACAGTGGCTGCTTTGTCCTCGTCGTAGGTGACGTGCTGGGTTACATACTGGAAAACGGTGTCAATGCTTTCCTGTTCTGTGGCATCCTCTGCCAGAAGAGAAAGAGCCAGCTTGCAGGCTTCTGAGTCCGGGGTGAAATTTACATACTGGTTCGGATACAAAAACGGAAGAAATTCATTTTCCAGGGAAACCTCCAGGGCCTGAGCAAAAAGTGCGGCATACTGGCTGCCATTTACCTGCTCGTAACAGGATATCTGGTAGGTGCCGCTTCCACTGGTAAACGGAATGACAGCACTTTCGCCGGAGCTTACAAAATAAGAATAAACAACGCCGTCATCCGCGGAAAGCTGGATGTTTTTGGTGGTACCATTGCTGTCACTGACAGCAGTCAGATATCCCTGACTGATGTTGGAAATATCTAGTATCAGAGGTGAATATCCTATGGTGTCTGTCCCGGGGGCTTCCGGAACCAGAACCTTCAGCGGGGAAAAAACAGGCGGTTCTTCGACGGAACCGGAGCTGCTGTTCTGACCGCAGCCTGCAGCTGGGAAAACTATTAGCAGGCAAAATAGAAATAAGCAAAGCAGAAGGGCCGAAATGCGTTTAGACATAGCGCCGCTCCTTTTTATAAGTTGATCATTCATTTTCAAACACGTTCCAGGGATTTTTGAAATTCGGGAAGATCGTACCATGCTGGTGGTTCCTTCATACGAACCACGAAATGGCATAGATCAGGACGGATCCTGGCTTCCAGGTATTCCATAGGACCCAGGGAACAGTGTGCTGTTCTGGTGTTGAAAAAAATAGGAGATCCCGGTTCAATGTTGAGAATCTGTGCATCAAGGAAATCAGCTGAGCTGATGTTGATGTGTTCTTCGCCAGTTTCAAATTTAATTCCGTAGTGCTTCTGAATAAAGTAATAGAGATCTACAAGCTGTTCGCGGTAGGTATCTAAATCCGGGAAAAAATCAATACGGATATAATTTGTCTGGATTATCACAGGCTGTTCATTGGAGGAAACCACTCTTTGAAGGCGGAAGACTTCTGTTCCTTCATTAAGGTCCAACGCACTGGCGACCTGGCTGTTTGCAGGAATACGGTCAATCCAGGTTCCGCTGATGGTCAGGGCGGCATTATCCGGAAACAGAGTGTTTATGTCTATTACGTTATGAAATTTTGAGAAGTTGGTAAGCTCCCGTTCTTTGGGATTGATCACCTGTGTGCCGGCACCCTGCTTTACCTTTATGCGTTTGTCTTTAACCAGAAGGTCAATAGCATGCCGGACCGTCGTACGGCTTACCGAAAACATTTTTCCAAGCTCATCTTCTGTGGGAAGATAGGAACCTATGGGATAAACGTTATTATCTATATCGGATTTTAATTTGTTATAACATTTCTTATATGCAGGAATTTTTTCCATAATGTTTCCTTTCAAAATAAGGTTGTTTAGTAACCTATAGTATATATATATCAAACAAATAAGTCAAACAGTAATTGAAAAAACAGAGGGACTTATACAAAATGCATAAAAAAAAGCAAAGTATCTTGTTAAATAAAACACTTTACTAAAAAAGAAAAACATTGTATAGTAATGTTTGTAAACATAATTATGAATTTTAAAAATAAATGAAATATAAAGGAGAAACATAATGATGAAAAAACAGGAATTTGTACCACGAAAGATAAGCGAGAAACCACTATATGAACTGAAATCAGTGGAAGATATTCCGGTATCAGAGCTGTATCAGGTTAAGATAAACGGAAAGGAACAGCGAGTATATCATACGGAATTTTTTGATTTTGTTTCTTTCTTGGATGAAAATGAAAAGGCTGAGGTAGAAGTTACAGTAAACGAACCATTTCAGAAGGCTGTTATCCGTCCTGCAGCTGCACAGATACCGTTCGAAGAAGAGGGGAACAAAATCAGCATAAGCCTTCCTGCCGGAAAGAGAATTACTCTTGAACTGGACGATAAACTGGAGTCACCACTTTATGTTCTTCCTGGAAAATACATACCGAAGCCTGAGAATGCCACTTATGTATTTGAAAGTGGAAAAGCCTACAATGTGGGATGCCTTCAGCTTAATTCTGACGAAACTGTTTATATAGAGTACGGAGCAGTTGTAAGCGGAAGAATCTATTCCAGAATGGCAGACAGAGTCCGTATTCTGGGAAATGGAATCCTGTATGGAGGAAACTGGCATGCATGGGACGAAAATGGAGCAGAGCAGCTGATCGTTCCTGTACTGGGTGAGAACATTGAAATACGCGGAATCACACTTCTGGATGGTGGTTCCTGGCATATTGTTCCGGTTGCATGTAAAAATGTTCTGATTGAAGACGTAAATGTTCTGGGAAAAGTGATCACAGGAGATGGCGTCGATATAGTCGGATGTGAGAATGTAGTGCTTCGTAATTGCTTTATAAGGGCAAATGATGATTGTATATCTATTAAGGCTGTGGAATTCCAGGATCCGTCAGGCTGCACAGATGTGAAACATATCCTTGTTGAGGATTGCTTGTTCTGGAATGCAGAATTTGGAAACACACTTGAAATCGGATATGAAACCAGATGTGACGAAATTACAGATGTTGTTTTCAGAAATTGTGATGTTGTACATTGCCAGTATGAGGGCAATCAGTCAGGTGGAGTACTGACAATTCATAACGCTGACCGTGCCCATGTACATGATATTGTTTATGAAAACATCCGAATTGAAGATGCCCAGGAAAAATTTATTGATATTAAAACTCTTGATTCCAAGTATTCACGAGACAGGGAAAGAGGCATGGTAAATGATATTTTCTTTAAAAATATTGAAATTACAGAAGGCACTTTTCCAGTATCCATTATACGTGGCTTTGAGATGAAAAATGAAGTGTGCAGACCTCATGGCTTTTATTTTGACAATGTGGTAATTCATGGAAAAAAGGTGATGTCACCTGGTGAATTACACATGGTTGTGGAATTGTCAGATGAACTGAAATTCCAGTAAAAGGAATTAACAAAGGAGATGGAAGAAAGCATGGATATTTTGCTTGTCGGAACCTATACACAGCATGATGCCCCTGCTGTATTGGAGAAACAGGAGCTTGGAAAAGGTATCTATCTGATTCCGTATAATGAAATCCTGGGAGATGTTGCAGGAACTCCTCTTATCATACAAATGCAGAATCCTTCCTGGGTTTGTCTGGTGAAGAACCGGCTTTTTGCGGTAAGTGAAAGTGAAAATGCTGCGGAAATTGTGGAATATGAAGTAGGGGTTCAGGAAGAAAGTCTTACAGCAGAGAAAAAGGCAAGTCTTCAGATGCCTGGAAAAGCATCCTGTCATATTGAAAAGGATGAAAAAGGACAAAGGCTTTTTGTATCTGATTACGGAAGTGGAGATTTAAAGGTGATCGACATTTCAGAAGCCGGCAGCCCGAAGCTTTTACAGGAAATTTCTTTTACAGGAAAAGGGCTGGATCCGGAACGGCAGGAAGCATCTCATATTCACTCCTGCTTCCTTCATAGGGGAGATCTGTATGCAGCTGACTTAGGGTGTGATAAGATTTATTCTTTTGGCACAGATAAGGGAAAGCTTCTGCAAAAAGAAACCATAGAGGTCAGACCTGGAGCAGGTCCGAGACATATGGGGATACTGGAGAAAAATGGAAAAACGTATCTCTATGTATTAAATGAGCTGGATCTTACAATTTCTGTTTACTGTAATAGGGAGCTGTGCCAGACCATATCCCTGGAAGAGGAGTTGCCAGAGGGCACGCTTGCAGCAGAACTGTGTATTGCAGAGGAGAAAATGCTTTACGCATCTGTGAGAGGAACCGGAGAAATTTTTGGATTTACCATAGATGAAAATGGAATGTTAAATTTGAAACAAAAAGTTGTAGTTCCGAAAGGATGGTTTCGAAGTATCTGTCTGGACAGCAGTGAGAAGCATTTGCTTGCAGCAGATCAGAAAACAGGAAAAATATATATTTTTGACAGGCAATCAGAGGGAGAACTGGGAAATCAGCGGGTGCTTGTGGAAGTTCCCGTACCTGTGCAGGTATTGTCTGGGAAAATAGAATAAGAGAGGAAAACTGTGATGAGAAAAAAAGCAATCGTTACAGGTGCCAGTCGTGGAATTGGACGTGGAATTATCAGAGAACTGGCAGCAGCCGGATATGATATTGCCTTTTCCTATCGGACACGAGAAGATGAGGCAAAGGAAGCAGCTGAAGAAATAAGAAATATGGGTTCCTTTGCCTGGTATGCAAAGGCTGATATGGCACAGGCAGGAGAAGGGGAGAAGTTTTTTGACCAGGCTGTCAGGGAACTGGGCGGACTGGATCTGCTTGTAAATAATGCCGGAGTTACCGTGTTTCAGTCCATTCTGGACCTTGAAATGGAGGAAACCCAGAAAATGCTGAATCTGGATCTTTTGAATTACCTTGTACTTTCCAGTAAGGCAGCCAGATATATGAAGGCACATGAGGTTAAAGGATGCATTATCAACATAACCTCTTCAAGAGCAGAAAGAGCATATCCGGGAGATTGTGTTTACGGCGGCATAAAGGCTGCAGTGAACCGGGCTTCACAGTCTATGGCACTGGATCTTGCACCATATGGGATCCGTGTGAACTGTGTGGCTCCGGGAGCTATCTGTATCCGTACGCCAGAGGAAATAAAAGCAGAAGGCAGGACAGAGCTGGAAGGCTTCTGGGAAAGTCTGGGAGAAAGAATTCCAATGGGCAGAAATGGAACACCCAAAGATATAGGAAGAGCGGTAGTATTCCTTGCAAGTGAGAATGCAGCTTATATAACCGGAGAAGTATTGCGGGTTGACGGAGGACTGATCCTGCCGGGAATGCCGGAAAAAGTAGAAAATGATAAAAATGCCTGGGGAGGAGAAAAATGAGAGTAACGATCAGAGATGTAAAAGTAATTTGCTGTGCGCCGCAGAAAATCAATCTGGTGACAGTAAAAGTGGAAACAAGTGAGCCGGGATTATATGGTGTGGGCTGCGCAACTTTTGCCCACAGACATCTGGCAGTGGTTGCCGCTGTGGAAAAATATCTGAAGCCGTACCTGATTGGCAGAGATGTTTCTGATATTGAAGATATCTGGCAGTCTATAAAAGGAATGAGCTACTGGAGAAACGGACCTGTTTTAAATAATGCCCTGTCAGGTGTGGATATGGCATTATGGGATATTAAAGGCAAAATGGCCGGTATGCCCCTGTATGACTTACTGGGAGGAAAATGCAGAACCGGAGTGCCGTGCTATACACATGCTGAAGGCACCACAATAGAGGATTGTGTGCAAAAAGTAGGCGCATTAAAGGAAAGAGGATATCGCTGTATCCGTGCGCAGGTTGGAGGCTATGGCGGAAAGGATATGCCTTACCAGCCACCGGAAGGATCCTTTGAAGGCTGCTATTATGATCCAAAAGCATACATGGCAAAAACAATACAGCTGTTTGAGCGCCTCAGGGAAACCTATGGCTGGGAACTGGAGCTTTGCCACGATGTACATGAGAGGCTGAGACCTTCTGATGCAGTGATATTTGCAAAAGATATGGAGAAATTCCGTCTGTTCTTTCTTGAGGACTGTCTTTCTCCGGAACAGAGCGGATGGTTTAAGCAGATCAGGCAGCATTGTACTACTCCGCTGGCTATGGGAGAGCTGTTTAACAATCCAAACGAATGGCTGAATCTTATCACAGAAAGAGAAATTGATTACATAAGAATCCATTTAAGCCAGATTGGAGGAATTACACCGGCCCGTAAACTGATTGCTCTTTGCGATGCATTTGGAATAAGAACTGCATGGCATGGACCAATAGACCTTACTCCGATTGGTCACGCAGTAAATATCCATCTGGATATGGCTTCTCCGAATTTTGGAATCCAGGAATGGGCTGACACCAATACCCTGTCTGAAGATGCAGGTGCAATTGCCTTACATCAGATTTTTACCGGAATTCCGGAAATGCGGGACGGATATCTGTATCTGAATGGGAAACCAGGAATTGGTGTGGATATTGATGAAAAAGCAGCAGCTGAGTATCCGTGCAGCGAAGAGGTTGTCACATGGGATTGGATGCTGCCAAGGCTTCCAGATGGAACAGCAGTAAGACCGTAAATACACTCGCTTTGTTACAGTATTTGTAGGCAGTGGAGGTTGATTGTCTACTCCTGCAAATATTGTGCAAATCGTATAAAAATACACAAAAAATATTGTGAATACATACGAAAGTAATAATAAATCGAAAAAAAGGTTGTAAATAATTGGTGAGTATGATATGATTCAAACATCACCGGAAACGTTACCGGTAACATTACCGGAAACGATACCAAAAACGAACCAGACAACTGAAATTGCTCAGTTGACGGAAAATAAAATTATACTAGGAGGTATAAGAAATGAAGAAAAAAATGTTGGCAGCAGTATTAGCTGGAACAATGGTTATGTCCCTTGGAACAAACCTTTGCTGGGCTGATGGAGAGAAGACCAAGGTCACTATGACTGTATGGAATGGTGATTGGGGCGATCAGCTGGATCGTACAATGGAGTCCTTCAACAGCAAACATGATGATATCGAGCTGGATATCACAATGCAGTCCGGAGATTACTCTGATTTCCTTGGAACTGCAGCTGCAACAAATGACTGGCCGGATATCTACATCCTTACACCATGGACACAGGTGCAGGATTTTGCAGAGGCAGGAAGACTTCAGGATTTAAGCGGAATGGATTTTACTGAGAAGGTTTACCCGACAGCTCTTGAAGCTGCTACCTATGATGGAAAAATCTACGGATATCCTGCAAACGTTGAGTATCTTGGTGTATTCTACAACAAGCAGATGTTTAAGGATGCCGGAATCGAAGAAGTTCCGAAAACAAGAGATGAATTCGAAGCAGCATGCGAGAAGCTGGAAGAGTCCGGCGTAACACCAATCGCTTCCACATTCAAAGATTCCTGGACTCTGAAACACATGTTCAGTGTAATGATGTCAAACGTAGTACAGGATGATATGGAAGGCTTCCTGGATCAGTTAAATTCCGGTGAGGGAACCTTCAATGTAGATGGTATCGATGATGTATTTGCAACAGCTGATGTTATCAAAGCTCATTGCGGAAGCAATATGATGGATTGTGACTCCACATCCGGTTTCAACGCACTTGCAAACTCTGAAGCAGCTATGTTGATCAGCGGTGAGTTCAGCCAGAATGTAGTAGCAAGAATGGATAACCCGCCGGAAATCGGATACTTCGCATTACCAGTATCCAATGATGCTGAGAGAAACAAAGCAGCAGTTGACGTAGGAATCGTATATGGAGTAAGCACTCAGACAGAGCATATGGATGCCTGCAAAGAGGTTATCGACTTCTTAAGTGATGCTTCTCTTTCTGACGGATATATTGCAATTGTAACCGAGAAACCAGGTTCTGCACCAGCTTCCCAGGATTTCACAGTTAGTTATGATTCTGCATCTACAAACGATTATCTGGAATATGCAAACAGCGGAAACGTAATTCCGTGGGTATATCAGCAGTATGTAAACGGATTTGATGTTATCTCCGGAGATATCTTCCAGGGTTACATGGCAGACGCTGCTGACAAGGATGAGGTAATTTCCGAGCTTGACGCAGCATATCTTGAATATCTGGATCAGTAAATAAGAGGAAATGCTGACCTGCGATTCCCGGGGGGAGCACCCCCGGGAATCTTTTTAATGGAAGATTTATCGTGATATCTGTATAAGCAGATGAGCCTTTTAGAAAAAGAAAGAGAGGATAATATGTCATCTTTATATAAGAAAAACAAGAAATTTTATCTTCTGCTGATTCTGCCTGCCTTGCTTTTGTATTCCTTTGCAATGCTGGCACCTCTGTTTGGCGGAACCATTCCATATTCATTCCTGAAATGGAATCTGATGTCCGGGAAAAAAGCTTTTGTGGGATTTGACAATTATGTAAAATTGTTTTCCGATGCAAAATTCTGGACTTCTTTTGGATTTAACCTTTTTGTTGGTGTGTTCACCATTATTGGCAGCAATGTTTTTGGATTTATTCTTGCTTATTTCCTGGATGAGAACATTAAGGCTAAAGGCGTGGTCAGAGCTATGTTCTTCATTCCTAACATTGTCAGTGCCGTATTGGTATCCTTTATCTGGGTGTTTATTTTTACAAATGCAATGCCTGCACTTGGCGGAGTATTGGGCTGGGACTGGCTGGCAAATATAAGCTGGTTCGGAACTCCGTCAATGGCAACTGTGACGATCATTGTGGTTTCCATCTGGCAGAACATTGGTTTCCTGATGATCATTTATACCGCAGGTCTTCAGACTATTCCGAAGGATGTTATGGAGTCTGCTGAGCTGGATGGCTGCAGCGGTCTGAAAAAAGTTCTGAAAATCGAGCTTCCGCTGCTTATGCCAACTGTCACGATCAATCTGTTTGTTTCTATTTCAGGAGCATTTAAGTCATTCGATATTCCGAACGCAATGACAGGCGGTGGTCCTTATGGTTCCACAATGCCAGTTGCCATGAATATTTACCAGGAAGCTTTCACCAAGTACAACCTGGGCTATGGCTCAGCGAAATCTGTAATCCTGTTCCTTACAGTAGCAGCGGTTACTCTGATCCAGTTGTACTGCACTCGTAAGAAGGAGGTAGAATACTAATGAAAAAGAAAGTATGGCTTCCAACCATTATTATGTTTTTCTTTGGTGTCCTGTTCCTTATGCCGATCATCCTGCTTGTGATGAACGCATTCAAGACACATAACGATATGATCCAGAACTTCCTTTCTTTTCCGCATTATCTCTATACCGGAAACTTTACAGAAGCTATAGAACGTCTGAAATTCTGGAGAGTAGTTGGAAATTCAGCATATGTAACCCTGGGAACCATGCTGGTATGTACCATCATTTCCTTTATGGCTGCATATGGAATTGCGCACATCCCTGGAAAGCTTGGAAATGTTTTGTATCTGATTTTCACCCTTGGACAGATCATTCCGTTCCATTCCATTATGATCGCGCTTTCTGTACAGCTGACCAACGCAAACCTTTTGAATAACCTGACCGTACTTATTTTCCTGTATGCCGGCTTCCACGGAGCATTCGGTATTTTTACCTATGTTGGCTTTTTGAAGTCCATTCCGAAGGAATTGGAAGAGGCAGCAGCAATTGACGGCTGTGGCATGTTCCGCTGCATGTGGCAGGTAATTTTCCCATTGGTACGCTCCACAAGCATAACTCTTCTGGTGCTGTTTTTCCTGTGGACATGGAATGATTTCCTTATGCCAAACCTGTATGTTTCAGACAGTGGTTTGAGAACTCTGACAGTTGCTATTTATATGTTTAAGAGTACCTCCGGATCTGAGTGGAATCTGATGCTTGCCGGAATGACTCTGTCCATGGTTCCAATCATAATCATTTATATTGCAGCACAGAAATATATCACCAGCGGACTTACCGCAGGTGCAGTAAAAATGTAATTGAAAAGGAGAACGGCAGAAAATGGACAATATTAATTTACAGAGAATTGAAGGCTATACAGTTCAGCTGGTAGCAGAGGATGTCTGGGCAATCGATGAGTTCGGAGCAGACATTATTTATCTGGTAAAAGGTGAAAAAAGTGCAGCTGTGATTGATACCGGTTCAGGTTTTGGAAATCTGAAAAAGGTGATCGAAACCCTGACTGATTTGCCATATGTTGTATTAAATACACATGGACATCTGGATCATGTGGGCGGCAATCACGAGTTCGGAAAGGCATATCTGAGTGAAAAAGATTTCAAAATGGCAGATACAGAAAAACTTAGAAGCGGCTGGAAGCATTATGTTGAAAAAACAAAGAAGGAACCGGGATTTTATGGAACAGAGTACATAATTGAAGGTCGTGAGCCTGGAGATTTCCAGATGCTGCCGCTGAGCGAGCATCAGATCTTTGATCTGGGCGGCAGAAGCCTGGAAGTATTATTTACACCGGGACATACTCCTGGAAGTGTAGTTTTCCTGGATAGAAAAAATAAATTCCTGTTCGCCGGAGACAGTGTAGTGTCAACTCCAATCCTGATTTTTGATACCTATTCCTCAACAGTAAAGGAATATGCAGAGGGATTAAAGAAGCTAGATAAAGAAGATTTTGAGCTTATTTTCCCAGGACATTTTTTACGTCCGATCGGAAAAGCAATTCTTCACGATCTTATCACATGTGCTGATAAAATCGTAGAAGGAACTGCAAAACCGGAGCCTATTGACTTCAGCCATATGTCTTCAGAACCAGCTTTCCTTTTCAAATATGGAAAAGGAAACATCGCTTATAATGACAAGCATATTTGTTAATAAAAAATGATAAAAAAATCATTATAAATTTATTAAAAATCATTTGCCATAATATGCCGGGACATATATAATGAATACATTGTTGCAGGAGAGCGATTATGGAGCAGATAACAATTAAAGAGGTTGCGAAATTGTGCGGCGTAGGAGTCAGCACAGTGTCTAGGGCAATTAACAATCACCCGGACATTAATCCGGAAACGAAACAGAAGATTCTGGATACGATCAGAGAGTACAATTATGTACCGAATAATAGTGCCAGAAATCTGAAAAGAACTGATTCCAATACGATCGCAGTTATAGTAAGAGAAATCAGCAACCCATTTTGGGGTGTTATGCTGCATGTATTGGAGAGGGAAGTCCGTGACAGGAAATACTGCCTGGTATTGCAGAATGTAGCAAATGATGAAGATGAAGTTGAGCTTGCCCTTCAGCTGGAAAAAGAGAAAAAAGTCAAAGGAATCATATTCCTTGGCGGTATGTATGATTATGACGAGTCAAGGTTGAGAATGCTGGGAGTTCCGTATGTGATCAGCAGTTCTGGAAAAACAGTTCCGGAGGATACAGGAGCTTATCCTAAAAGTGCCCTTGTGACGACAGATACAGAGATTGAGAGTCAGAACATGATTGATTATCTGTGCAGCTGCGGTCATAAAAGGATCGCCTTTATTACTTCCAGAGATGAAGGTCTTGGAAGATGCCATCTCAATGGCTATAAAAGAGCACTGGAGAAAAATGGACTGGAGTACGATGAGAAGCTTATAATTCGTTTAAAACCAGGTAAAAGAATCTATACGATTGAGAATGGTTATAACTGTACCTGTGAGCTTTTGAAATCGGGGGTGGATTTTTCCTGTATTTATGCAATTTCAGATACTCTGGCGGTAGGCGCCTGCAGAGCAATTATTGACAGCGGCAAAAGAGTACCGGAGGATTATTGTGTGGCAGGAGCAGATGGTCAGGATATTGCGGAATATTATCATCCATCCATTACCACATTGAAATATCCAAGAGTGGAAACTGCCCAGCAGAGCGTCCGTACCCTGTTTGATATGATCGACCGGAAAAAGGTAGTGAAACGGCAAATACTGGGCGGAACTCTTATAGAGCGGGAGTCTACGCGCAAGCTGTAAGGTGTAGCTGTTGCCATCCGGCCATCGAAAAGGAATCTGTGAAAATATTTGAGAAGGATTATCATGCGCTACGATCCGCTCAGATATTTTTACAGATTTTTTTGTTTTCGTACTTTTTAGACGGATTTTTGTAAGTTTTAACAAGGGAATTCCGTTGACAAAAGTGACAGTTTGCTTTATTATAAGAAATGAATAAAAGGCAAACCTGTTGAAAGACAGGGACGCAAAGCCAAGGGTCTAAGGTCTCAGGACTATGACAGCCGGTTGCCGCATTGATATTGATTAGGTAATGTAATATGACAGGAGACGTGGTTCTTCTATTTGTGGCGACCGTTTATTTAATCTGATAAACGGTTTTTTATTTCCACAAACTGATGGGACTGATAGTTTCCAGATAGCGGCAAGTCAGTTACATTATGGTTCAAGAAAGGTGTGTTATTTATGAAAGGAAAGAAATTAACAGAGTGGCTCGCAAATAAAAAAGTTGTTTCCAGTTGTGCTGCCATAGCATTGGCAGCAGTGATCGGCGGCGTTTCATTATTCTCAGGAGCAGGAGAAACACCTGAATTCCCCAGTTATACAGATCCGATCATGGAGACTTCCATCATAGAAGATGAAACTCCACTGGCTTCTCAGCCGAAGACTACTGTGAAGACTACTTCCAGTACCAAGACAACCAGGAAGACTGTTAAATTAAAAAAGGCTTCCAAGAAGAGCTACACCAAGAAACTGAAAACCAAAACAAAAGTAACCAATAAAACAAATAAATCCGGTAATACAACAGTAGATACCAAGACAACCGTTGTTACCAAAGCAACAGCGAAATACACCAAGAAATCCAAAAAGAAAGTTGTTACATCCAAGATCACAACAACTGTTCAGACAACAACTACACAGCAGGTATCAATTGCCAATGAGACCGCTGTAAGCACTACTTCTTCTGGTACTTCCGCTGCCCAGGCAACTGCAGCAGCAAGCTCTTCACAGAACCAGAGCAAATACGAAGCAAATGTAGCAAATGTAGCAAGTGTTGCAGGTAAGATGGACAATCGTGTAATTGCAGCATATCAGCAGCTGGGCTTTAAGCTTGTTGTTGATCCATCTGTTAACTATTCCGGATATTTTGATGCAAGATCAAGATCTATTACAATGAAGCAGATTGATGATTCTGTTTATCATGAGCTGGGTCATTTCCTCGCATTCATCGCAGGAAATGTAGATAAGACAGCAAGCTTCCAGAGCATTTTTGCAGCTGAGAAGGCAAATGTTACAGCCTTTAATAAAGCCTATGTAACACAGAATGCTTCCGAATATTTTGCAGAATCTGTTAAGGATTACATCTTGAACAATGCTTCCTTGAAGAGCACCAGACCACAGACTTATGCAGCTGTTCAGAATGCATTGAATCAGATTACAGATGCACAGATCGCTAAGATTCAGAAGATTTATGGAGCGTTCTGGAACTAATGATTTTAAAGATGACCGGCACCCGGAGAAATATCTCCGGGTGTTTTACTGTGGATACCACAGGCGCGGGAAAATAGTGTTTTATAAAAAGGTAAGTGACAGATGGTACTTACCTTTTTGTCACCGGGAGAACCTTAATCTTATATATGTCGAGTTGCTGTTCACTGGTAACATTCCGCGAGGTGTTTTTTGTGAACAAAGTTCACAGAAAACCCGAGAATTAAGTTTGCGCAGCAAACGCTACTTCTTGTGCTTGTCACAAGAAGGTTCGTCTTTCTGTGTATCGCGAAGCGTGTTACTGGTCACGGAGTGAACAGTAACTATGTCGAAGAGTCTGGATATGTGTCGACAAAAAATTCTTGCAATGAAAAACCTTAGGTGTGTATAATACAAAACAAAGGTTATCACTTTCTTGCAGGCAGGGATAGATATATTGGGGTCACTGGTCCTAAGTGAACAGTAATATATATTTGGAATGGATGTAGACACGGCGCCTGAAATGTGTTAGAATCAACTTTAATAAGTTTTTTGAAGGATGTTTTTATAATTCAGTATATAGCTTCTGTCTAATCAGACATTTGTATCCCGTTAAATCAAAATTGAAATGTGTTTTAGAATTGTATTAGTCGAAGAGGTAGATGATTGATGAAAGAAAAGTATGAATCATTATCCCTGGCTACGCTGAAAGACTTGGCAAAAGCCAGAGGGCTGAAGGGCATTTCTACTATGAGAAAGCCTGAATTAATTGAACGTATGCTGGAAGAGGACAGGAAAGAACAGACTGCAGAAAATGAGCAGACTATTTCCGGAACAGCAGAAGAGAATACCATACCTGCAAGACCAGAGCCTGTGGCAGCAGAAAAAACAGAAAATACGGGAAGTGTTTCTTCACCGGAGAGAAGAGAAGCACCAACCAGATCCCGTACCATTATACGGCGTAATCCTGAGTACCGCAGCAATAATTATGGCAGAAATGAAAATGCAGGACGTCAGAACAGTTATAATGGAGAAAACAGACCGGAGAACTTTGTGAAGCGCACTACTGTAGCGAAACCTGTAGAAGTGGTTCCGCCAGCCGAATTAAGACCCGAGGAAACGGAACAGCCCCGTACAGGCGCAGCCAGTGAGAACCGTACAGAAGAGGGGGTAAGCAATGCTTACAATGTTCCGGCTGAAACGGTCCAGCTTGACAGTGGCGAAAAGGCCAATGGAATCCTGGAGGTTATGCCGGATGGTTTTGGATTTATTCGAAGTGAGAATTATCTTCCAGGAGAGAATGATATCTATGTTTCCCCGTCACAGATCCGCAGATTTAATTTGAAGACAGGGGATATAATTCAGGGAAATATCCGTATTAAAACACAGGGGGAGAAATTCAGTGCCCTTTTATATGTAACGTCTATCAATGGTTTCCATCCAAGTGAGGGACAGAAGAGATACAATTTTGAAAACATGACCCCAATCTTCCCAGATGAACGTCTGATCATGGAGCGTCCCGGCGGAACTACTGCCATGCGTATCGTAGATCTGATCAGCCCTATCGGAAAGGGACAGCGTGGTATGATTGTTTCCCCGCCTAAGGCAGGTAAGACTACTTTGCTTAAGGATGTCGCGAAATCTATTCTTAAGAATAACAAGGATATGCATCTGATCATTCTTCTTATTGATGAACGTCCTGAGGAAGTTACCGATATCAGGGAAGCAATACAGGGACCGAATGTGGAAGTTATTTATTCCACATTTGATGAGCTTCCGGAGCATCATAAGCGTGTATCCGAGATGGTTGTAGAGCGTGCACGCCGCCTTGTAGAACATAAGCAGGATGTTGTGATCCTTCTGGATTCCATTACCAGACTGGCAAGAGCGTATAATCTGGTTGTTCCTCCAAGCGGAAGAACTCTGTCAGGAGGTCTTGATCCGGGAGCACTTCATATGCCGAAGCGCTTCTTTGGTGCAGCACGTAATATGCGTGAGGGAGGAAGCCTTACCATTCTGGCCACTGCACTGGTTGACACCGGAAGCAAAATGGACGACGTTATTTACGAAGAATTCAAGGGAACCGGCAATATGGAGCTTGTTCTTGACCGCAAGCTTCAGGAGAAACGGGTTTTCCCGGCCATCGACATTCAGAAATCCGGTACCAGACGAGAAGATCTGCTTCTGAGCAAAGACGAGCAGGAAGCTGTATATATTATGCGAAAGGCTCTTAACGGAATGAAGTCTGATGAGGCAGTGGAACAGATCCTGAACATGTTTGCACGTACTGCAAATAATGCTGAATTTGTGCAAATGGTAAAAAAACAGAAATTGTAATGTTCACAAAAAACACCGTGCAGAATATTATCTGGGATTAGTTTTAGAAATTTTTATAAATAACTTGCATTTCTCATAACGCCATGCTATAATCAGTAGGCTGTGTAAAGTGTGAATTCGTCAGATTCAACGCAAATAAAATAGAATAAATATAGAGAGGTGAAAATCATGAGAGAAGGAATCCATCCGAATTACTATCAGGCAACTGTAACCTGCAACTGCGGTAATACTTTTGTAACAGGATCTACCAAGCAGGATATCCACGTAGAAATCTGCTCCAAATGTCATCCGTTCTATACAGGACAGCAGAAAGCTAGTCAGGCTCGTGGACGTATCAATAAGTTCAACGAGAAATACGGCCTGAATAAATAATTTGAATATTACTGAATGAGAAGGTTGAGGTTGGGAAATCTCAACCTTTCTTTGTAACTGGAGGATAAAATGAAACCATCCAATATCGGTGGACAAGCTGTAATGGAAGGCATTATGATGCGCCACAAGGATAAATACTCCATTGCAGTAAGACGTCCTGATAAAGAAATTGTAGTAAAAGTGGAAGATTATAAATGCATTTTCGGGAAAGCCAGGATCTGGCGGAAACCGATTATCCGCGGAATGGTAAGCTTTATCGATTCTCTGGTAACCGGAACGAAATGCCTTATGTATTCAGCTGAAATTGCAGGTGATGAGGAGGACGAGGAAGAGACCAGAAAGAATGCTGCTCTTTCTCCAGAAGAACTGGAAGCCAAGAAGAAAAAAGAAGACAAGGCATTTAAAGCCTTGCTCTATGTAACTGTGGCCATTTCTATTGTAATTTCCATTGCAGCCTTTATGCTGCTTCCTTATGCACTGGCCAGTCTTTGCCGTAAAGTAGGCGCTTCGGAAGTGGTGGTTACCATTGTGGAAGCGTTTGTGAAGCTGGGTCTGTTTATGGGATACATGATTCTGATCTCCAGAATGAAGGATATTCAGAGAACCTTTATGTATCATGGTGCTGAACACAAATGTATCAACTGTGTGGAAAATGGTAAGCCACTTACTGTGGAGAACGTGCTTGAGAGCTCCAGATTCCACAGACGCTGCGGAACAAGCTTTCTGTTCCTGGTTATGATAGTAAGTATTTTCCTACATTTTATTTTTGTACTGGTACCGTCTTACTGGTTCCGTCTTTTCGGCCGTCTGCTCATGGTACCTGTAGTATCTGGAATTTCATTTGAAATTATCCAGTGGGCAGGCAGGACAGACAGTAAATTTGCCTTGATGATGAGCAAACCTGGTATGGCAATGCAGAAATTTACCACAAAAGAACCTACAGCTGATATGGCAGAGGTTGCCATCAAGGCTGTGGAGGCTGTGTTTGACTGGAGAGCATATTTAAAGACAGAATTCAATCTGGATATTCCATATGAGAACAAAGAAAACGGTGATCTTTCCGCTGCTTCCGCGCAATCTGAAAGCGGGGAGAGTGAAGAACGTACCGGGAATGTACCGGAAACGGGAGCTGCACAATGACTTCTCTGGAAACACTATTAAAAGAAGGAACCAAGGTTCTGGAGCAGCATAAGATCCAGGAAGCCAGGCTGGATGCCTGGCTTCTTCTGGAGTATGTGACCGGAATGAACAGGGCTTTTTATTTCGCTCATTCAGCTGACGGGATTGAAGAGGAAAAAGCGGACAGATACCGGGAACTGATCCGAAAAAGAGCAGGTCATGTTCCCTTGCAGCATATTACCCATCAGGCATATTTTATGGGATTTGAATTTTATGTAAATCAAAACGTACTGGTTCCGAGGCAGGATACGGAGACATTGGTGGAGAAGGCTCTGGAAGTCATGAAAGGGAAAAAGACACCAGGGATTCTGGATATGTGCACTGGATCGGGGTGTATTCTTTTAAGTCTTCTGGCACTTACCGGGGATGCATATGGTGTGGGTGCTGATGTTTCCCCACTTGCTCTTCAGGTGGCAGATAAGAATGCGGTAAGCCTGGAAGTGTCAGACAGAGCTGTTTTCGTGGAAAGCGACTTGTTTTCGTCAGCTTTTTTTCAACAAAACACTGGCAAAGATATGCCTCTGTATGATATCCTTATTTCGAATCCCCCCTACATCAGAAGCGCAGAGATTGAAGAGCTTATGGAAGAAGTGCGGGATCACGATCCAAGACTTGCATTGGATGGCCATGAAGATGGTCTGTATTTTTACAGAAAAATCGTATCGGAGGGAAGGGCTTTCCTGAAGGAAAATGGCTGGATGCTGTTTGAAATCGGATATGATCAGGGCGAAGCTGTGAAGAGTCTGATGCGGGAAAATGGCTTTTTTGATGTACAGATTGTTAAAGACCTGACGGGACTTGACAGAGTTGTGTTGGGCAGACGATAGTTTTATATAAGTAAAGAGAAGAACATAACAGGAGGAAAACCATGTTTGACAAGTTGGACGATTTGCTCATACGTTTCGAGGAAGTTCTGAATGAGCTGGGGGAGCCAGATGTAACATCTAATCCAGATCGTTTCCAGAAGCTTATGAAGGAACAGAGCGACCTGCAGCCAATTGTGGATACCTATAAGGAATATAAGAAAAATAAAGAAACCATTCAGGACAGCCTTTCCATGCTGGAAGAGGAGAAGGATGAGGATATGAGAGAAATGCTCAAGGAAGAGCTTTCCGATGCCAAGAAGCGTGTGGAAGAGCTGGAGCATGAACTGAAGATCCTTCTTCTGCCTAAGGACCCTAACGATAATAAGAACGTTATCGTGGAGATCCGCGCCGGTGCCGGTGGAGATGAGGCTGCTCTTTTTGCAGCTGAGATCTACAGAATGTATGTAAAATATGCAGAATCCAGGCGCTGGAAAACAGAGATGATGAGCTTAAACGAGAATGGAATCGGCGGATTCAAAGAGGTTACCTTTATGATAAACGGTGCCGGAGCTTATTCCAGACTGAAATATGAGAGTGGCGTACACCGGGTACAGAGGGTTCCGGAGACGGAATCCGGCGGAAGAATCCATACTTCCACCTGTACGGTTGCAATTATGCCGGAAGCTGAGGAGATTGATTTCCATCTGGATATGAACGACTGTAAATTCGACGTATTCCGTGCTTCCGGAAATGGCGGACAGTGCGTCAATACTACAGACTCCGCAGTACGACTGACCCATATTCCTACAGGAATCGTAATTTCCTGTCAGGATGAGAAGTCCCAGCTGAAGAATAAGGATAAGGCATTGAAGGTTCTTCGTTCCCGTCTGTATGAGATGGAGCTGGCCAAGCAGCATGATGCAGAAGCAGAAGCAAGAAGAAGCCAGATTGGTACAGGCGACCGTTCTGAGAAAATCAGAACCTATAATTTCCCACAGGGACGTGTGACAGATCATCGTATCAAGCTTACACTTCACAGACTGGATAACATTCTGAATGGAGATCTGGATGAAATCATCGACAGTCTGATCGCAGCAGACCAGGCGGCGAAATTGAGCAATCTGCAGGAGCAGTAAGCTTAAAGTTACTGCTTTTGTGTAAAAGTTGCTGGCCAGGCTATGGGCAACAGCGAAATAACAATCATGTGAAAATTGGGAGGATATACCTATGAAAAAAACAGCTCTTGTAATTATGGCAGCCGGAGTTGGAAGCAGATTTGGAAATGGAATCAAGCAGCTTGCACCAGTTGGCCCAAATGGTGAGATCATTATGGATTATTCCATCAGAGACGCACTGGAGGCTGGCTTCAATAAAATTGTATTTATTATCCGTAAGGATCTGGAAGAAGAATTTAAAAGCACCATTGGTGCAAGAGTAGAGAAGATCGCAGAAGTTGCGTATGCATATCAGGAAATGGAGAAGCTTCCGGAAGGCTTTGTGAAACCGGCAGACAGAACCAAACCATGGGGAACCGGCCATGCTGTTATCTGCGCAAGAGAGTTCCTTACAGAGCCATTTGCAGTTATCAATGCAGATGACTACTATGGAAAGGAAGCATACGTAAAAGTACATGATTATCTGGTTCAGGAGAAGCCGGCAGATGATGTCCTGCATATTTGTATGGCAGGTTTCCGTCTTGGAAACACCTTAAGTGATAATGGAAGTGTTACAAGAGGACTTTGCCACATTACAGACGGAAAGCTTACAGGTGTTACCGAGACACACAATATTTTTAAAACAGCAGATGGCGCTGAGAGTCGCGAAGATGGCCAGCCGGCAGAGAAGCTTGACTTAAACGAGCTTGTTTCCATGAACATGTGGGGACTGACTCCTGCGTTTATGGATACTTTATACGATGGATTTGTAGAGTTTCTTCAGAATGTAAAAGCTGGTGATATCAAGGCAGAGTATCTTCTTCCGGTTATGATTGATGCATTGATCCAGAAGGGAACTGCCCAGGTAGATGTGCTTGAGACAAAGGATACCTGGTTTGGTGTAACTTACCAGGAAGATAAAGAGGTTGTGATCAAAGCCTTTAAAGAGCTTACCGAGGCTGGCGTATATCCAAACGGACTTTACAAATAAGATTATCGGATACTGTATATTGTAATTGTTTGCAGTTTTGCCTGAAAATATGGAAAAGAATGTATGATTCCTATATGCTTTCAGGTGTAATAAGCAAGGAGGATAATTAGATATGGGAAAATATTTTGGAACAGACGGATTTCGTGGAGAGGCAAATGTTCAGCTGACAGTTGATAATGCGTTTAAAGTAGGACGTTATGTAGGTTGGTATTATGGACGTGACCATAAGGCGAAGATCGTAATCGGAAAAGATACCAGACGAAGCAGCTATATGTTTGAGTATGCCCTTGTTGCAGGACTTACCGCTTCCGGAGCAGATGCTTATCTTCTGCATGTAACCACTACTCCAAGTGTATCCTTTGCGGTTCGTACAGAGGATTTTGACTGCGGTATTATGATTTCCGCAAGCCATAACCCATTCTATGATAATGGAATCAAGCTTCTGAATGGAAACGGACAGAAGATTGAGGCTGAGATCGAGGAGCGTATTGAGGCCTACATTGATGGCGAGATCGAGGAGCTTCCTCTTGCACGCAAAGAAGACATTGGACGTACTGTTGATTTTGCTTCCGGACGAAACCGCTATATCGGATATCTGATCTCCATTCCAAGCCGTGATTTCAAAAATGTAAAAGTTGGACTTGACTGTGCCAACGGAAGCTCATCCGCAATTGCAAAAAGTGTTTTCGAGGCACTTCAGGCGAAAACTTATGTGATCAACAATCAGCCGGATGGAACTAACATCAATACAAACTGTGGATCCACCCATATCGAAGTCCTTCAGAAATATGTGATAGACAATGGCCTGGATATCGGATTTGCTTATGATGGAGATGCTGACCGTTGTATCGCAGTTGATCATCGTGGAAATATCATCGATGGTGACAAGATTATGTATGTCTGCGGTAAATATCTGAAAGAGCAGGGGAAACTGAATGGAAATACTGTTGTTACCACAGTGATGTCCAATATGGGACTTTACAAAGCTCTGGAGCGTGAAGGAATGCGTTATGAGCAGACTGCAGTTGGTGACAAATACGTTGCCGAGAATATGATGGCAAATAACTACAGCATTGGTGGAGAACAGTCCGGACATATTATTTTCAGCCGCTATGCAGCTACAGGTGATGGTATCCTTACTTCTCTTATGGTCATGGAAGCATGTGTAGATAAGAAGTCTACCTTATGTGATCTTGCCAAAGAGATGAAGGTTTATCCGCAGGTTCTGCGAAATGTACGTGTAGCAGATAAGAAGACTGCGCGTGAGAACCCGAAGGTGGTTGAAGCAGTCGAAGCGGCAGGAAAGGCACTTGGCGATTCCGGACGTATTCTGGTCCGTGAGAGCGGTACAGAGCCGCTGATCCGTGTTATGGTGGAGGCCGAGACAGATGAGCTTTGCCATCAGTATGTAGACAGTGTTGTGGAAGTAATGGAAGCCGAAGGGCTGATTGTTGGTTGAGAATGAAAATCAGAAAAACAGCATTAATATTGACAGCGGTCATGGGGCTTTCCCTTCTGGCTGGCTGTGATAATGAAAAACAGCAGATTTTTAAGGAAGCAGAGAAAGATCTGGAGCAGGGCAGCTATGAGTATGCGCTGGATGAATTTACTACTTCTGTGAATAATGGTGTGAAGCCTGCAGTGTCTTACCGCGGGATTGGAATCTGTCAGCTGCGTCTGGGAAATTATGAGGATGCCATTACTGCCTTTACCAGTGCTCTTGGCGAGGAGAAAGTAAGTAAAAGTATGGCCCGGGACCTGTATCTGTATCGCGCTACAGCACGTTTGCAGGCTGGGTATCTGGATGATGCCATGGCAGACTGTCAGGTGCTTGCCCAGAATTATGAGATGGATGCAGATGCCTGGTTTCTTACTGGAAAGGTTGCCCTGGAAATGGATGGCTATGATGAAGCTGCCTCTGATTTTGAGCAGGCATATGGGGAAGATTCCAGCTATGACCGGGCCATCCAGATCTACGAGACGTACCTGGATAAGGACATGGAAGCGGATGGAACCAGGTATCTGGAGGCTGTTTTGTCCACAGAGGCAAAGGGAGCAGAGGATCTTTGCAGCCGGGGAAGAATCTATTACTATATGGGAGATTATACCAATGCCCAGAAGGAGCTGACAGATGCTTCCAATCAGGGAAGTACAGAGGCACTTCTGGTTCTTGGAATGGTCTATGGCGCTCAGTCAGATTACGCAAATGCCCGTGCAATGTACCAGCAGTATATCAATCAGAAGCTGGATGATACGTCCGGGAATCAGACACAGACTGCCGCACAGGGATACAATGGACTGGCTGTGTGCGATATGGCAGAAGGAAACTATGATTCTGCTTTGGAAAATATCAGCAGCGGAATTTCCATTGCTTCCGATGATGAAATGCAGAGCTTGTTATTTAATGAAATTGTAGCTTATGAGAAAAAACTGGATTTTTCCACAGCGCAGGAGAAAGCTGTGTCTTATGTCGGAATGTATCCGGAGGATGAAGAAGCTGCGAAAGAGCTTGATTTCCTGAAATCCAGGACTGGAAGTAATGAATAGGAAACAGAGAAGGTTCTTGAAGCTATTTTTATAATCATAAAAGGATTTGAAATCTGAGGCAATATTGAATGCCGGATTTCAAATCCTTTTTTGGTAATATACTCAGATCTTTTTTACATAAAGGCGGTTGCCACGATACATGGGGCGGCCGTTCACGCCACTGAGATCGTAGGACATTGCAAAGTAGGAATCCACGCTGCTTACAAGCGCCCAGTCAGGATCATAGACCTTTCCACCAATTTCAGCCCAGCCGTGACCGCCGGAGCAGATTACATAAACTTTTTTCATGCCTACAGCGTTTGCGAGGTAGGCGAAAGCTGCTGCATAGGAAACACAGTCACCTCGTCCGCCGCGGAAAAACATATCTTCGGCGAAATCCTTTTCCCAGTCCTGTGTATTTCTGAATTCACGCCAGCAATAGTAGGTGTACTGCTTCTTGACGTAATCAAAGCTGGCACGGAGGCGCTGCATTTTGTTCATTCCTGGTCTGCTGATCTTTTCTACAATCTTGTTCGCTTCTGTCATTAGCTTCAGCTTGCGCAGGTTAGAACCGGATTTGCTGGCACGTCCGGAAGCATCAAGAGCGATACCATTTATAGTGGTGGAGGTCAGCATGTATGCGCCGGTGGTTCCTGTGCTGATACGGAAAAAGTAGTAATCATTTTTGATTTTTTTCCAGCCGTAACGCTGAATTCCATTTTTGTCAAAAAAGTAATAGCGGGATCCGATTTTGACCTTGCCTTTGATTTTCTTGCCGCGGGCATTGTAATAGTAGTGGCGGCCTTTGCTGGTCTTCCAGGTACCAGAAGAGGAATTGGAAGCCTGTCCCTTACCGGAATGGGTCTTCTTATTGGTGACAGTGGAAGAAGATTTCGCAGTTTGGGAAACTGATGTCCGGGCAGCTGCCTGGGTGGGAAGAGTACCTGTCAGGAGCGTACAGGACAGGCAAAGGCATGCTGCAAGAGTTTTGAGATTTTTCTTTTTCATAGGTTCCTCCTTTTTTGGTCTTTTACTATTATTATATACTATATGAGATCTGAACTGTAGTTGTTGTTTTCAGATCTGAAATATGTTACTGTTCACTCCGTTCACAGTAACGCGCTTCGCGATGCACAGAAATCATGCATTCGCATGATTTCGCGCCGCAATTCTCGGGTTTTCTGTGAACTTTGTTCACAAAAAACGCCTCGCGGAACGTTACCAGTGAACAGTAACTGAAATATACCTCTCCCAAAAGGAATGGGTTTGTGTTATACTCTAACAGATGATTTTCAGATAGAAAAGTAACTGAAAGTTAGTTTATGGATGATCCGGAAGGAGGATTTATGGAATATATTGAAGAAATACAGGAGCAGGTGATTCTGGTTGGCGTTCAGCTGGACGAGAACGACAATGTGAAAGAATCCTTGGATGAACTGGAGGAGCTTGCAGATACTGCCGGAGCCCAGACAGTGGGAAAAATTATCCAGAACCGTGAGACTGTACATCCTGGAACTTATATTGGAAAAGGAAAGATCGAGGAGGTACGTGCTCTTATGCTGGCCACGGATGCTACAGGAATCATCTGTGACGATGAACTTTCCCCGGCACAGATGAACAATCTGGAGCATGAGCTGGAATGTAAGGTAATGGACAGAACTCTTCTGATCCTTGACATTTTTGCAAAACATGCCACTACCAGCGAGGGAAAGATTCAGGTTGAGCTTGCACAGCTCCGTTACAGAGCATCCAGACTGGTAGGACTAGGTGCGTCTTTGTCCAGACTTGGAGGAGGAATCGGAACCAGAGGTCCTGGAGAGAAGAAGCTGGAGAGTGACCGACGTCTGATCCGAAAGAGGATCACAGCGCTGAAGGAAGAGCTTTCTCAGGTGGAGAAGCACAGAGAGCTGCTCCGTACCGGACGTACCCGGGGAAAGATGAAGACTGTTGCTATTGTAGGTTATACCAATGCAGGTAAATCTACATTGTTAAATACCCTCACTGGAGCCGGAGTGCTTTCAGAGGATAAGCTGTTTGCCACATTGGATCCTACAACCAGAGCATTGACATTAGATGACGGACAGCAGATCCTGCTTACAGATACTGTTGGATTTATCCGTAAACTGCCGCATAATCTGGTTGAAGCTTTTAAGAGTACCCTGGAGGAAGCGAAATATGCAGATTATATTATTCATGTGGTAGACTGTTCGAATCCTCAGGCGGTACAGCAGATGGAGGTTGTTTATGATACCCTGCAGGAGCTTGGTGTCCAGGGCAAAAAGACGATTACTTTATTTAACAAGGTCGATGTGGGTGCAGCAATCCGCATGCGCGACAGTATGGCAGACCATACTCTTAAGGTTTCGGCCAAAACAGGGGAAGGTCTGGAGGATTTAAAGCAGCTTCTGGGGAAAATCCTTTCTGAAGAGCAGATTTATGTGGAAAAAATTTTTTCCTATCAGGAGGCTGGCAAGATCCAGCTGATCCGGGAATATGGGCAGCTGCTTTCGGAGGAGTACACAGATACTGGAATTCTGGTGAAAGCCAGAGTGCCGCAGGAAATTCATGGGAAGCTTATGTGACGCAGCCAGACCTGTGGAATTGGCAAAAAGTATGGGTTTATAAAGTTATCACATTTGAGGATAATAAGTAAATATAATGATATGAGTGTCAAAAGGTCTTTTGACACTCATTTGATACCCAGATTGCTACGCAGCTACGCTGCTCCCGCAATCCTCCAAATATTCGAAATCCGCTGATTTACTGCGTAAATCGCTACTTTCTCATATTTGGCGTGTCCCAAGTTCAAAAGCCTTATCGTGCAAGCACGAACAGCTTTTTGACCTTTTGACACTGGTATCATATAATGTTATCGCTTAAAAGTAATTTCTGTGAGGCGCATTGCTATACAGAAAGTGAAGAACGATAGGTAAGAAGACTAAAATTTGTAAAAAACAGGAGAGAATATCATGGGAAAATACACAGATTACATTATGAAAACAGCACAGGATCTGCTTTCAGTGCCAAGTCCAAGTGGTTTTACCCACATGGCAGCAGATTTTGTAAAAAAAGAATTTGAAAAGCTGGGCTATGAGCCGCAGATCACCCAGAAGGGCGCTGTGCTTGTAAAGCTTGGGGGAAAGGACGATAAGAACGCAGTAGTTCTGGCTGCCCACATGGATACACTGGGCGGAATGGTTTGCCAGATCATGGATAACGGTCATTTGAAGCTGACTAATATTGGCGGTATGAATCCAAACAATGCAGAGGCTGAGAATTGTAAGGTTTATACAAAGTCCGGCAAAGTATATGATGCAACTTTCCAGCTGGAGAATGCGTCTGTTCATGTAAACGGCGAGTATAGCGATACCAAACGTACTTATGAGACGATGGAGGCCATTCTTGATGAGCCAGTGAAGAATAAAGAGGATGTGAAAAAACTTGGAATCATGACAGGCGATTTTGTCTGCTTTGATCCAAGGACAGTTGTGACTGAGAGCGGATACATCAAGAGCCGTTTCCTTGATGATAAATTCAGCACTGCCATTCTTCTCGGCTATGCTAAATATCTGAAAGAGAAAGAAATTCAGACAGAGCGTACCATTTATGTACTGATCACTTCTTATGAGGAAGTGGGACATGGTGGATGTGCCGCTATCCCAGATGGAGTGACAGAGATGATCTCCGTAGATATGGGATGTGTTGGAAAAGGCCTGGAATGTGATGAAACCATGGTTTCAATCTGCGCTAAGGACAGTATGGGACCATATGATTACCAGGTGGTTTCCGGTCTGATCAAGGCTGCACAGGAGAATGACATTGCGTTTGCTGTGGATGTGTATCCTCATTATGGCTCTGATGTGGATGCGGCACTGAAAGCAGGCTATGATATGAAGCATGGTCTGATCGGACCGGGAGTTTACGCATCTCATGGATACGAGCGGTCACACAGGGATGGAGCGAAGAATACACTGAAATTACTGAAGGCATATTTAGGATAAAAGTCCTGCGCGGTAGCGCTAAAGGCGCGGAACAATCGACTTTCATTTGGGGTGATGTCTGCGCAGGCAGACATGTCCGTTTAGAAGAAAAAATTGATTAAAAATGTATAAAATCTTAATAATAGAAGATGACGAAATTATTGTACAGATAGTAAAGCGACATTTGGAATCCTGGGGATATGAGGTCTTTCAGATCGAAGATTTCACTCATGTGATTCAGGAGTTTGTGCAAAAAGATCCACAGCTGGTGCTGCTGGATTTGAAACTGCCGTTTTTTAACGGTTTTCATTGGTGTGAGGAAATCCGCAAAATTTCACAGGTACCAGTGATGTTTCTGTCTTCAGCGGCTGACAATATGAATATGGTAATGGCCATGAGCCGGGGCGCAGATGATTTTATCGCGAAACCTTTTGATCTGGATGTGTTAACTGCGAAGGTGCAGGCTGTGCTTCGCAGAACCTATGCCTTTGGTCAGAACAACAGTCTTCTGGAAAGGGGCGGCGTAGTGCTGAATCCTGGAAATGGGACGATTTCAGTGGATGGAAAGCTTGCAGACCTGACGAAAAACGAATTGAAGATATTGCAGATATTATTTGAACATCAGGGGCATGTTGTATCCAGAGAGTCGATTATGACAAAACTGTGGGAGAGCGACAGCTTTGTGGATGACAATACTTTGACAGTAAACATCACAAGAATCCGTCGGAAGCTGGAAGGTCTGGGTGTAGAGAATTTCATTATCACCAAAAAAGGCCTGGGGTACATGGTATGATTAAATACCTGAAAACCAGATGGAAAACAGGTGTTTTGGCTTTACTTATGGTAGCGGTAACGGCTGGAATCCTTTTTCTGTATGATATTCCGCTGGAGCCTGTAGGTTATGTGGCGGTTTTTGAAATGCTGCTGACAGGCCTGGGGCTTATGTGGGATTACCATAAATACCGGAAAAAGCAGGAAAGTCTGCTTTACATAAGAGACTGCGGCAATTTTTCAGAAGAATATCTGGAGGCTCCGGAGAATGAAAATGAGGCTATTTACCGGGAAATCTGCCGTAGTCTGGATGAGAAGAGAATAGAGGCTGAAAATCAGAGAAGTGCTTTTGGTACAGAATTGACAGACTTTTATACGCTGTGGGTTCACCAGATCAAAACACCTATTGCTGCAGCAAGACTGCTTCTTCAGGAAGAGAAGCCCAGACCTCAGGAGATTCAGAATGAGCTTTTTAAGGTGGAGCAGTACGTGGAGATGGTGCTGGGGTATCTTCGAACGGAGGATATGGCTTCAGACATCCGATTTGAGGAAATGGATATGGATTCTCTGATTCGTGAGCAGATTCACAAATTTGCCAGAATATTTATTGGGAAAAAGCTTTCTCTGGAGTATCAAGAGGTATCGGAAACGGTGCTTACAGATGAAAAATGGCTTGGCTTTGTGTTGGGACAAATTTTATCAAATGCACTGAAATACACAAAAAAAGGAAAAATATCCATCTATATGAGCAAATCCAGGCCGCATACGCTGGTGATCGAAGATACTGGAATTGGAATCCGTGCCGAAGATTTGCCCCGGGTTTTTGAAAAGGGGTTTACTGGCTATAATGGACGTGAAGAGAACAGGTCTACTGGAATTGGGCTTTATCTTTGCGGAAAGATTATGAAAAGGCTGGATCACGGAATCAGGATAGAGTCGGAGCTTGGAAAAGGGACGAAGGTATTTCTTGAACTGGGAAGGAAGAAGATGGATCTATATTAGAGCGTGTTCGGAAAAAACAATCTCGCAGTCTGCATGCCCCACTTTTCGGTGTATTTTGCAGATTGCAAGATTAATTTTTTACATGCTTTAGATGGTGGGGACAAGGAGAGAGTATGAAAGCGATAAAGAAGGTTTTAAACAATATTTTTATTGATGGTTTAAGCGGAATGGCTTTGGGGTTGTTTTCTACTTTGATCATCGGAACTATTTTGAAACAGATTGGTGATTTGATGGGCGGTACATATGGCACTTATTTAAGTGCATTTGCAGTGGTTGCCCAGAGGCTTACAGGTGCCGGAATCGGCATCGGTGTTGCGTATAAATTCCGGGAATCTACTTATGTGCTGTTGTCGGCTGCGGCAGCAGGAATGATTGGGGCTTATGCATCAAACCTTATTGCAGGAACCCTGTTGTCTGATACAGGGGCATTAGTGTTATCCGGTCCTGGCGAGCCTCTTGGAGCGTTTGTGGCTGCATATGTGGGAATTACGATTGGGAGGCTGGTTGCCGGAAAAACAAAACTGGATCTTCTTATTACACCAGCAATCACCATCCTTTCCGGTGGTGCTGTAGGGATACTGGTAGGACCGGGAGTATCAAGCTTCATGACATGGCTTGGCAACCTGGTAAACTGGGGAACTGAGCAGCAGCCAATCCTAATGGGAATTGTGGTTTCTGTCATCATGGGAATGGTACTGACTTTGCCAATTAGTTCTGCAGCTCTTGGAATTATTCTGGGGCTGAATGGCGTGGCAGCGGGTGCGGCAACGATCGGATGCTGCTGTCAGATGATTGGATTTGCAGTGACAAGTTTTAAGGATAATGGCGTGGGCGGTCTTTTTGCCCAGGGAATCGGAACTTCCATGCTGCAGATCCCTAATATTATGAAGCGTCCGCTGATCTGGCTGCCTCCTACACTGGCATCTGCTATTTTAGGCCCAATTGCCATTATCGGGCCTTTCCATATGACAAACAATGCAACTGGTTCCGGAATGGGAACCTCTGGTCTGGTTGGACAGATCATGACTTACCAGACTATGGTGGCAACAGAATCACCGGTGCTGGTAATTCTGAAAATTGTATTGTTCCACTTCCTACTTCCGGGACTGTTATCCTATGTGATTTACCGCGGAATGCGAAATATGGGATATATTAAAGACGGACAGATGAAGCTGAATGTGTAAGGAATATAAAATAAATATTGACATCTAATGAATGTTAGAATATACTAACAACATAAAGGAGCTTATAGGTAATCTGAAAGGAGTATCATATGGGAACAGTAGTTGTTGGTGCTATCGTAGTCGTAATAGCAGGTCTGGCAGTGAGAAGTATTGTGAAGGATAAAAAAAGCGGAAAAGGCTGCAATGGTAATTGTGGAAGCTGCGGCGGACACTGCCACTAAGATGTGAATGAGGCACTGGTATTTTACATAGCTGGTAAATAAGAAGATGAGGAAACTGCTGTATTGGAGAAATCTGATATGGCAGTTTTTTTATTGATAAAAAACAGAATGTGACAAACCCGCGAAAGAATTGCGCACACATTTTGGCACAGATTGTAAATGGGTATAAACTGTTATAAAATCAAAAATGCATATATATATTGTATTCTGTAATGTCCATATCATGAAGGGAGTGTTGAAAATGAAAAAGTCACTAAAAAAATAATAACGGTTGTGCTGACATTTGCTATGATGTTTGCAATGACCGTGCCTGCTTACGCAAAAGAGGTATTTAAAATTCTTAAGACAAATGCAACTATTTATTCTTCTAAAACTATGGAAAATCGCAGATGCTACAATCCGGATGAACTTATTGCCTACATTGGAAAAAGAAAAGTAGTTGTGGAATCCAGTAATACAAAAGTTGCAACTGTAAAGATAAAGGATAATGCTATTTGGGCTACGCCCCAAAAAGCTGGCACAACAACTATTACTGTGAAAACTGAACGGGAAACTTACAAATGTACATTTACCGTGTATAAATATGTAAATCCTGTTTCTTCTGCAAAGGTGGGAAAGCTCACAATTAAAGGAACTGCTTTTAAAAAGAATGCAATTTATAATCTGCGTTATTCCAAATATAAAAATAAGAGTATCGCATTTAAATTTAATCTGAAAAAAGGTTGGAAACTCAGAGGGGGAATATCGTATGCAAGAAGTAACTGGGGTGTAGCAAAGATGTCACCAAATGGCAGCAAAATAAAAGTTGCAGGAGGATCTGGATTTCTTGCTGTTGCATTGGCTGAAAATATCAAGACGGGGCAGAGAGAAAGAATACACATATATTTCAAATAAATTGATAACTTTCAACGTATGGCACTGAACTGCTATATAATTTGTGTGGAGATATAATTTGAAAAGCGTTTTCCGAAATCAAAATATGAAAATCGGAAAACGCTTTTTGGTTTAATTGTGCTTTTTAATAAAAACAACGAAAAACCACAAAAATCAACCAAAAACACCAACTAAAACAACAAAACTGGTGTTGAATTATGTTGACACCGCATAGCAAATGACGTATAATGAGCATAGAAAACTATGTCATGGAACAACGGACATTTATGTTGCCGACAGAGAGAATATTGTGTTTTTGAGATACAGAATACTATTTCATATGCCGGGACATCCATGAGAAAGGAGAACCATGGAAAAATACAATACAAGTGAGATTCCCAAATCTTCCAGAATTACCCGCCTGGTAGATCATCTCTATGCCAAGATGCCGGAGATCGAATCTTACAGAGCGAAGCTGATCACAGAGTCCTATAAGGAGACGGAAGACCAGCCGATCATTACCAGAAGAGCGAAAGCTTTTTCCCACATTTTACATAATATTCCGATCATCATCCGTGATGAGGAACTGATCGTGGGAAGTAACTCCATTGCACCGAGAGGATGCCAGACATTCCCGGAATTTTCCTACCAGTGGCTGGAAGACGAGCTGGATACGGTTGCCACCAGAACTGCTGATCCATTCTATATTTCAGAGCAGGCCAAAGCAGATCTTCGCGAGGTACACAAATACTGGAAAGGCAAGACTACCAGTGAGCTTGCCACAGCATATATGGCACCGGAAGCAATCCGTGCCATCGATCACAACATTTTTACACCAGGAAATTATTTCTACAATGGTGTAGGACACGTTACAGTAAAGTATTGGGAAGTTCTTGAAATTGGATACGAAGGCATTATGGCGAAAGCACAGGCTGAGCTGGATAAATGCAATGTGGGGGATGGAGATTACGCAGAGCGTTCCCGTTTCCTGGAAGCAGTTATCATGAGCTGCCAGGCAGTGATTGATTATGCAGACAGATATGCAAAGCTTGCCCTTGAAATGGCAGAGAAATGTACAGATCCACAGCGTAAAGCAGAGCTTCTTGTGATTGCATCCAATTGCAGCAAGGTTCCGGCGAAGGGAGCTACCAATTTCTGGGAGGCGTGTCAGTCCTTCTGGTTTGTGCAGCAGCTTCTCCAGATGGAGTCTAGCGGACATTCCATTTCCCCAGGACGTTTCGACCAGTATATGTATCCTTATTATAAGAAGGATATTGAGAGCGGCGCGATTACCAGAACAGCAGCCCAGGAGCTTCTTGATTGCATCTGGGTAAAATTAAATGACCTGAATAAAGTCCGTGATGCTGCTTCCGCAGAAGGCTTCGCAGGCTACAGTCTGTTCCAGAACCTGATCGTAGGAGGTCAGGATAAAGATGGCAATGATGTGACCAATGACCTTTCCTTTATGTGTATTGAGGCATCCATGCATGTACATCTTCCGGCTCCGTCCCTTTCCATCCGTGTATGGAATGGTTCTCCTCATGACCTTCTGATCAAGGCAGCAGAGCTTACCAGAACGGGTATCGGACTTCCGGCTTATTATAACGACGAGGTAATCATCCCAGCACTGCAGAACAGAGGACTTTCCCTTGCAGATGCCCGTGAGTATAATATCATCGGTTGCGTAGAGCCACAGAAAGCAGGTAAGACAGAGGGATGGCATGATGCAGCATTCTTTAATATGTGCCGTCCGCTGGAGCTTGTATTTGCCAATGGTATGGATCAGGGCGAGATGGTCGGAATTCCTACCGGCGATGTAACCCAGATGGCTACATTCGATGAATTCTATGATGCATACAAGAAACAGATGGAGTACTGCATTTCCCTTCTTGTAAATGCAGATAATGCCATTGACGTGGCTCATGCAAAGCGTTGTCCGCTTCCATTCCTTTCCAGTATGATCGATGACTGTATCAAACGTGGAAAGACCGTACAGGAAGGCGGCGCAGTTTATAACTTTACCGGTCCCCAGGGCTTTGGTATTGCAAACATGGCAGATTCCCTGTATGCAATTCGTCAGCTGGTCTATGAAGAGAAGAAGTTTACGATGGAGGAGCTGAAGGAAGCTCTTGCATGGAACTATGGCAAAGGCCTGGATGAGCAGTCTGTGAAAGAGATCACAACCGGCATCTTAAGAGAGATGACTGAGAGCGGTGCCAAGGTTGATGCGGATACTGCAGCAGCTGTCCTGAAATCTGTTATGAATGCCCAGATGGCACCTGAGAAGATGGCAAGATACCAGGAAATCCACGATATGATCGCAGAAGTTCCGAAATTCGGAAATGATATTCCGGAAGTGGACTACTTCGCAAGAGATGTGGCTTACACATATACAAGACCGCTTCAGAACTTTAAGAACCCACGTGGTGGACAGTACCAGGCAGGACTTTATCCGGTTTCTGCAAACGTACCCCTTGGCGGACAGACTGGTGCTACACCAGATGGAAGATATGCACATACTCCGGTTGCAGATGGTGTTTCCCCATCCGCAGGTAAGGATGTGAACGGACCTACTGCAGCAGCAAGCTCTGTTGCAAAACTGGATCACTTCATCGTATCCAATGGTACTCTGTTCAATCAGAAATTCCATCCGTCAGCATTGTCTGGACGTGAGGGTCTTGAGAAGTTCGTTGCACTGATCCGCTCCTACTTCGATCAGAAGGGAATGCATATGCAGTTTAACGTTGTAAGCAGAGAGACACTGCTCGATGCACAGGCACATCCGGAGAACTATAAGCATCTGGTTGTACGTGTGGCTGGTTACAGTGCACTGTTTACTACACTTTCCAAATCGCTGCAGGATGACATTATCAGAAGAACTGAGCAGGGATTCTAAAAAGAAAGTCAGCAGACTCTTATGCAGGAGAGTTATAATTGCCCCATAGCTCACTTCTTAGCGAGATGATAAGTGTGGCTGTGAATGGGAACTTTCTGCGAAAAATATAAATGGAATTGCTGGTGGCTTCGTTAAGAGAAGTCTGCTGGCACTTCCGTATAATGGAGAAATCTATGGAATATTTAGACACTACAGGACGTATTTTCGACGTCCAGCGCTATTCCATCCATGACGGTCCTGGAATCCGTACCATTGTGTTTTTGAAAGGCTGTGTGCTCAGATGTCAGTGGTGCTGCAATCCGGAATCCCAGGAATATAAGATCCAGACAATGAAAACTCCAGACGGCGTGAAGACCATGGGACGAGACGTAACGGTCCGCGAGATGATCGAACTGGTAGAGAAGGATCGCCCATACTACTACCGTTCCGGCGGCGGAATGACACTTTCCGGCGGCGAATGTCTCTGTCAGCCGGAATTTGCCCGTGACCTTCTTCGCGCAGCGAAAGAGCGTGGAATTAATACAGCTATCGAGAGTATGGCTTGTGTTCCCTGGAAAAATATAGAGATGGTACTGCCTTATCTGGATACTTACCTGATGGATATCAAGCATACCAATCAGGAGAAGCATAAGCAGTTTACAGGCAAGCCCAATGGACTGGCTCTGGAGAACGCCAGAAAGGTAGCTCTTTCTGGCCAGACCAATCTGGTGATTCGTGTACCTGTCGTTCCAACGTTCAATGACAGTGTGGAGGAAATCAAGTCTATTGCTTCCTTTGCATCTACATTGCCAGGTGTGAAGAAGATTCACCTTCTTCCATATCACCGTCTGGGACAGGATAAGTACGACTGGCTTGGAAGAGAATACAAGCTGCCGGAGATACTTCCTCCAGAACCGGAGCATATGGAACTTTTAAAAAAAGCAGTGCATTCCGTCTGTGATCTGGATTGCCAGATAGGTGGATGAAATAATATTTTATGTGAAAATTTTGAAGAAAGACATTGTGTGGAGAAATCTGTACAGTGTCTTTTTTTGCGTGCATTTCTTATTTAATGTGTTGGGAGGGTGAAAAGTTCTTCAGGAGGGACACATTTGAACAACTTTCAACACACTAAAAGAAAGCCTTTTTCATACATGCTCCAGGAAAAGAAATTGGAAAAAGATTTGCTTAAATTATAATTTTTTTGTATGATAGGTGGTATAATAAATACTTGATGAATTTATATCAACTATTTAAAAAAGCGGAGAAAGAAAACTTTATAAAGACAGTTAGATTGATTGCGGTAAAATCTGGCTGGTGCAAAATACTACAGCATAAGGAGAAAAAGAATGAGAGGACTATACTCATCAAAGACAAAAATCAGACACCAGATTTTTACTGAAATTGCCCGGCTTGCCTATGAGGGCGACATTGAGAAAGAGATGGATGATCTTCCGTACAAAATTCTTCCAGGAGAGATTGCAACATATCGTGACAGTATTTTTCTGGAGAGAGCTATCGTAGGAGAGAGACTGCGTGTGGCAATGGGACTGCCTCTTCGAAACATTTCCGAGCATGCGCCAATTTCCAAGGGCGTAGAAGCCAGCTTGATCGAAGAGAAATATTATGAGCCGCCCCTTATCAATATTATTAAATTCGCCTGCAACTCCTGTCCGGAGAAGCGTGTGATTGTCACAGAGGGCTGCCAGGGCTGTCTGGAACATCCTTGTCAGGAGGTCTGTCCCAAGCAGGCTATCCACATGGAAAACGGGCGGTCTGTGATCAATCAGGAGAAATGCATCAAATGTGGAAAGTGTCTGGAATCCTGTCCATATAATGCCATTATCAAGCAGGAGCGTCCGTGTGCCAAGGCCTGTGGAATGAATGCCATCCATTCAGACGAGTATGGCAGAGCAGAGATCGACTATGACAAGTGTGTTTCCTGTGGAATGTGCCTGGTAAGCTGTCCGTTCAGTGCCATTGTAGATAAGGGACAGATTTATCAGACCATTATGGCATTAAAAAGTGATACACCAGTTTATGCCATTGTAGCGCCGGCTGTGGCAGGTCAGTTTGAACCGGAATTGAAGAATACCCAGCTTCGGGGAGCTTTTAAGGCGCTTGGATTTACGGATATTAAGGAAGTGGCTGTGGGTGCAGATCTTTGCACCATTGAGGAGGCTAAGGACTTCATGAAGGAAGTGCCGGAGAAAATTCCGTTTATGGGAACCTCCTGTTGCCCGGCATGGTCTGTTATGGCAAAAAAGACGGTTCCACAGCTTGCCAACTGCATTTCCATGGCGCTTACTCCCATGGTACTGACTGCCAGACTTCTGAAGCAGGAAGAGCCAGACTGCAAGATCGTGTTTGTAGGACCATGTGCAGCCAAGAAGCTGGAGGCAAGCCGTAAATCGGTTCGAAGCTATGTGGACTTCGTTCTCACCTTTGAAGAGGTGAAAGGCATGTTTGATGCCAAGGATGTTGATTTTGCCAGCCTTCCGGAGGAAGAGCCTCTTACCCAGGCCAGTAGTGACGGTCGTGGCTTCGCTGTTAGCGGCGGTGTGGCAGCCGCAGTTGTGAAAGCTGTAAAGCGAATGGATCCGGATCGCGAGGTGAAGGTAGTCAGTGCTAACGGACTTCAGGAGTGTAAAAAGATGCTGATGGCAGCCAAAGCAGGGAAATACAACGGATATCTGCTGGAAGGCATGGCGTGTCCTGGCGGCTGCATAGCAGGTGCCGGAACGGTGCAGACTGTAAAGAAGGCGGGAGTGGCACTGGAGAAGATGAAGAAGGAAGCGTCTTTTGAAGAATGTATGGATACTTCATTTGGCGGGGAACTGGAGAAACTGGAAGAGCTGTAAAATTATTTAGCCGAGCTGCTTGAAAATAAAGAATACATGAGAAGGAGAAAAGCAAAAATGCGTGCATACGAACGTTTATTAAATTATGTGAAAGTATATACCACAAGCGAGGATGAGCAGGAGAACGTGCCATCCACCAGCCGTCAGTTTGACCTGGGAAACCAGCTGGCAGAGGAACTGAAAAAAATAGGGGTTCAGGACGTGCGCATTGATGACAAGTGCTATGTTTATGGCGTGATCCCGGCTACAGAAGGCTTGGAAGAGAAACCAGCCATCGGCTTTATCGCACATATGGACACAGCACCTGATTTCTCCGGAGAAAACGTAAATCCACAGATCATCCCGGAGTACGACGGCGGTGATGTAAAGTTGGGAGACAGTGAATATGCTCTTACCTTGAAAGATTTCCCACATCTGGCATCTTTAAAAGGAAGAACCCTGATCACCACCGACGGAAGCACCCTTCTTGGTGCAGATGACAAGGCTGGTGTGGCTGAGATCATGACTATGGCAGAGCAGGTGATCACAGAGAACATTCCTCATGGAAAAATCTGTATCGGCTTTACCCCGGATGAAGAAGTGGGCCGCGGCGCAGACTTCTTCGATGTAGAAGACTTTGGAGCAGATTTTGCCTATACTGTAGATGGCGGTGCGGAGAATGAGATCGAGTATGAGAACTTCAATGCCGCAGGTGCGAAAGTAAAGATCAAAGGCTTTTCTGTACACCCGGGCAGCAGTAAGAACACCATGATCAATGCAGCCCTGGTTGCCATGGAGTTCAATAACATGCTTCCGGCAGGAGATACCCCAGCGAACACAGAAGAGTATGAGGGATTTTTCCATCTCTGTGAAATGAGCGGAGATGTGTCTTCTGCAAGCCTTGACTACATTATCCGTGACCACGACAGCGCCATGTTCGCCTGCCGCCAGGAGCTGATGAGACATATCGTCAAGCTTCTCAACGAGAAATACGGCGAAGGTACCGTAACCCTCATCATCAAAGAACAGTACCGCAACATGAAAGAGAAGATCGAGCCTTGCATGCACCTGATCGATAACGCCAAGAAAGCCGTCCAGCAGTCCGGGCTGAATCCTAAGACAGTTGCAATCCGCGGCGGCACAGATGGCGCAAGGCTTTCCTTCATGGGACTGCCCTGTCCGAACCTTGGAACCGGCGGCTATGCCTTCCACGGACCATGCGAACACATTACCGTTGAAGGAATGGATTATGCTGTGGAGAATCTGAAGAATATTGTGAAGCTGTACGCCTGCTGATTCGGGTAGGAAAAAAGCATTGGTGAGATATATAATTTTTTAAACATGCTTTAGAAAAAAGCATCTGTCGAATCGTAACTGACAGATGCTTTCTTCTTCTCAAATTTAAACAAAATTTTACATGTCCGAGACAACAACCTGCTTTTTTTTCCTTATAATTATCTTGAGAAAAAAGCTAAAAAGGAGAACTGATCTACTTGAAGTACCAGAAAATTGTAAATAATAAGGAAATTAATGCATATCTGAAAAAGGGAGACGCCAATCTGGGGACAATGGGATTTACAGAAGTAACCTACATAAAATCATACAAAACAGAGCCCCTATATTTATGCAATATGTAGAAGCCCCAAAATAATGATAAAAATTTAAAAAAATAGTTGTTAAAAGATTGTCATTGTGGTATCTTAATGAGAGCGGAGAAAACCAATATTTTATGCGGAGACGAAGAGGGAAAAGTCCTTTTGTTGAGAATTGTTTGTCAAGAAACACATAGTGACATGACTTGAACCAGGAAAACAGGAAGAAAATTCTCTGTGTTTCTGGTTTAGGCCATGTCACAAGGCAGAAAATAAAGTTTTTACCCGCTTTTTTTCTAACTGTGATTGTTAAAAAATAAACAAGAAACAAAGGACATCACACAGGGAAAACCAACCAATCCCACGAAAAAGTGACAAAACAGAGGGAAAAGTTGACAAAATTCCACAACCCCCATGAAAGGAGTTTTTTATGAGCAGCAAAATTACCATTATCGGAGCTGGAAGCGTTGGCTCCACTATCGCTTACACACTGGCACACGATGAGATCGCTTCCGAGATTGTTCTGATCGACATCAACAAGGAGAAGGTTGAAGGAGAGGTTATGGACATTGAGCAGGGAACCTGCTTTAGAAGCCCTGTATCTCTGGTGGCCGGAGATTACGCAGATGCCAAAGATTCAGACATCGTGATCATTACTTCCGGAATCGCCCGTAAACCAGGACAGACACGAATTGAGCTTACTCAGACAAACGTAAACATTTTGAAGAGCATCACTCCTCAGATCGTAAAAGAAGCTCCAGACGCAAAGTATATTATCGTAAGCAACCCGGTAGATATTATGACCTATGTATTTACCAAGATTTCCGGTCTTCCGGAGAATCAGATCATGGGATCCGGAACTATTCTTGATACAGCAAGACTTCGCTATGGACTTTCCGAGCACTTCAAAGTAGCCCAGGGAAATATCCACGCTTATGTTTTTGGCGAGCACGGAGACACCTCCTTCATTCCATGGACAGGCGCTTACATTTCCGGTCTCAGCACAGATGAGTATTATGAAGAAATGAAAGCTCACGGCAAGGATGTGAAACCTCTGGATAAAGAAGCCATGCTGGAATATGTACAGAAATCCGGCGGAAAAGTTATTGCAAAGAAAGGTGCAACCTTCTACGCAGTATCTGCTACCGTTTGCCAGCTGGTAGGTCTGATCCTGGCAGCTTCCGATTCCCTTGCAACTGTATCCTCCATGCTTCACGGTGAGTATGGGATTGAAGATGTGTGCCTGAGTACCCTTACTCTTGTAGGACCAAATGGAATCCAGGGAAAAGTTCAGATGCGTATGAATAAAGAAGAAGTTGCACTGCTGAAAAAGAGTGCTGATGCCCTGAAAGAAGTAATCGCACAGATCGAACTGTAAGGACCAGGTTTTGTTGTCTGCATTTTACCAGAAAAATCAATTCCCAGTGCAGAGCACAAGACTTTATATTTAACTATACCAGCAAAGACATCCCGGCTTCTATCGTGGAAAGCGGTAAGTCGGGTTCCACTTTGCGAAAGCAACCCAAATAGCTGCTGTTTACATATGTGAATTTAGAAAAGCACATTTAGTGAACAGTGACAAGAAAGGAACAAGAAGCATGAAGTACAGTTATTATCCAGGATGTACCCTGAAGAATAAGGCAAAAGATCTGGATGCCTATGCCAGAGCTTCTGCAAAAGCACTGGGCTTCGAAATGGAAGAGATAGAAGACTGGCAGTGCTGCGGCGGCGTATATCCTCTTGGCAGCGATGAGATTGCCACCAAACTTTCTTCCATCCGGGCTTTAAATGACGCAAAAGAAAAAGGACAGGATCTGATCACAGTCTGTTCAGCCTGTCATCATGTGCTCAAACGTGTGAACGACGACATGAAAAACGTGGACGACATCCGCACCAGAGCAAATAATTATCTGAAACTGGATACTCCATATGAAGGAGAGACAAATGTCCTTCATTATCTGGAAGTACTCCGTGATGAAGTTGGATTTGATGAGATCAAAAAGAAAGTGGTAAATCCTTTAACTGGCAAAAAAATCGGTGCATATTATGGCTGCCTTCTTTTAAGACCAGGAAAAATCATGTCATTTGATAATCCGGAGAATCCAACCATTATGGAAGACTTCATCCGTGCCCTTGGCGCAGAACCTGTGGTATACCCATACCGCAATGAGTGCTGCGGCGGCTACATTTCCCTGAAAGAAAAAGAAATGGCACAGAATATGTGCGAGAAAATCATGGACAGTGCAAAGGGCTTTGAAGCAGATATGCTGATCACAGCCTGTCCACTTTGCATGTATAACCTGAAAAAGAACGGAACCGGCGATCTTCCTGTTTACTATTTTACAGAACTTCTTGCAGAAGCTCTCGGAGTAAAAGAGGAGGTGGCGAAGTAATGGCTTATACATATGGAAATACTCAGAATGCGGCAGAGCGAATCAAAGAAATTTCCGGAGTAAATCCCCTGAAATGTATGAAATGCGGAAAATGCTCCGCAACCTGTCCTGCATTTAACGAGATGGATATCAAGCCTCACCAGTTTGTAACTTATGTACAGAACGGCGATATTGAAGCACTGGCACAGTCAAAATCCCTTTGGAAATGTCTTTCCTGTTTTGCATGCGTGGAGCGTTGCCCAAGAGATGTAAAACCGGGAAAACTGATCGATGCAGCCAGACAGCTGGTTGTCCGTGAGCGTGAACAGAACTATCTGACCGCAGACGAAATTCCGGAGCTGCTTGATGAAGACACACCGCAGCAGCTGTTGGTAAGTGCATTCAGAAGATACAGGAGGTGAAAAACAGGTGCAGAGAATAGGTGTATTCGTATGTCATTGTGGTACCAATATTGCAGCCACAGTTGATGTAAAAAAAGTAGTAGAGATGGCAGCAAAAGAGCCGGGCGTTGTTCATGCGGAAGATTATCAGTACATGTGCTCTGAAGCAGGACAGGCCAAGATCATTAACGCCATCCATGAAAAAAATCTGACAGGAATCGTAGTCTGTTCCTGTTCCCCGCGTATGCATGAGGCTACCTTTAGAAAGGCAGCACAGAAAGCGGGCTTAAACCCATATATGGTAGAGATTGCCAATATCCGTGAGCATTGCTCCTGGATCCACAAGGATATGGAAGAGGCTACCTTAAAGGCAGTAATCCTTGCAAGAGCCGCAATTGCAAAAGTAAATCTGGATGCTCCTCTTCAGCCAGGCGAGAGCCTTGTAACCAAACGAGCTCTTGTAATCGGCGGAGGTATTGCCGGAATCCAGTCAGCCCTTGACATTGCAGAGGCTGGTTATGAGGTTGATATTGTAGAGAAGCTTCCAAGTATTGGTGGAAGAATGTCCCAGCTGGACAAAACCTTCCCAACTCTGGACTGCTCCGCATGTATCCTTACACCAAAGATGGTAGAGGCAGCAGCACATGAGAAAATCAACATCTATACATACAGTGAAGTTGAGAAGGTAAGCGGCTTTGTAGGTGACTTCACCGTTGATATCCGCAAGAAAGCAAGAAGCGTGGATATGAGCAAATGTACCGGATGCGGCGTTTGTTCTGAGAAATGTCCGTCCAAGAAAAATCCAAACGAATTTAACCGCGGTCTGAACAACAGAAGTGCTATCTATATTCCGTTCGCTCAGGCTATCCCAAATGTTCCGGTAATCGATCGCGAGCATTGTACCAAATTCAAAACCGGAAAATGCGGTGTCTGCTCCAAGGTTTGTGCTGCAGGTGCAATTGATTATGAGCAGAAGGATGAAATTGTTACACAGAAATACGGTGCAATCGTGGTTGCAACCGGTTTTGACGTGATTCCGCTGGATAAATATGATGAGTACGCTTACAGCCAGAGTAAGGACGTTATCACCTCTCTTGAGCTTGAGCGTATCATGAATGCAGCAGGACCTACAAAAGGTCATCTTGAGAGACTTTCCGATGGAAAAGCTCCGAAAAACATTGTATTTGTACAGTGTGTGGGAAGTCGTTGCTCTGATGAAAGAGGAAAGAGCTACTGCTCCAAGATCTGCTGTATGTACACTGCAAAACATGCAATGCTGATCCGTGACAAATACCCGGATACAAATGTAACTGTTTTCTACATTGACGTTCGTACTCCAGGCAAAAACTTCGATGAGTTCTACAGAAGAGCTGTTGAAGATTACGGTGTAAATTATGTAAAAGGCCAGGTTGGAAAGGTAATCCCACAGCCGGATGGAACTCTTATGGTTCAGGCTTCTGACCTGCTTGAAAATAAACAGATCCTTATGGAGGCTGATATGGTGGTTCTTGCAGCTGCCATCGAGCCAAACAAGGATGTAAGAAAAATTGCAACTATGCTTACCGCAAGTATTGATACCAACAACTTCCTCACAGAAGCACATGCAAAGCTTCGTCCGGTAGAGTCCCCTACAGCTGGTATTTTCCTTTCCGGTGTCTGCCAGGGACCAAAGGATATTCCGGAGACAGTTGCACAGGCTGGCGCAGCAGCAGTAAAGGCAATCGGCCTTCTTGCAAAAGACAAGCTGACCACCAACCCATGTACCGCACATTCTGACGAGCTTCTTTGCAACGGATGCTCCCAGTGTGCAAATGTGTGTCCGTATGGTGCGATTTCCTATGAGGAAAAACAGGTAAATGACCACGGAATCCGTGAGACAAGAAGAATTGCTGTTGTAAACAATGCTCTTTGCCAGGGCTGTGGTGCATGTACCGTAACCTGCCCGTCCGGAGCAATGGATCTCCAGGGATTCTCCAACAGACAGATTTTAGCGGAGGTAGATGCAATATGTCGATAGAAGCAAAAGAAGAATTCAGACCGAAGATCGTGGCATTCTGCTGTAACTGGTGCAGCTACGCAGGTGCAGACCTTGCAGGAAGCAGCCGTCTTTCTTATCCGGCTGATGTAAAGATCATCCGCGTACCATGCTCCTGCCGTGTAAATCCAATGTTCATCCTCCGTGCCTTCGAAAAAGGTGCTGACGGCGTGATCATGTGCGGCTGCCATCCGGGAGACTGCCACTACACAACCGGAAACTATTATGCGAGAAGACGTATGACACTTCTTTTCTCCATGCTGGACTTCATTGGTGTGGAAAATGGCCGTACCCGTGTTGAGTGGGTATCTGCCGCAGAAGGTGTAAAATTCTCCCAGACCATGAATGAATTTGTGGAAAAAATCCATTCTCTGGGTAAAAACGTCAGATTGGAGGATTTAAGATGCAGGAACTGATCGCTCGTGCAAAAGAACTGCTGGCTGATGGAACCGTAACACGTGTTCTTGGCTGGAAAGCCGGAGACCTGCCTTACAATCCGGAAGCAGCATATTTCGAAACAGCAGAAAGCCTGGACGAATTTGTCTATAATGGTTTCTGCGGACAAAACTTAAGTAAAATGATGATCGAGGCTTCCAAATTAGAGGGAAAAACTCTTGTCTGTCTGAAGCCTTGTGATACCTACAGCTTCAACCAGTTGATCAAGGAACACCGTGTAGACCGTGAAAAAGCCTACATTATCGGTGTTGGCTGTAAAGGCAAGCTGGATGTGGAGAAGCTTCGTAAAATGGGCATCAAGGGAATCCAGAGCATTTCCGGCGCTGAGCTTACCGATGATTGTGAAATACTTAACGTTTCCACAATCTACGGTGACAAAACAGTTGCTTACAAGGATGCAATGCTGGAGCGCTGCCATGTATGCAAAGGAAAAGAGCATATGATCTATGATGAGATCATCGGCGAATCCAAGGATACAAAGGATGCAGACCGTTTCGCAGAAGTGGAGAAAATTGAGAAAATGAGCCCGGAAGAGCGTTTCGCATTTTTCCAGAAGGAGCTCAGTAAATGTATCCGCTGTAATGCATGCCGTAATGCATGTCCAGCCTGCAGCTGTCGTAAATGTGTATTCGACAGCACCAAGTTTGACAGTGCGCAGAAGGCAAATGTGGATTCCTTTGAAGAAAAAATGTTCCACATTATCCGTGCATTCCACGTTGCAGGAAGATGTACAGACTGCGGTGAGTGCAGCCGTGTCTGCCCGCAGGGGATTCCGCTTCATCTGTTTAACCGTAAGTTCATCAAGGATATTGATACCTTCTACGGCGAATATCAGGCAGGAGCAGATGCTGAGTCAAAAGGCCCGCTGACCAGCTTTACATTTGATGATGTAGAGCCAGGTGTAGTGGCAGAAAGGGGATAATGTATGTATAAGATTGAAAAAGAAAATCTGGAAGCATTATTCCGGAAAATCGCAGAAAGCCAGGATCTGATCCTTCCGGTCAAAAAGGCAGGACAGACCAACTTCGGCCTTTGGAATGAAGGAGAAGAGGCAGACCTTGAGACCTTGAAAACCGTAAAATCCGGCAAAGATGTCTTTTTCCCACAGAGCGAAACACTTTACACCTGTGTTCGTGATGGAAAGAAGCTGACCGTAGAGCCGGAAGAGCTGAGAAGCCGTCCGTTCGTTGTATTTGGCATGAAAGCCTGCGATGTAAAAGGTGTTGCAGTTCTGGATAAGGTTTTTCTTGCTGATCCTGTTGATACCTTCTATGCAGCAAGAAGAGATCATGGAACCATCGTTGCCATGGCTTGTCATGAGCCGGAGGAATCCTGTTTCTGTAAGGTTTTTGGAACAGATGCAGCAGATCCGGAAGCAGACGCCGATGTAAAAGGAATTGCCGATGTAGCAGCCTGGATGGTGGAGGGAAGCCTTTACTGGAAAGCCCTTACAGAAAAAGGAGAGGCTCTTACAGAAGCTGTAAAAGAACTTCTTACCCCGGCTGACGGCGATCAGGCAAAAGTGGATGCTGAAAAAGAAGCAATCCATAACATTGTAGAAAAGCTTCCATATACACATCTTTCTCTGGAAGGATGGGATGGAAATGCTACAGATGCGAAGTTTAATTCTCCTGTCTGGGAGACTTTATATAAACCATGCCTGGCATGCGGAACCTGTACCTTTGTATGTCCGACCTGCCAGTGCTATGACATCAAGGATTACGACACAGGACACGGTGTAAAGCGTTACCGCTGCTGGGATTCCTGTATGTATTCCGATTTCACAATGATGGCTCACGGAAACAACCGTATCAGCCAGTTGCAGAGATTCCGTCAGAGATTTATGCACAAGCTTGTATATTTCCCTGCTAATAACAACGGTATGTACTCCTGTGTAGGCTGTGGCCGCTGCGTGGAAAAATGTCCGTCATCTTTAAATATCGTGAAGGTGATTAAGGCTTTTGAAAAGCATGGAGGTGAAAAGTAATGAGCGAGTGTACTTGTCATAAAAATTATACTCTGGATACTCTGATTCCACAGGTTGGTGTGATCACAAATATTCATGAGGAGACTCCGGATGTAAAAACATTCTGTGTAACAGCACCGGATGGAGGAAAGCTTTTTGAGCATATGCCAGGCCAGTGCGCTATGGTCTGCGCCCCAGGTGTAAGCGAAGGTATGTTTTCCATTACTTCCTCTCCTACAAATAAAGAGTATCAGGAATTCAGTATTAAGAAATGTGGTGAGCTGACCTCTTATCTTCACAGCCTTCAGGTGGGAGATGAGATCACAGTCCGTGGACCATATGGTAACCATTTTCCGGTAGAGGATAAGCTGAAAGGCAAAAATCTTCTGTTTATTGCCGGTGGTATCGGTCTTGCACCACTTCGTTCCGTAATCAACTACGTTCTTGACAATCGCGATGACTATGGCACTGTAGATATTCTCTACGGTTCCCGTTCCGCAGATGATCTTGTAAAATTAAAAGAGATCCAGGAAGTGTGGATGAATGCAAAAGACGTAAACGTCTACCTGACCATCGACCGTGAGCAGGAAGGCTGGGACGGACATGTAGGCTTCGTACCAACCTATTTGAAAGAAATCGGCTTCGACACCAACAAAGTCGCATTAGTCTGCGGACCGCCGATCATGATCAAATTCGTACTTCAGGGCCTTGAGGAGCTTGGATTTACAAGAACTCAGGTTTATACAACACTGGAGCTTCGTATGAAGTGCGGTATTGGTAAATGCGGACGTTGTAATATCGGATCTAAGTACGTATGTAAAGATGGTCCGGTTTTTAGAATGGACGAGATCGATCAATTACCTGACGAGTACTAAACTTTTTAATCTTAAGAAACTTTCGAATAAATGAATCAGTTATTGCCAGTACACAGACTTGGGGAATGGGTATCTCGCTAAGATGCCCATTTCAGGAGCGGTTTTAGCGGCGCTGAAATCCAGCGCTTACGAAGACTTAGGAGTGAAGGCTCTCCTGAACTCCTTAGTCGCAGTTAGCGATTAGTTCAGCAGAGCGTTGCGACGGGCACGTGCGGGATACCCATTTCACAAGTCGTACGGGTTGAATAAGTAGAAGAAAGGACCCCACAACATGGAAAATATGGTAAACGTATATTTCTTCGGTAAAAAATACACCGTACCAGCTGACCTGACCATTATGACGGCCATGGAATACGCCGGATACACTTTAAAACGCGGCTGCGGCTGCCGTCACGGCTTCTGCGGCGCCTGCGCCACAATCTACAGAATCAAAGGCGACAATGAACTGAAAACCTGTCTTGCCTGTCAGACACAGGTACAGGAAGGCATGTATGTAGCAAGCATCCCGTTCTTCCCTACAGACAAGAGACTCTACAATATCGAAGACCTTCAGCCAAACCAGCAGGTCATGATGGAGCTCTACCCGGAAATTTACAGCTGCATCGGCTGTAACGCGTGTACAAAAGCATGTACCCAGGGCTTAAATGTAATGCAGTACATCGCATATGCGCAGAGAGGTGAGCTTGAGAAATGCGCAGAAGAATCCTTTGACTGCGTAAGCTGCGGATGCTGTTCCGTAAGATGTCCGGCAGGTATCTCTCACCCGATGGTAGGTCTTCTTGCAAGACGTCTCACAGGAAAATACATTGCACCTAAGAGTGAACATCTTGAAAAACGTGTAGAAGAGATTCATGAAGGCAAATACGATGACCTGATCGAGCAGATTATGCAGAAACCGATCACAGACATGGAAGAACTTTACAACAACAGAGAAATCGAGAAATAAGGAGGGCATAAAACATGTACGCACCATATCCAGAAAATATGATGGAATCCATCAAAAAGGTAGAGGCTACAAGAGCACAGCGTATGACAACAGAGCCAAGACGTCTGAGCGCTGATGAGAAAGATGCTCTTCTTAAGAAATTCCATCCAGATTATAACCCGGATGCATTTGCAGAAATCAAAGTAGGACCAAACAAAGGACAGAAGGCACCACTGGAACTGGCAGAAATGCTTCACTCCGAAAGCCGTCTTCTGAATGAAAAAATTGACCTTAACAAAATTGATTATGATGTAGATGTACTTGTAATCGGCGGCGGCGGCGCAGGCTCCTCCTGTGCCATCGAAGCACACAATGCAGGTGCCAACGTTATGATCGTGACCAAACTTCGTATCGGTGATGCCAACACCATGATGGCAGAAGGTGGAATCCAGGCAGCTGACAAAGAAAATGATTCCCCTGTACAGCATTATCTGGACTGCTTCGGCGGCGGACATTTTGCTGCAAAGCCAGAGCTGGTAAAGAGACTTGTAATGGAAGCTCCGGATGCAATTAAATGGCTGAATGATCTTGGCGTTGAGTTCGACAAAGAAGACGATGGAACCATGATCACCACGCACGGTGGTGGAACCTCCAGAAAGAGAATGCATGCTGCAAAGGATTATTCCGGATCTGAAATTATGCGTACTATCCGTGACGAGGTTCTGAACCTTGGCATTCCGGTAGTAGAATTTACTTCCGCTGTAGAACTTCTGAAAGATGAAAAAGGACAGACTGCAGGTGCTGTTCTTCTTAACATGGAAACCGGCGATTACTCCGTTGCAAGAGCAAAAACAGTTGTCATTGCAACCGGCGGAGCAGGAAGAATGCACTATCAGGGATTCCCTACCTCTAACCACTACGGCGCAACCGCAGATGGTCTTGTACTTGGTTACAGAGCAGGTGCTTCCCTTCTTTATCAGGATTCCATCCAGTACCATCCAACTGGTGCCATTTATCCGTCCCAGATCCTTGGCGCACTGGTAACAGAGAAAGTTCGTTCCGTTGGCGCGCAGCTTGTAAATGCAAACGGAGAAGCCTATATTCACCCTCTGGAAACCCGTGACGTCAATGCTTCCGGTGTTATCCGTGAGTGTGAGGAAGGCCGTGGCGTAGAGGTTCCTGGCGGACTGAAAGGTGTATGGCTGGATACTCCGATGATTGAGATCCTTGGAGGAGAGGGAACTATTGAGAAGAGAATCCCGGCAATGTTCCGTATGTACATGAACTATGGCATTGATATGAGAAAAGTGCCGATCGTAATCTACCCTACTCTGCACTACCAGAATGGTGGTCTGGAAATTGATGGAGATGGATTTACAAAAGAAATCCCGAACCTTCTGGTTGCAGGAGAAGCTGCAGGCGGAATCCATGGAAGAAACAGACTGATGGGCAACTCTCTTCTGGATGTAATCGTATTCGGAAGAAATGCCGGTAAAAAGGCAGCTGCAAAATGCAAAGAGGTAGAGCTTGGGGAAATGAACCTGGATCATATTTACGCATATGAGAAAGAGTTAAAAGCAGCAGGGGCAGAGACCGATAAAGTATCTCCATTACTGCTTCCAAACTACGCCCGTCACGAGCAGAGATAAAAATGAAATAAATATTATGAAAGAAGGGAGCTTACCAAAATGCGTGAAGTAGAAGTAAGCAGACTTACAGATGTCATCGAAAAACTCTGTATCGAAGCAAACGAACATCTTCCGGAAGACGTAAAATGCGCTATCAAAACATGCCGCGCATGCGAAGACGGAGAGATTGCCAAGGGTATTCTTGACAATATTATTGAGAATTTTGATATTGCAGATAACGAAAATGTACCGATCTGTCAGGATACAGGAATGGCATGTGTGTTCCTGGAAATCGGACAGGATGTGCACTTTGTTGGCGGAGATCTTACTGATGCAATCAATGAAGGTGTACGCCGCGGATATACAAACGGATATCTTCGCAAATCTGTTGTAAAAGATCCTGTACGCCGTGGAAACACAGGCGACAATACACCGGCTATGATTTATACAGAAATCGTTCCTGGCGATAAAGTGAAGATCACAGTGGGCCCGAAAGGCTTCGGAAGTGAGAATATGAGTATGATCCGTATGTTCAAGCCATCTGCAGGACTTCAGGGAATCAAAGATTTCATTCTGGAAGTCGTTGAGACAGCAGGCCCGAATCCATGCCCTCCGATGGTTGTAGGGGTTGGAATCGGTGGAACCTTTGACAAATGTGCTCTTCTTGCAAAGAAGGCACTGATGCGTCCTCTGGATTCCCACAATCCGGATCCATTCTATGCAGAGCTGGAAGATGAAATGCTGGAGAAAGTAAACAAGCTTGGAATCGGACCACAGGGCTTTGGCGGAAAGACCACAGCCATCGGTCTGAATATTGAGACAATGCCTACTCACATTGCGGGAATGCCATGTGCAGTCAACATCAACTGCCATGTTACCCGACACAAAACGGAGGTGATCTGATCATGGAAAGAAAACATATTACACTGCCTCTGACGGAAGAACTGGCAAAAACCCTTCACGCAGGAGATCAGGTTCTCCTTACCGGAACCATCTACACATCCCGTGACGCAGGTCACAAACGTATGTGTGAGGCTCTTGCAAAAGGCGAAAAGATTCCTTTTGATCCAACAGATGCAACTATTTATTATGTAGGACCAACTCCTGCAAAACCAGGTCAGGTCATCGGATCTGCCGGACCAACTACCAGCGGCCGTATGGATGCCTACGCACCAACCATGATGTCTGTAGGAGCCCGCGGAATGATCGGCAAAGGAGCGCGTCTGCCTGAAGTAGTAGAAGCCATGAAAAAATATCACGGTGTTTACTTCGGAGCCATCGGCGGTGCCGGCGCCCTTCTTGCCAAATGTATCAAAAAAGCGGAGCTTATCGCATACGAGGATCTGGGCGCAGAAGCTCTCCGTAAGCTTTACGTAGAAGATATGCCCCTTGTAGTCATTATTGACAGCGAAGGCAACAATCTTTATGAAGAGGGAAGAAAAGAGTATCTGGAAGCGCATAAAGAAATCTGATCTTAGACATATAAGATATATATACTCTACATATCAAAATAGATGTTTACAGAAAGCATTATTTATTCTATAATCTGAAAATATGTATGTATACGAAAGATAAAAGACGAAAGAAGGAGCTTATTATGGACCATCATAAAAGGGTACAGACCTCAGAAGCATTCATAAACAGTGCATTCCTTGCAGTGTCAGGAGGATTTCAGGATGCCTATACCTATTTTACCCGCGATGGCGTTTTCTCCAACGCCCAGACCGGAAACGTGGTACTGATGAGTGAGCGGTTTATGAATGGCGAAGTGAAAGCAGGATTGCATTATCTCATTCCCCTGACCGCGTTCTTCCTTGGAGTTCTGTTAGCGGAACGCATTCAGGAAAAATTCCGCTATGCCAGACGCCTTCACTGGCGCCAGGGAATCCTTCTAGTAGAGATCATCCTGCTGTTTCTGGTTGGCTTCATCCCAGGGAATCTGAACGTGCTTGCCACCACCCTGGTATCCTTTTCCTGCGCCCTTCAGGTGCAGACCTTCCGAAAGGTTGAAGGAAATGCCTACGCAAGCACCATGTGTATCGGAAATCTGAGAAGCGGCACTGCAGCCCTTTCCGCTTACATGCGTGAAAGAAAGCCCCGCCTGCTTCATCAGGCCTTATGCTATTTCGCCATTATTTTTCTGTTTGCTATTGGCGCAGGAATTGGCGGCAGACTTTCAATGGCTTACGGCGAAAGAGCCATCTGGATATCCAGCATCCTGCTTCTCATCAGCTTCCTTTTAATGTTTATTGAGGAAATCGAAGAGGCAGAACACCGCTGGCAGTGAGAAACTAATAAAGCTTCAGTATCTAAACAATTACAAATTATAAAAAACATCCAGTCTCCATACAACGATGGCAGGCTGGATGTTTTTTGCGCAATATAAGCTTTCCAAAATTGTGAGGCACATCTTGCAAAAAGCCTTCCTCAAACATGCTTTACAGTTTAAGATAAAATCCCTGTAGATTGTAAAAACAGAATAAACATCATAACCGGTGCAACAAAGCGGATCATGACGCGGTACAATTTTTTCCTACGGAACTTATCCCCGCTTCTTTCCATTTCGTCAATCACATAATCTGGCGTTACGATCCAGCCGATGAGAATCGTGGAAAGTAGTGCTATAAATGGCATCATAACACTGTTACTGATGTAATCCATAATATCAAGAAGCTGTCCCACAGAACCATTTGGAAGCTTCACTTCCACATAGAAAATACTGTATCCCAAAGCGATAACTGCGGAAGCTGCAAGGTAGATCACAGATAAAACAAGAACTGTTTTTTTACGGCTGGTATGAAAAATTTCCATGCAGTTTGCAGTAATAGATTCCAGTACGGAAATACAGGAAGACAAGGTTGCAAAAATAGCAGTTACGAAAAACAGGATTCCTACGAAGGTACCAGCTTTTCCCATTGCAGAAAATACCTTTGGCAGGGAAATAAACATCAGGCTTGGTCCGGCACCCATTCCCTCAGTGCCGGAAAACACATATACAGCCGGGATGATCATGGCACCTGCAAGAAAGGCAACACCTGTGTCAAAAATTTCAATCTGATTGATCGCTTTGTTTAGGTTCACTTCAGGTTTTACATAGGAGCCGTAGGTGATCATAATTCCCATGGATACACTGAGTGAAAAGAACAGCTGGCTCATGGCATCCAGCAGAATCTGCAGAAAACGATGCACAGTCAGTCCTTCAAGGTCAGGCGTCAGGTAGTAAAGAAATCCCTGTAAGCCGGTGCGAAGCTGACCGGAAGCATCCGTATGTGAAATCGTAAGAGAATACACTGCAATCACTACGACCAGAACCAGTAGGACCGGCATCATCCATTTGGATACTTTTTCAATCCCCTTTTCCACGCCATTGTATACAATGAAAGCAGTAACACCCATGAAAAGCAGTGCGAAGATCACCGGTGAAGTGGAAGAGGTGATAAAGGCTGTAAAATAGTCATCTGCGGCAGCTGCCTGTGCCTGACCGGTTATGTATACCACCGCATATTTGGTAATCCATCCGCCGATGACCGCGTAATAGGTCATAATAAGCACTGGTACAAGGAATGTAAGGATTCCCAGGAACTTCCATCTGGGATGCATCTGGGTATAGGCTCCGATGGCACTCTTCTGTGTACGCCGTCCGATCGCAATATCCGAGGTGAGAAGGGTAAATCCGAAGGTAAGTACCAGAATCAGATAGATAATTAAAAATAAGCCGCCTCCGTCTTTTGCGGCAAGGTATGGGAATCTCCACAAATTTCCCACTCCTACAGCACTTCCGGCTGCAGCCAGGACAAAACCAAGCTGTCCTGAAAAATGGTTTGATTTCTTTTCCATTACATTTGTTTCCCCCTTAATGTTGTAAGAATAGGATAACATATGACAAGATAATAGTAAAACAAATACTTAAATTTTTAGCAAGCAGAAAGGAGTATAAGTTATTGTCCACTTCGTTCACAGCAACACGCTCCGTGATGGCATTGAACATGGCGATGCAGATAAGACCATCGAGAGCTTCACGAAAATTTATTCGTTAAGCGATAGCCCCCTTCAATTAAGTTGATAAAATTTAACAAAGTATATCGAGAATATTTCTCTGTATTTACTACAGTGAAAATGGGACTTACAAATGGAAAAATGAATTAAAGTACAGAATATAGGACTTATATATAGGAAAATCCATTTTTTACCAGATAAATTGTACTTTATTAAAAGCATGCCCCAAACCGATTGACGGAAAAAAAACAATCTCGTATACTACAATCGTTAAACCAATAACAATTCTTCAATATACGCGGAGAACTATAAAATAAAGAAAGAGGTACAAGAATGAAAGATTTTGCACAGTGGGAAGGCTTCGAAGGAAGTCGTTGGAAAGAACAAATTAACGTTCGTGATTTTATCCGTCACAATTATACCCCTTATGACGGAGACGATTCTTTCCTGGAAGGCCCGACCGAGGCAACTGACAAACTGTGGGGAAAGCTGCAGGAGCTGCAGAAAGCAGAGCGTGCCAACAATGGTGTGCTTGACATGGAGACAAAGATTGTCACAGGCCTGACCGCATACGGACCAGGATATATTTCTGAAGACCTGAAGGATCTTGAGAAGGTTGTAGGACTTCAGACAGACAAGCCTCTGAAACGTGCATTTATGCCATACGGCGGAATCAAAATGGCTGAGCAGGCATGCGAAATGTACGGCTACAAGGTAGATCCTCAGATCCACGATATGTTTACAAAATATGAGTTCAAAACACATAACCAGGGCGTTTTTGACATTTATACACCAGAAATGAAAAGAGCACGTCACAGCCACATCCTTACCGGACTTCCGGATACTTATGGACGTGGACGTATCGTTGGCGATTACAGACGTGTGGCTCTGTACGGTATTGACGCTCTGATCGCAGGCAAGGAGAAAGACTTTGCAGACAGCGACCGCCAGGGTATGAGACGTTATGATTTCCAGCTTCGTGAGGAAATCGCAGATCAGATCCGCGCTCTTAAAGGAATGAAAGAGATGGCAAAGGTTTATGGTTATGATATTTCAGAGCCTGCAAAGAATGCTCATGAGGCATTCCAGTGGCTGTACTTTGGATATCTTGCAGCAATTAAGACCCAGAATGGTGCTGCAATGAGTGTTGGACGTATCTCCACATTCCTTGATATCTATATTGAAAGAGACCTTAAAAATGGCGTGATCACTGAGAAAGAGGCACAGGAGCTTGTTGACCACATGGTAATGAAATTCCGTATGGTTAAATTTGCGAGAATTGAGTCCTACAACCAGCTGTTCTCCGGTGACCCGGTATGGGCAACTCTTGAGGTTGCAGGTATTGGTGTTGACGGACGCCATATGGTTACCAAGAATGACTATCGTTTCCTTCATACTCTTGAGGATATGGGACCGGCTCCGGAGCCAAACCTTACTGTTCTTTATTCTTCCAAGCTGCCGGAAAACTTCAAGAAATATGCTGCTAATATTTCTGTTACAACAAGTTCTATCCAGTATGAGAACGATGATGTTATGCGTCCGGTATGGGGCGATGATTATTCTATCTGCTGCTGTGTATCTGCAACTGAGACCGGTAAGGAAATGCAGTTCTTTGGAGCTCGTGCAAACCTTGCAAAATGCCTCCTTTATGCGATCAACGGTGGTGTGGATGAGAAGTTAAAGACTCAGGTAGGACCGGAGTACAAGCCGATCACTTCCGAGTATCTTGATTATGATGAGGTTATGCAGAAATATGACCAGATGATGGACTGGCTGGCTCATCTGTATGTAGGAACCTTGAACATGATTCACTATATGCATGATAAATATTACTATGAGGCAGCTGAGATGGCGCTTATCGATACCAAGGTTGAGCGTTCTTTTGCAACAGGTATTGCTGGATTTTCACATGTAGTAGATTCTCTGTCTGCTATTAAGTATGCGAAGGTAAAAGCTATCCGTGATGAGGATGGAATTACCACTGATTTCCAGGTTGAGGGTGATTTCCCACGCTACGGTAATGATGATGACAGAGCAGATGAGATTGCAAGAAATCTGCTTTCCACCTTCATGGATAAACTGAAACACATCCATACTTACCGTGATTCCAAGCCAACCACTTCTATTCTTACCATTACTTCTAACGTTGTTTATGGTAAAGCTACCGGAGCTCTTCCGGATGGAAGAAAGGCTGGAGAGCCTCTGGCACCTGGAGCAAACCCATCTTACGGCGCAGAGCAGAACGGACTTCTTGCTTCACTGAACTCTGTTGCAAAGCTTGACTATGAGGATGCACTGGATGGAATTTCCAATACACAGACCATTAATCCGGAAGCTCTTGGACATAGTGATGAAGAGCGTACAGATAATCTGGTACATGTACTGGATGGATATTTCAACCAGGGTGCACATCACCTGAACGTAAATGTATTTGGCAAAGAGAAACTGATCGATGCTATGGAGCATCCGGAAAAAGAGGAGTATGCAAACTTCACTATCCGTGTTTCCGGTTATGCAGTTAAGTTTATCGATCTGACAAGAGAGCAGCAGCTGGATGTTATTGCCAGAACCTGCCATGACAGAATGTAAGTCTGATATTGTAAAATAGTATCGGCGAAACAAAAGGGCATGCAATATAATATATGTCAAAGGTTGCATGTCCTTTTTATGAATATGAATGTAAAGGAAATAAAAATGTTAAAAGGCTATGTTCATTCTCTGGAAAGCTTCGGGTCTGTGGACGGACCTGGAGTGAGATATGTGATTTTTCTTTCTGGCTGTGCTATGCGTTGCCAGTTCTGCCATAATCCGGATACCTGGAATATGACAGATGGAAAAGAGTACACTACGGATCAGCTTTTGAAGACAGCACTTCGGTTTAAGTCTTACTGGGGAGATAAGGGTGGTATCACGGTGAGCGGCGGGGAACCACTTTTGCAGATGGATTTTCTCACAGAGCTTTTCCGTAAGGCAAAGGAAGCGGGAGTCCATACTACTTTGGATACCAGCGGAAATCCTTATACCACTAAGGAGCCATGGCATTCTAAGTGGCTGGAGCTGATGAAGTATACAGATCTTCTGCTTCTGGATATCAAGCAGATCAATGAGCAGGAGCATGTGAAGCTTACCGGGCAGACCAATACGAATATTCTTGCCATGGCCCGTGAGCTTTCGGATATGGGTAAGCCTGTTTGGATTCGGCATGTGTTGGTACCGGGGGGCAGTGACAAGGATGAGTATTTGCACCAGCTGGCGGATTTTATCCATACACTGAAAAACGTTGAGCGCGTGGAAGTTCTTCCGTATCATACTCTTGGCATTTTTAAATGGGAAAAGCTGGGGATTCCTTATCTGCTGGAGGGCGTGAAACCTCCTACGCAGGAGAGGATTGATAATGCCAGGCGGATTCTTGGGGCGATTTAAGAGCGTGAAAGAAAGTAAATAAAACTCCTTAAGGGGAGGCCGTTGCGGACTGGAAATGAGTTCGCAATGGCCTCTTTTAAGTTGCTATTTAGTTGGTTAAAAGTTCTTCAGGAGGGACGCATTTGGACAATGTGTATTACTCACTCGCCGGCGCAACGCTGCAGCGAACTAATCG
>NZ_JBCOMI010000013.1:0-127262 GCF_040924245.1 Ruminococcus sp. J1101004sp1_RTP21198st1_B9_RTP21198_201120 | reverse complement strand
CCACTGCTTTTTATTAAAGTGTAAAGAAAAACTGCGCCATAGCCTTGGCAGGCCATCGCGCAGCGATTTTGTTCAACTTGAAGTTTAAGGGGATGATATTATGGATTTTGCTATATTTAGATTGTTTATAAGAGTTTCATTATTTGTTATAGCGTTAATTGCTTGCATTATCTATCTAATTAAAAAAAGAAAACTTATCTATTCGATATTTTTTGATAAAGAAGCGATAAAAAAAGAATATACTGGAAAAAATGATATAATATTTCTTCGATTGGCTAATACCATTCTTGTTATAGTAGCTATTCTTTTAATCTTATATTTGAAAGATTTTGTTTTAGATATGCCTTACATCATAAACAAACAGTATAGTTATGCAGAAGGATATGTAACTGAACAATCTCATGGTGGTGCAGATATATCTTCTGAAAGAAGAAGTGTTTTTCTATATGATAAAGTTAAAGATGATGAAATCGAAATCACAGTATTTTCAAGGTATATTGATAAAAATACTTATTTAAAGGTACAATATCTTCCGCATACGAAATATGGTGCTATTGTAGAAATTAAATAATTCATTCTAAAAAGAAAATTTCCAGTTTGTATAACTGGCAACCCAACCACAATTAAATCTTCACAGCTTTGCTAAGCAGGAAATCTGAAAAGGTCTCCTGCTTTTTTGCACCTAAAATTAAATATGGAACTCTAAGGCACTTGCTGTTTTCGTTTTGAAAATGACAGGTGCTTTTTTCGTTTCAGGAAAGGAGTCACATGAATGTATTTGAAGTTGTAAAAGAAAATGTTACTGCCCGACAAGCCGCAGAAGCCTATGGCTTGAAAGTGGGTCGCACAGGTATGGCGTGCTGTCCGTTTCACTCAGATAAGTCCCCCAGTATGAAGCTGGATGAACGCTATTACTGTTTTGGCTGCGGAGCAACCGGAGACGCTGTTGATCTCACAGCGAAGCTATTCGGTATCGGGCTGAGGGAAGCTGCTGTCAAACTTGCTGAAGATTTTGGTCTTAACTATGACAGCCGACAAAAGCCCAGTGTCCGCCCTCGTATTCGTGAGCCGACACCGGAACAGAAGTATCAAAAAGGAGAAAATCATTGCTACAAGGTGCTGACGGATTATTTTCATCTTCTTAGAGAATGGGAAAAGAAATACGCTCCTAAACAGCCGGATGAGGAATGGAATCCCCTGTTTGCAGAAGCACTGCATAAGAAGAACTATATCGAATATCTGCTTGATATTCTTCTGTATGGTTCATTGGAGGAACGAAAAGCACTTGTGGCAGAACAGAGAAAGGAGGTGTTAAAACTTGAACAGCGAATTGCAGAACTGTCAGCAGACAGAACCATGCACAGTAGAAGAAATCCGAAACAGCTTAGAGCAGAGCGAGAAAGGTAAGGTTTATAATACTGCCGCAAATTATAAGCGTGTTCTGCAATATGACCCGCTTTTGAAAGGGGCTATCCGAAAAAATCTTCTGACCGAAAGAATCGACATTGTGAAGCCCCTCGGTTGGTATCGTGACAGCCCGACATTGACGGATGTGGATGTGAAATATCTGCTCCTATATTTTGAAGAAAACTATGGATTGACCGTAGAGAAGAAAATCATAGACGCAGTTGCGGTTATTGCCAATGAAAACCGTTACCACCCTGTCTGTGATTTTCTCAATGCCTTGCAATGGGACGGAACGGAACGCATACGCTTCTGTCTGCACCGCTTTCTCGGTTCTGATACAGATGATTACACCTATGAAGCATTGAAGTTGTTTCTGTTGGGTGCTATCTCACGAGCCTTTAAGCCGGGGTGTAAATTTGAGGTAATGCTCTGTCTTGTAGGCGGTCAGGGAGCCGGAAAGTCCTCTTTCTTCCGTTTGCTTGCGGTCAATGATGACTGGTTCTCTGATGATTTGAAAAAGCTGGATGATGAAAATGTGTACCGCAAAATGCAGGGGCATTGGATTATTGAAATGTCGGAAATGATTGCAACTGCCAACGCTAAGAGCATTGAAGAAATCAAGTCCTTTCTGAGCCGACAAAAGGAAACCTATAAGATACCCTATGAAACACATCCGGCAGACAGAAAACGACAATGTGTGTTTGGAGGTTCTTCTAATACCCTTGACTTTCTTCCCCTTGACCGAACAGGCAACCGCCGCTTCGTTCCGGTTATGGTCTATCCTGAAAGGGCTGAGGTTCATATTTTGGCGGATGAACAGGCTTCCAGAGAGTATATCAATCAGATGTGGGCAGAAGCTATGGAGATTTACAGAAGCGGCAATTTCCGTCTGAGATTCAGTCCGGCTATGAACGCTTATCTGAAAGCCCACCAAAAGGACTTTATGCCGGAGGACACAAAGGCAGGACAGATTTTAGATTATCTGGAACGCTATTCCGGCAGCATAGTCTGCTCCAAACAGCTTTACAAAGAAGCACTGGGGCATGATTATGACGAACCGAAACAATGGGAACTGCGAGAGATCAATGACATTATGAATAACGCTGTCACAGGCTGGAGGGCGTTCAGCAATCCGAGGTATTTTCCAGAGCCTTACCGCAGACAAAAAGGCTGGGAGCGTATCAGGAACGACAACGAGCCTGACAACAGCATGGATGGTTTTCAAGAAATCCCGACAGAGGAAATGGAACAGTTAGGGCTTCCGGAAGAATGGTTGAAGCAAAAATAAAAGCCAGTTGTCGCTTCGGTTGTCGAGCCGGTTGTCGGTCTGGTTGTCGGGTAAAAATCCCGAAAGCCTTGATATTGCGGCACTTTTCCCTCTCTGACAACCATGACAACCAATATTATAAAGAAAAAGGAAATAGTAAAAAGATAGTATCGCCCGATAAAGAAAAAAGGTTTTCTGATGTCCGTTGTCGGAACTTCGTTGTCAGACCTTTCCTTGTCGGGCTTTTTTCATTTAAGGAGGAATATCGTATGACAAATATTGTGAACAGTACACTACCCACCCAAAATAACCATTCGGAGAAAAACAAACCGGATGGAGTTTTTGTGATTAAGCAAGGCAAAACAAATTATAAAGTCAAAGTGTTTTTTGACCATAGTAGCGGTTTGACTGCGGAGGACAGGTTGAAACGCATTATTCAGGCAGAAGCAGAGAGAGAATCTGCGTAAGTAATATGAAAAATATCCACGCACCCCCTTGACAAAAGCTTTCAGAGGATACGCTCCTTAGTGCCATGGAACACGCTGGAAGCTCGGATACGATAGAAGACGCAGAGAGAAAAGGGCTTGGAACTCCGGCTACCAGGGCAGCGATTATTGAAAAACTGATTGAGAAAGGCTTTATTGAGCGTAAAAAGAAGCAGATATTACCTACAGCAGATGGAAGAAATCTGATCAGGATTCTTCCGGAAATGATCAAATCACCAAAACTTACAGCAGAATGGGAAAATGATCTGACACTGATTTCCAGAGGCCAGAAAAATGTAGAAGAATTTCTCTTCGAAATTGAAAAAATGGTTACCAAATTGGTAAGTGATAATGGACAGCCAGTGGAAGAATACCAGAAACTATTTTCAGATGGTCGGAAAGAAATTGGAAAATGCCCAAGATGCGGCAATAAGGTTTATGTGGGAAAGAGAAATTATTATTGTTCAGGAAGTGATTGCAGTTTTACTTTATGGAAAAATAACCGATTTTTTGAGAGTCAGGGAAAAACACTTGATGAAGCAACTGTCAGGAAGCTGCTGAGTGAGAAGCAGGTGCATTTCAAAGATCTGGTATCAGAGAAAACAAAAAGGAAGTATGAAGCAACTATAAAGATGGAGGTTTCAGAAACCGAAAATCCAAAGTTTCAGTTGATTTTCCCGGAACGGAAGAAAGGAAAAAAGAATGAAGAATAAAAAAAATATGAGAAGATTTTTGTCGGGATTCTTGGCAATGCTTACAGTGTTATCTACAATTCTATCTCCAATACTGTCCTATGCGGCAGATGTAGTGCCAGTGCCAGAAGAGCCACCGTTATACGAAGAGGTAAAAAATGAACTTGATGCAGATGAGGTGGTAAAAGCAAAAGATCTGGAACTGGAAACAGGCAGTATTTTTGAAGTGGAGAAAGATTTTACCGGACTGGAAATACCAGATGAAAAAAAGGTGAAGATCACTTTCCATGAGGCAAAAAATGAGGAAAAGCAGGACTTTACAACAGATTACGAAGATACATACAAAGCTGTTTATTATGTAGAGCCAGTAAGTGGCCACCCAATTTATCAGATCAATCGTAAGCTGATTGTAAAGGAAGCGGTGGTGCAGGTTGCTGAATCTGAGAATCAGGAATCTGTAAGCAACCAGGAAGATGAGAATGAAGCAGAAGGCGAGGAACCAGCCATAGGCACTGCAGAGAGTGAAGAACCTGTGCAGGATGAGGTAAATGTAGAAATTCCGTCAGAGGATGAAATCTATGAAGAAGTAACTCCGACAGAAATTCCGGTTGAGGAAGAGCCAATAGATACACCAATCCCGGAAAACCCGTCTGAGGAAGTTTCAACAGAAGAACCTGCCATAGATGATAATCCGGATACAGACAGCACATTTGAAGAAATTACAGATACAGATCCGGAAGAAATGCCAGAGGCGACAGACGACTCTTTTACAGATGGAACAGAGAAAACAGAAGATGCAGATGGAAATTATCAGGTAAATATTGTTCGTGGAGAGGAATTTCATATTGAGCTGAACCATGAAGATGGACAGTATCAGCCAGGAGAAACCGTTGTATTTTCCGGAGATATGCCGCAAGGCAGCTTAATTGCAGTAGGAACAACAAAAGTACAGGCAAACCAGACAGAGAATACAGAAGATTTATTGTATTCAGAGGTGACTTATCACGAAGAATCGGATAAATTCAGTTTTGAAATGCCAGCAGATGACATTGACCTAAGTGTTTCCATGGATCAGGCAGAAAACGGTATCATGTTACTTGCAACCGATACTCCATGGGATGATGCAACAAATATTGAAGCAAATAAATATTACTATTATTCAGATGGCCAGCTTCATCCGTTTGATACAGTTATGGGACAGGGTGGAAATGACAGCTACAAATATGTTCGTTACAAAGCAGGCGGAAAGACTTATACAGTAAATGCGTATTGTATGCAGCACTCCATGCAGTCACCTCCAAGTGGGACAACATATAAAAATATGGTTGAACTGGATGAGGGCGGAGATGATAAGTATCTGCGGAAAGCTTTGTTCTATGGATATGGCGGTCCAGGATGGGGACATACATTCAATGGATATAATGTAAAATCCATCATGGAAAAATATGGATGCAGTTCTGAGACAAGAGCCATGCAGCATTACCTGGTTGACTATTTATATGATGGCGAATCCGGATTTGGAGGTGCGCTTTCTACAACCGCTAAAAATATGCTGAAAGAGATTAAAGCAGCTCTTGCTAAAATGCCTGATCCGACAGCAATGAAACTTCTTCCAGGACTTTCCGTTAATGCAACGGGAAAGGAAACAGAAAGTTTTACCTGGAAGGCAAATGAAGCATTTACCATTACCATTCATCTGGAGAACGGAGTAAGCCTTGTTAATGAAACCACAGGAAAAACGGCATCTGGAAATGTCACTGTAAAGGGTGGAGAGAAATTCCATCTTGTAGCTACAACAGCCAATATGGGTAGCCTGAAAGGAAAGTATGCGATCACATCTAATTTCCCTTTGGATTTCCATGCAATGCTCTTAAAATTGGAGAGTTCACAGGACATTGGTTTTGGCTACTATACAGATTCCTCTGACCTGCAGATTACAGTTGACTGGCCGGAAGAAGCAGTTATTGAAATTACAAAGAAAGATGGCGATACTGGAAAAAATCTGGCCGGAGCCGTGTATGGAGTATATAGTGATAACGCCTGCACAAAGCTGATTGTTAAGATGCCGCCAACAGACAGCAATGGTTCTTCACGTGTAACTCTTACCAAGACACAGGATACTGTTTACTTAAAAGAAATCACAGCACCGGAAGGTTATGTTGTCCAGGCTTCTTCGTATGGAGTGAAATTAGTAGTTGGCAGTACAACCAAACAGACTGTAACGGACAAAGAGCAGAAAGGAAATCTGACCGTTTATAAAGAGGGAGAAGTTTTTGTAGGAGCTGTATCTGATGAAAATGGAACTTCATTCCAGTATGAGAAACGCCGTCAGAAAGGAGCCGTTTATAACGTATATGCTGCCGAGGATATTGTAACAGCAGGTGGAAAAACAGTTTACAAAAAAGGCGCAGAAGTAGCGAAAAATCTGATCACAGATGAGAACGGTTCTGTAACGGTAAAGAATCTTCCGCTTGGAAGCTATAATGTAACAGAAGCACAGGCTCCGGAAAATTTTTATAATGCAAAAGAAACAAAAAAAGTAACCATTTCTTATGCAGGGCAGACTGCAGAAGCGGCTTTCTCAGAGACTACCTTTACAAATGACCGTCAGAAAGCAGTGGTGCAGGTGATAAAGAAAGACAAAGATACTGAAAATACACTATCCGGAGGGCATTTTGCTCTGTTTGCAGCGCAGGATATGAAAACTGTGGATGGAAAAGTAGCAGTAAAAAAAGATGCTCTGATTGAGACTGCAATTACTGGTACTGATGGAAAAGCAGCATTTAAAGCAGATCTTCCAGTGGGATTTTCTTATTATGTAAAAGAAGTCCAGGCTCCGGCTGGTTATGTCAGAAATGAGAAAGATACTTATTCTTTCCAGTTCAGTTATACCAATGATGAACAGGCAAAAATTTCTTTCAGTCATACTTTTGTGAATGACAGGGTCAGTGCTGCAATCTCTTTGAATAAAAAAGATGCCGAGACAAAAGAAAATAAGGCACAGGGAGATGCTTCCCTGGAAAATGCGGTGTATGGACTTTATGCAAGAAACGACATTACCCATCCAGATGGAAAGACAGGCGTTATTTATAAAGCCGGAAGCCAGATTGGTACGCTAACTACCGATAAAGAAGGAAAAGCAAGGATAGAGAATCTTTATCTTGGAGAGTATTACATCAAGGAAATTACCCCATCCGTAGGATATCTGGCAGACGAGCATGAATATGATCTTGTATGCAGTGATGAAGGTGATCTGACAGCGGTTGTAGAAAAAGAGTGTACCTCACTGGAAACGGTGAAGAAACAGCCGTTTGAACTTATTAAAGCTGCCAATAATGGAGACACAGATGCTGCATTACTATCCGGAGCTGGATTTAGTGCATATCTGGTATCTTCTTTGGTGGTAAAAGAGGATGGAAATTATGTTTTTTCCTCTGCAGAGCCGGTTGTGATCGGTGAAAATGGAGCAACGGAAATTTTTACAAATGAGAAAGGCTATGTAAAATCCATTGCAATTCCATATGGAACATATCTGGTGAGAGAAACTACAACACCCCATAATTACAAACCTGTAGATGATTTTATTGTCCGGGTTACAGAGAATAAACCAACAGAGCCGCAGACATGGAGAGTTCTTTTGGATAAAGAATTTTCTGCAAAACTGAAAATTATCAAACAGGATGATGAGACTAAAAAATCTGTTCTAATTCCGGGAACAGAGTTTAAAATTTATGATATGGATCATGAAAAATATGTAGAGCAGGTAACTACATATCCGACAACCGTTACACATATCTCTTATTTCACAGATACAGATGGATATCTGATCCTGCCGCAGAATTTAAAAATCGGTCATTATAGAATCGAAGAGGTAACAGCACCGGACGGTTATACCATTAACAAAAATTATGTCGAAATACAGGTGGACACCAATACCCTGTATCAGACTGATCCGGTATCAGGTGATGCAATCATTGAAGTTGTATATGAGAATCATCCGGTGAAAGGAAAACTCACTGTACAGAAAAAAGGAGAGGTTCTTTCGACCTATAAGAATGATTTTAAGTATGAAGTTCAGAATCTTTCCGGTGCAGTATATGAAGTGTATGCTGCAGAGGATATTTATACAGCTGATTTCCAGAAAGATGACACAGGAAAAAGAATCCTGGAATATGCAAAGGGTGCAAAAGTTGCAGAACTGACAACGGATGAATCCGGAAAAGCAGATCTTGATAATCTGCCTCTAGGAGAATACAAAGTTGTAGAAAAGACTGCACCGGAGGGATTTGTATTAAATGAAGAAGAACAGAAGATTTCTTTCGTCTATGCAGACCAGGATACACCAGTGATCTCACAGAGTGCAGAGTTTATAAATGACCGCCAGAAAGTAGAAGTGTCAGTTGTGAAAAAAGATGCTGAAAATGAGAAAGGGCTTTCTGGAGCAGAGTTTGGTCTTTACGCAAAAGAGGATATAAAAGCAGGGGATAAGGTACTGGTAAAAGCAGACGAACTGCTTACAAAAGCGGTAACAGGTGAAGATGGAAAAACTGTTTTTGAGCAGGATCTGCCATTTGGAATTTATTATATAAAAGAACTGGCAGCACCAGATGGTTTTGTATCTTCAGATGAGCAGATTGAGGTGACTGCGAAATATCAGGGACAGGAAGTAAAAACAGTAAAACTGGAAACCGTTTTTAAGAATGAGCCGACAACAACTGAATTTACGAAATCAGATATTACAACAGGTGTGGAACTTGACGGAGCAACACTGACGGTTTTGGATTCAGACGGAAAAGAAGTAGAAAAATGGACTTCTGTAAAAGGAAAAGCTCATGTAATAAAAAGACTCCATGTGGGAAAAACCTACACACTTCGGGAAGAGTTTGCACCATATGGTTATCTGCAGGCGGAGGAAGTGAAATTTACAGTTTCTGATACTGCAGATGTTCAAAAAGTAGAAATGAAGGATGCTGTTCCGGTTGGACGAATCATCATCAATAAAAAAGGTGAATTTGTCAAAGAAGTTACCTGGAAAGATATGCTGGCAGGCGGCATGGACGCAGCATTTGGCTATGTTACAGGTTCTTTGAAAGATGTTACTTTTGAAATTTATGCAGCGGAGGATATCAAGGCTGCAGATGGGGAAAGCAGTGATTATTATAAAAAGGACGAACTGGTAGCAACAATTACGACAGATGCTCTTGGATATGCAAGATCAGAAGATCTTCCTTTAGGCAAATATTATGTAAAGGAAAAAGAGACGGCGGATGGATATGTTCTGGATGGAGAAATCAGAGAGGTTGATCTGACTTATCGTGATCAGAATACTCCGGTTGTGACTTATGATGAGGACTGGCAGAATAACCGCCAGAAAGCAAAAGTAACTGTAGTTAAGAAAGAAAAAAATACAGACCGTGTTCTGGAAGGCGGAGTATTTGCACTTTATACAAAGAATGATATTTTAAATGCAGAAGGCGAAGTAATCCTGAAAGCAGATACCATGATCGAGCAGAAAGCTACGGATCAGGATGGAAGGATTGTATTTACGGCAGATCTTCCAATCAATGGCAGCTACTATGTAAAAGAAGTGCAGGCTCCTGCTGGATTTGTGACAACAGAAGAAATCAAGGAATTTGATTTTGCTTATGCGGGAGAAGAGGTTGCAGAAGTATCCTTTGAGTTCACTTATGAAGATGAGCCAACTACTTTTGAAATCACAAAATCAGATATTACAACCGGGGAAGAATTACCAGGTGCAAAACTGAAAGTATCCGATTCAGAGGGAAACGTTGTGGATGAGTGGACATCCGGAAGCACACCACACATCATTAAGGAACTGGAAGTTGGAAAGAAATATACATTAACAGAGACAATTCCTGCTGATGGCTATGCAACTGCAGAATCCATTACGTTTGTAGTAGAAAATACTGCAGATATACAGAAAGTAGAAATGCAGGACGATACAACAAAAATTCTGATCAGTAAGGTGGATATGACAGATGGAAGCAGCGAGGTCAAAGGTGCGAAGCTGTATATCCTTAATGAAAACCAGGAAGTTATGGAAAGCTGGACGTCTGGTGATCAGCACCATTATGTGGAGAAACTTCCAATCGGTACTTATACATTATTGGAGGAAACAGCACCGAAGGGTTACATTGTGGCAAATAAAGTGACATTTGAGATTAAGGACACCGGAGATATTCAGGGAACCAAAATGGAAGATGAACAGGCAATGGGCAAGGTGATCTTAAATAAAACAGATAAAGATACCAAGAAGCCAATGAAAGGTGTAGAATTTGCCCTTTGTGACAGTAAAGGTAAAGTTCTGGAAACTCTGGTAACAGACAGTGCCGGCCATGCAGAATCAAAGAATTATCCGATTGCGACTTTTAAGAATGGGCAGTATAAAAAAGCAATCACATATATCCTGAAAGAAACAAAAACACTGGATGGCTATCAGCTTGATGAAACCGAGCATAAGATTCAGTTTGAATATGTCAATGACCGTACTCCTGTGATTGAATATACTCTAGATCTGACAAATAAGAAAGCTCCGGAAAAAGACACTCCGGAAACATCAGAAAACCAGGGAGTCAGCACTCCTGTTTCCCATGGTTCTGATGCGACTTCTGTATCCAATTCACCAAAAACAGGAGATAATACAAATATTGCTATTTTTGTGCTGGCGCTTGCAGTATCAGCAGGATGTCTGGGAACTGTAGTGACAGTTAAGAGAAAACGCAAATGATAATATAAATAGTGTTCTGGGGCTGTGGTTACTGCACAGCCCCATTTTGAAAAGGAGAAGAAATTGAAATTAGGAGCAAGAATAAGAAAAATCCGTATGTTTCGCAACATAACTCAAAAGGAATTGGGACGCAGGTTAGGATATGGGGAAAGTAGTGCGGATGTGAGAATCGCCCAATATGAAAGTGGACAGCGTACACCGAAGCAGGAAACGCTTATCCGGATAGCAGAAATATTGGAAGTTGATGTCCGGAATTTTTTAAGTCCTGGAATTGCGACAATGGACGAATTAATGGAAACTTTATTCTGGATGGATGAAGAAAATAGAGGGCTTTTTCATCTGTTCCTGCTAAATGATTCAGAAAGTGAAACAGTTGGAATCACAATAAGGGATAAAAAAACAATGTCTTATCTGCAGGAATGGATGGGGAAAAAGCAGAAACTGGGCGATGGAAGAATCACAGAAGAGGAATATCTGGAATGGAAACTGCATTGGCCAGAGGATAAGAGAAAAACAGAATATAAAACCGTATGAAGTAAAAAGGAATTGCTTTGCGGAGAGTTACCTGTTAGAATATTACTGGAGTAACCGTGTACAGGGTTGGTAAAAACCTCCTGGATTTTCAGATCCCGTTAAGGGATACAGAAGAAGGGAGGTGGAGCGAATGGATACATACGAAGTCTTGAGCTTATTGTTCTTAGGCGGTACGTTTCTGATTGCTTTGCTTGCCTATTTGGATAATAGGGACAACAAGCGAAAAAAATAGCCTACCCTGTCTGCCAACAGGATAGGCAGCTCTCTTTGAGAGCAAAATAAATTAAAACCTAATCCAGGAGCATCCACCTTGTGGGCGGTTACTCTTTTCAATTAGAATATAGCATTTTCTCTCCGAAAAGTAAAGTACATTTTATGCAGCCAATTCTAAAAAGAGTAGGCTGTTTTTTATTGACAGGAGGGAAGTTAAATGTCTAAACTACAGGACATCCGAAACTTGATACAGGAACATGCCGTATCAGTGAGCAGTTCGCCAGGGGATTGGATGGATTATATGGACACAGCATCAAGGTTATATCGGTATTCTTTTTCAGACCAGCTTCTGATCCATGCACAGCGTCCAGACGCAACAGCCTGTGCATCACTGGAACTATGGAATGAAAAGATGTTACGCTGGGTAAATCGTGGTGCAAGAGGAATTGCCCTGTTTGATGAAACCTGGCAGAACACCAAACTTCGTTATGTGTTTGATATTTCGGACACCCACATGGTAGCCGGAGGCAGAAGCCCGTATCTGTGGCAGATGCAGGAACACCAGAGAGAAGAGATCCTTACGCATCTGGAAGAGGTCTATGGTCTGGAAGAAAAGGATACGGCAACCTTGCAGGACGCATTGATGGCGGTCGCAAGGGAGATGGTCAGTGACAATCTGGAAGAATATCTGGATGGATTGGAATATGCAGTAGAAAATACTTATCTGGAAGATTTGGATGAGGTGACGATCCGCAGTGATTTCCGTCAGCTGGTAACAGACAGTGTTTACTATATGCTTTCCAGACGATGTGGGATTGAGCCAATGGAACTTCTGGAAGAAGAGGATTTCATGCACATCACAGATTACAACCATCTGTCTGCCCTTACATTCCTTGGAAATGCAGTGAGTCAGCTCAGTGAGAGTATTCTGATCGATATTGGAAGAATTGTACATAAAATTTCTCTGGAAGAAGCGAGAAAAGAGGTTGAAATTTCAAAGGAAAGGAATTATAATAACTTTACCACGTTAATGCATGAAACTAAAAACCGGGATGCAGAAACGAAAAAAGAAGAAAATATTGAAAATGAAGGAGGAACCGATTATGGAACTGACATATCATCGCAAGGGAGATTACCTGTTTCCGAATCTGACCGTCGAAGAGGAAGAAGTGACGATCGGGAAATACGGGATGCTGCGGAGGACATTTCTGAAGGAACACAAGAACAGCCTTTATCAGAGCCTGTTCCTGACCGGGAAGCTGAACAGCCATCTGGAACAGATCGAGAAAGCAGCACAGGAGAGAATGGACAGCCAGATGGAGAAATTACTGGAGAAGAATCCGGCACCGGACAAGGAAGCAGATCCGATGGCATGGACAGCACACATGAACGCACTGATGGCAACAGCGGAAGAGAGCATCTTGACGGAATTGGTATACAGTTAGTCGAAGATACAAGAGAAGATGGATTGAGTAAAGCAGAGGAAGAGATCGCCTCTGCTTTATCTTTGCCCGAATATCCAACCGCAAATGAACAAAGACGGCAGATCGAGGAAAGGGCAGCTGCCCTTTATGCCGGAGAAATCCCGATTCCAGAGGAAGTTGTTGATGAGATCTTACGGACAGGAGGAAACCGGAAAGCCAGCCAGCTCCGGATCATCTATAATTTCATGAGCGAACAGACACCGGAGGAATATACGGAGTTTGTAAAGCGTGAATACCGTAAAGGTGGAAAAGGCTTTCAGATTGATGGAAATGAATATTCAGTCTGGTTTGATGAAACTGGGATGCAGATCTCAGTGGGGCATACGGTTACAGACCATATCTTAGATAAGGCATTTTTATCATGGGAGGATGTCAGCGGACGTATCCATCAGCTTTTAGACCAGGGTGAATATGCACCACAGTCTGTATTGGATGCGGCAAGAAGTAATGCAGTAAAAGAACACGCCCAGGCTCTTGCCTATATGAAAGGGGATATGGCAGAAGGAGTAGCGGAGATTGTCTTTGACGAAGAGGACTTACCACATCTTCGCAGTATTTATCCAGAGATCACGGATTATTTAGAAGAAAAAATAGAAGATCCCCAGTGGCTTTCGGAACTGAATGAGAGACTGGATGCACTGGCAGAAGCCTATGAAATGGACAGCTCTCTTATGCGTTTCCATCACTATAATCCGATAAATATCTCAAAGCAGTTTCAGAAGTTTGCTGCGGAGGTCATCCCTTATCAGGCAAGAGATGGGTTTGCATGGAAAGAACATCAGATGTTCATTACCCAGGATGAGATAGATGCTTTTCTCGCAAGGGGTGGCCCTTATTCAAAAGATAGGCTCAAAACTTATTCTTTTTATTTGTTAAATGAAAATGAAAAATCCAGAACGGATTTTATTAAAGAAAAGTATGGAACCAATAAAAGGATTCATGCACTGCCTGATGTAGATGAGTTTTATGTAAATTATGATAGGAAAGGACTGCTTCTTGCAAGAGGTGATGATAATAGTCCATATACTTCAATTTCATTATCTTGGAAGAAAGTTGCCAATAGAATATCCTATCTGATAAAGAACGACCAGTTCCTGCAGGCAGAAGATTATGTCCATATGTCGGAGTATGAACGGGAACAGATGGCGAATAAGATACTTAGTTTTTATGCTCGTCTTCCGGAAGGAATAGACAGACCATTTACCAATGACTTTTTTGGGGATGTGTCGAGAGCAGAATTGATGGCAGTGTTGGAAGGAACAGAGCAGACAGAGGAACTGTTACAGAAGATGGATGCGGCATTGGCAGCTCTGCCATTGGATTTTGAAGCATATGGGACAAACTATCAGCAGAAAACAGAACTTCTTTCGGAACTTCATCAGTATGTAGAGGGGACTTACACAATATTCCCAACACCGGAAGCAGAACCATCCTTTGCGGGGCCGTCTGGTCATCAGATGACCATGTTTGATTTCTTAGATACTAAGTCGGTAACAGAACCGACCGTAGTAGATATGTCAGATGTAGAGGAAATAGAAGAGGAAGAGGTTACTGCCAAAGAAGATATTCCGGAAAGTCAGGAACAGGAAAAAGCTGTGTTAGAACCACACAACTTCCGTATCCAGGATAATGACCTTGGTGCAGGCGGTCCGAAGGCAAAGTATAAAACAAATATGGAAGCCATCCATTTGTTGCAGACTTTGGAGAAAGAAGAACGTCTGGCAACACCCGAAGAACAGGAAATCTTATCCCGTTATGTTGGATGGGGTGGCATCCCACAGGCATTTGAGGAGAGTAACAGCAGCTGGGCGAATGAGTATCTGGAATTAAAGAATACCTTATCATCAGAAGAATACAGTGCAGCAAGGGCATCGACCTTAAACGCTTTTTATACGTCCCCGACCGTGATCCGAAGTATGTATGAAGTACTGGAAAATATGGGACTGAAACAGGGAAATATTTTGGAACCGTCCTGTGGTGTCGGTAACTTTATGGGACTGATCCCGGAGAGTATGGGCAAAGCCAATATGTATGGTGTGGAACTTGACCCGGTTTCGGGCAGGATCGCAAAACAGCTTTACCAGAAAAATAAGATTGCAGTACAGGGATTTGAGGAAACCAGTTATCCGGACAGCTTTTTCGACTGTGTGATAGGCAATGTTCCATTTGGGGCGTATCAGGTCAGTGACCGCAGATATGACCGGCATCATTTTATGATCCATGATTATTTTATTGCAAAATCCCTTGATCTGGTGCGTCCGGGCGGCGTAGTTGCAGTGGTAACTTCCAGTGGAACGATGGATAAGCAGAATCCGGCAGTGAGACAGTATATCGCAAACCGGGCAGAACTGCTTGGAGCCATCCGATTACCGAATAATGCATTCCAGAGAAATGCCAATACCAGCGTTGTTTCTGATATTCTGTTTTTCCAGAAAAGGGACAGGGCATCCATTGAGGAACCGGAATGGTTAAATCTAAAGGAAACACAGGAAGGCTATTCAGTCAATGCTTATTTTGCAGAGCATCCGGAAATGGTGCTTGGTGAGTTTACTACAGAAAGTACCCAGTATGGAAAGCAGGAAGTGACCGTAAAACCAAAAGAAGGAATTACCTTAGAAGAACAGTTAAAAGAAGCCGTCCAGAATATCCATGGCACGATCACGGAACTGGAACTTTCGGATACAGAGCTGGAGGAGGATGTTGTCTCTATCCCGGCAGACCCGGAGGTAAAGAATTTCAGTTTTACCGTAGTGAATGATGAAGTCTATTACCGGGAAAATTCTGTGATGAACCGCATGGAGCTTCCGGCAATGACAGCGGAACGTGTCAAAGGGATGGTGAAGATCCGTGATGTTACGAATGAACTGATCCAGTGTCAAATGGAAGAGGGAAGCGCTGAACAGATCACAAAGCTGCAGGAAAAACTCAATGAAGAATATGATGCCTTTACAGCAAAATATGGTCTTATCAGCAGCAATGCCAATAAGCGGGCATTCAGCCAGGACAGCAGCTATTGTCTTTTGACTTCTCTGGAATTTCTGGATGATAAGGGAGAACTGAAACGGAAAGCGGATATTTTTACCAAAAGGACAATCCGCAGGGCAGAAACGGTAACTTCTGTAGATACTGCCAGTGAAGCACTTGCGGTTTCTATCGGTGAGAGGGCAGGCGTTGACCTTTCCTATATGGCACAGCTTTCCGGGAAAACAGAAGAGAAGCTTACCGAAGAACTGGCGGGGGTAATCTTTAAGAATCCGATTAGTGAAAAATGGGAGCCATCGGACGAATATCTTTCTGGAAATGTAAGAGAGAAACTGCAGATCGCCAAACAGTTTGCAGAAGATCACCCAGAATATCAGGTGAATGTGCAGTATTTGGAGCAGGTACAGCCAAAAGATCTGGATGCGTCAGAGATTGAGGCAAGACTTGGAGCAACCTGGATTTCAGAGAACTATATCACACAGTTCATGGCAGAGACATTCCATACACCAAGATATTATGTAGGGAGCAAGGTCAAAGTCCAGTATGCCGAAGTGACCGGACAATGGAATGTTATGGGAAAGAATGTGGACAGCTACGGAAATGCCCTTGTCACTTCCACTTATGGAACACAGAGAGCCAATGCCTACCGTCTTTTGGAAGATGCCTTAAACCTTAGAGATACCAAGATTTATGACACGGTACAGGATGCCGAGGGGGAACACCGGGAATTAAACCGGAAGGAAACAATGCTGGCACAGCAGAAGCAGGAGCTGATCAAAGAGGAATTTAAAGAGTGGATATTTAAAGACCTGCACCGACGGGAAGATCTCTGTAAGATTTATAATGAACGATTTAACAGCATCCGTCCACGGGAATATGATGGAAGCCATATTCAGTTTGTCGGCATGAACCCGGAGATCACCTTGATGCCGCATCAGAAAAACGCAGTGGCTCATGTGCTGTATGGAAATAATACGTTACTGGCTCATTGCGTAGGAGCAGGAAAGACGTTCCAGATGATCGCAGCCGGTATGGAATCAAAACGGCTGGGACTCTCACAAAAGAATCTTTATGTTGTGCCAAACCATCTGACCGAGCAGTGGGGCAGTGATTTCCTACGTCTCTATCCGGGAGCAAATATCCTGGTGGCAACGAAGAAAGACTTTGAGCCGGCAAACCGAAAACGGTTCTGTTCCCGTATTGCGACAGGGGATTATGATGCCGTGATCATCGGCCATACGCAGTTTGAGAAAATCCCTCTTTCAAGAGAACGGCAGATTGCCATGCTGGAAGATCAGATCGCAGATATTACGTTTTCCATTGAAGAAGCGGCACATCAGGCAGGGCAGAATTATACCATCAAGCAGTTGGAAAAAACAAAGAAGAGTCTGCAGGCGAGGATGAAGAAACTCAATGACCAGACCAGAAAGGATGATGTGGTAACTTTTGAGCAGTTGGGTGTAGACCGGCTGTTTGTGGATGAGAGCCATAGTTTTAAGAACCTTTTTTTGTATACAAAAATGCGGAATGTGGCGGGTATCTCACAGACGGATGCACAGAAAAGTTCGGATATGTTTATGAAATGCCGGTATATGGATGAACTGACAGGCGGCAGAGGAATCACCTTTGCTACAGGTACTCCTGTATCAAATAGTATGACCGAGCTTTACACTATCATGCGTTATCTCCAGTATGACACACTCATGCGTATGGGTATGGGACACTTTGATTCCTGGGCGGCAACGTTTGGGGAGACAGTAACCGCAATCGAATTATCACCGGAAGGAACGGGCTATCGTGCGAAAACACGGTTTGCCCGTTTTTTTAATCTTCCAGAGCTGATCTCCATTTTTAAGGAAGCTGCGGATATTCAGACATCGGATATGCTGAATCTTCCTGTACCGGAAGCAGAGTTTATCAATGAAGTCTTAAAACCAAGTGAAGAACAGCAGGAAATGGTCAGTGCCTTTTCGGAACGTGCGGAAGAAGTAAGAGCCGGTCTTGTGAATCCAACGGTGGACAACATGCTCAAGATTACCAATGACGGAAGAAAATGTGCATTGGATCAGAGGCTATTAAATGAACTCCTTCCGGATGCAGAAAAAAGCAAGGTCAATACCTGTGTGGAAAATGCTTTTCAGGTATGGGACGAGGGAAAAGCAGATCGGACAACACAGCTGATCTTCTGTGACTTGTCTACTCCAAAAGGGGATGGGACTTTCAATGTATATGATGATGTCCGAAACAAACTGGTTGCCAGGGGAATCCCGAAAGAAGAGATTGCGTTTATCCATGAATACAACACGGAGACAAAGAAAGCAGATTTGTTTGCAAAGGTACGGGCCGGGCAGGTGAGAATCCTTATGGGTTCCACTCCAAAACTCGGTGCTGGTACCAACGTACAGGACAGGCTCATTGCCCTCCATCACCTTGACTGTCCGTGGAAGCCGTCTGATCTGGAACAGCAGGAAGGACGTATTTTAAGACAGGGAAACCAGAATGACAAAGTAAAGATATTCCGGTATGTGACGGAGAACACTTTTGATGCGTATATGTGGCAGATTTTGGAGAATAAGCAGAAGTTCATCAGCCAGATCATGACCAGTAAATCACCAGTCAGGGCTTGTGAAGATGTGGATGATACGGCACTGTCCTATGCGGAAATAAAGGCACTTGCCACAGGCAATCCGTACATTAAAGAAAAAATGGATCTGGATGTGCAGGTGAGTAAGCTGAAACTCTTAAAGGCAAACCATACCAGTCAGATTTACCGTCTGGAATCCGATATTGCAAAGAATTTCCCGGTACAGATCAGTGCATTGAAAGAGCGGATTGCCGGGATGCAGGTGGATTCGCAGGTAGTAAAAAGCGTGGATTTACAGGATAATGACACGTTTGCCATGACGGTAGGGAATGTTCTTTATGAAGATAAGAAAGAAGCAGGCGAAGCGTTGATTGCCGCCTGTGCAGGGTTAAAAACCGTCAGCACCGGCGGAAAAGTTGGGGAATATCATGGGTTTACGTTATCTGCTTCCTACAATATGTTTTCCAATGTGTTTGAACTGACGATCAAAGGAAAATGCTCTTATAAGCTGGAGATTGGAAAAGACCCGGTAGGAAATATGCAGCGTATCCATAACACCCTTTCTTCTATCGACAGGAAGCTGACGGAAAGTGAGCAGAAATTGGAAACTGTACAACAGCAGCTTGCTACTGCACAGGAAGAGGTAAAGAAGCCATTCCCGAAAGAAGCAGAGCTGAATGAAAAGATGGAACGATTATCCGAGTTAAATGCCCTGCTGAACATGGATGAAAAGGGCAATGAGACGATTATGGCAGATGAGGATATTGGCAGAGAAGGAAGCAGCACAGACAGCAGGGATGCCGTAGAAGAAAAAGAACTTCCGGAAACAGCAGACAGAATCCATAAGCCGTCTATTCTGAAACGCTTAAAACAGGAGAAGGCACAGCAGAATACAGCGGAACCGACCGTTACACAGAAAGCTGCAAAGAAAAAACACGAACAGGAGTTATAAAAGATTTCCCGTCAGAGTTTTCTCTGGCGGGACATAAAATGGAGGGTTTGTTTATGGCAAATAATATAGAAAAACAGTTAAAAGAAATATCGGAACGGCTGGAGCAGGGAGTAAAAGAAATCTTTACTTCGGAGAGATATACCGAATATCTGAATACCATGTCAAAGTTCCACAATTACAGCTTTAATAACACGCTGCTGATCACCATGCAGAAACCGGAAGCAACACTGGTGGCCGGGTATCATGCATGGCAGAAGAAATTTAACCGTCATGTAAAACGTGGAGAGAAAGGAATCCAGATCATCGCACCAGCACCGATACGGGAGAAACAGGAGATTGAAAAGATCGACCCGGTAACAAAAGAGCCTGTGATCGGGGATGATGGACAGCCGGAAACAGAGATCGTGGAGATGGTGATACCGAGATTCCGTGTAACGACAGTGTTTGATGTCAGCCAGACAGAGGGGGAACCGATCGCAGAACTGGAGGTGCCGGAGCTTACCGGAAGTGTACAGTTTTATGATACGTTCATGCAGGCATTGCAGAATATTTCTCCTGTGCCGATCCGTATGATGAATGTGGAAGGGGATGCAAAAGGCTATTATCACCAGACAGAAAAATATATTGCGATAAAGGAAGATATGAGTAATGTACAGACGATGAAAACCGGAGTCCATGAGGTGAGCCACGCATTGCTGCATGACCGGGAAGTAATGGATGCGGAAGGAGTCTTAAAAGACCAGACAACAAAGGAAGTGGAAGCAGAAAGTATTGCTTATATTGTCTGCAACCATTTTGGTCTGGATACTTCAGAATATTCGTTTACCTATATCGCCAGCTGGTGCGAGAGCAGGGATATGAAGGCGTTGAAAGCATCTATGGATACCATCCGAAAAACATCGGCAGAGATCATTGAGAATATCGAGGCACAGATGTACGAGTTGGAAATGGAAAGACCAATCCGGGATACCTTCCATAAGGAAGATTTGATTCTGCATCTTTCGGGCAGCATGGGTTCCGAGTTTACTTATGATCTGATCGAAAATATGAGCAGGGAACAGTTAGAACAGAATGTGGGTGAATACGTCCGCCTTCTGGAAAGTGGTGAGATAGAGGAAAATGAGAAACCACTGGAAAGTTTTCTGGAAGAAAAAGGTGCTGCCGTCACACCACTCTATGACAGCAGTGGGCACGGAGAGAACTATCCGATTGATTTTTATGATGTGGAATATGATGCGGACACAGGCGTTACTTCTTTTTCTGACCTTTCTCCGAAAGATCAGGCAGAGATGTTGGTGCAAAAAGCAGAGTTTCCAAGAAATATTTTTTCGGAAAATGAAAAGGCATTTGTAAATGAATATGCAGAAACCTTCCCCGGACAGGTGGAAAGACTGAATGACCTGGTATGGGATATGAGGGAATCTTACGATGAAGCCGGTTCAAAGCTGGTGTATGAAGTGATCCAGGCAGCAAGGGCAAACTTCCCAGTGAAGGAACCGGAGATTGCAGAAGAAACAGCCATGCAGTATGCCCACCGTCTGATTGAAACGGCAGAAGCTGCAAATACAGGAAATTTCACAGATTCCCAGAGAAATCTTATTGTGAATTTTGCATATAAGATGGATGACAAAGACGAAGTGCTTGGACTGGTGAACCGTATGATGACCGCAATCCGCAGACCGGAAAGTGAATATACGAGAAACCTTATGAATGAAACACAGGCACAGATTGACAATTTCCCAGATGGCATGATCGGTTTTATAGAAATGCACGAAGCAGGAATCCGACTGGAACACATGTATCCTCTTGAAAAAAACAGGGCAGTAGAATTGTATCGTGAGGGTGCGGAAGTTTTTCTCTTACATGGAAATCCAGACAATCCAGAGCAGGCAGGACAGATTCTTGCAGAAACAGAAAATGCAATCCTGGGACATGACGGTATTTTTGGTATCACGGAAGCAGAATGGGAAGTACATAAAGAAAGAGAAGCAACTGCCGCCAGACAGGAAAAACTGGAACAGGACAGTGCGGAAAAGATTGATGAGACACTTCTTCTGCATGGAGAAAGCAGAAGGTTTGCCATTTATCAGATGGATAGTGGAGATGAGCATACTTATCAGTTTATGGGAATAGAATCCGCAAAGAGTCTGGGCTATACCATTGATGGAAAGGATTACCGGATGGTTTATGCAGCACCATGGATGCCAACGATCACGTTAGACAATATATTTGAACGATTTAACATTGATCGACCGGAAGATTTCCGTGGTCATTCCTTATCGGTAAGTGATGTGATCGTGATAAACAGGGGTGCAGAGATTACAGCCTATTATGTAGATTCTTTTGGATTTCAGGAACTTCCGGAGTTTGTCCAGCAGAGAATGAACATGCTGGAACATAATTCCGTCAGGGCATATCCGCCAGTTTATAAAGGAACATTGGAACAGGCAATGGGAGAACGGGATGTGGATGCTTATCTGGATTCCAGAAAGTTAAACCTGGACTGTAAGAAAGCCATCGAAGAAGCCATCCGGGAGAATTTTGACGGACTGCACTTAAAGCAGGGTGCGGCAAAAGAAGTCGTGGAACGCTTTGGGGAAGAACGTATGAATTTTGTTATGGCAAACACCATCCGTGAACTTTCTCATGATGGAAGATTTTCCAGACAGAACAAAGACTGGGCGGAGCATATCGAAATCCCGGAAAATATCAGCCGGGGCAGAAATCTGAACCTGGATTATGTGATTGAAAGCCACCCGGCAGTTTTAGATGGGTTTATCGACATGGCAAGAGCTGAGATCCGGATGCAGAGGATAGAACAGGCGATAGGAGAAAACGAAGTGACGATCACAGCAGAGACAAGAGGATATGAAGCAGAAGGACATAACGGGACATGGCATACGGTTGATAAAAAGGAATATGCTGGGGAAAAGTTTTTCTTAATGGAACATGATGAATTTGGCTCCGATGTGGCTGGCATTATCGTAGCAGAAAATGGACAGCTTGTAGCGGAGGACTTATGGAATGGATTTGATGAAGGAGCGTTAGAAACTGTATCAGAATATCTGCAGGAAAATGGAACAACACTTTATGACTTGACGGAATTCCCGAAAGATTCTGTTGTAACCCTGCGGAGTGGACAGACACTTACAATCGAAGAAATACAGGCAGTACAGAAAGACATATGGGAAGAAACGATGGCAGGAAAAAATGAATCGGGAACAGATGTCCGGTTTAATTTTCATGCAGTCAGTGAGGTGCAGCTGCCGGAAGGCATAAAGTTAAAAATGCCAGAGATTCATTACATTGATAATTTTTATGTGATGGAAGATGTAAATGCAGAGGGTGTAGTAAAAGTAAACCGGTATGAATCACTGGATGAAGCGATGCAGGAATATTTACGTCTGCCAAATCATCAGAAAAAAGTGCTTGGTATCCAGAATACGGAAACGATGCAGGAAAGCATGGATTTTATCCGATGTGAAAACGGGATAGATCGGCTGACCCATGCGTATGAACAGATCGGAGGGTGGCTGAATCCAGAAATATATGAAGCGGTAAATAAAATGGAAAACATGCTGGACTGGAATGAGGTACAGATTGCATATCAGATTGGAAAACAATACTTTACAATCCAGACCGCAGAAGATGGCTATGACTATACATTTTACAATGAAGATTATCAGGAGGATGATGGAGGAATCTATGACAATCCGACAATCTATGTGGATGAAGCTGCCAGTGATATTTTAGAAGATAAAGGGTACTCACTGGAAGATGCAAAAGTAGTGGATTATGAAGAACTGATGGCAGATGTGGAAGAAGTTCAGGAAGAACAGATGCAGCGGATACAATTAGAAAAGAACTGCCCGGCAAGTATTTTTGAAGGATTTCGCAGAGAAGAAGCACTGCAAACCTATGAGGGAATCGCAATGCAGTTTACCAGGAGTAAAGGGTATCTGACCATACAGGCAACAGAAGAAGGATATTCTTTTATTTTTTATGACTTTGACCTGCATGAAATCCAGAGAGGTGATTATGATAATCCCGACGCATTTATCCAGGAAGCCGCTTATGAAATTCTTAAAAGTGAGAGAATGGATGACATGGAATGTGTCAAAGTGGATTATAAAGAATTTGAGGAAATGACGATCCAGCACTCTAAAGATTTATTGCAGGAGGGGGAACTTCGTGTGACTTCTGAGATTGGAAGAAATGAACTGGCATTAAATAGCCTGAGCAGGGCAGAAGTAGAAAGAGGGGTTCTGTATCATGCACAGGCAGTATTAGAAGATATGGGAATGGAACAGGAGGTAGAGCTGCTTGCTGCAAGAGTGTATGGTTCCAGAAGCAGACAAGATCTTTACCGGGAAGATTCTGACCTTGATATAGCTCTTTCCTATAAAGGTGATATTCGAGAAGATAGCTTTTTCAATGCCTTAAATGAATCTGGTATAGCGATGGCAGGAATCCAGGTGGACATTAATCCGATAGCAGAGGAGCGAATCACTCTGGCAGAGTATATAAAAGAATCTGAAAAATATCTTGACCAGCAGGAGATTAAAAAGCTCGCTGCGGATCTGGATAATTTTAGTTATGACGTTGATACCTATGAGTATAACGATACGATTGAAAATAGAGAAGAACAGGTGGAAAAACTCACGGAGGATATTTTGAATAAGAAAACAGAAGCTATCAAGGACTGGCTGCTTGAGGTATCCGAGGAATCCGATATAGACAGCGATGTGATAACTGCCCGTTCTTTACTTTCCCGTTTGGAAGATACAGAGCGACTTTCTATCTTTGACAAACAGCCAGAACAGGAACAGCCAGAAGCTACGATCAGTTTTTATGTCGCAGAGTGCATGGAGTTTCCAGTCATGGGAGAGTACCATAATAACCTCACTTTAGAAGAAGCCATTAAAATATATGAGAGTATCCCAGCAGAGAGACTGCATGGGATTAAAGGAATCGGATTTGATCTGCAAGATGGTGATGAAGATTATTCCGGGGAATATGAGTTGATGAGTGCAGACCGGATACAGCGTGATCTGATAGATATGATTCCTCACTATAAAGAAAGCTCTCTGGTGCAGAAAGCAATCGCAGACATGGAAAAGTATCTGGATGAAAAGCATGGAAGGGTAAAGGAAACGGAACATACGGCAGAAACAGTAATAGGAAGTGGACAGAAACCTTCTGCGGTTACGGCAGACAGAAGGGCAAAGCAGGAACCGGTATCTGTAAGTCAGAGCCAGACACAAAAGGCGGAACCTGCAAGCAGAGCAAAAGGTGAAGTGAAGAAGTCTGTGCTGCAGTCTTTAAAAGATTTTCAGGCAAAGGCAAAAGCACAGGAGCAGAATAAGACAACAGAAAAATCCAAGACACATAAGAAAGGAGAGGTGGAATTATGATGGATCTGGCGATGAATTTTGATGCGGATGAATGTTTAGTAACCGCAATGTTTGATAAAGGAAACAGAAATGACACGATGGAGGCAATCGACCATATCATTCCTTTTTTAAAAGGCGATGCGGATATGATTGGTCTTGTCTGCAATACCATAAGAAAACTGTTCTGCATGCCCGATACTATCTGGGAATGGCGGTAAACGAAATTGCCGAAGTAGAAGGTGTAGACCCAAGCCGTGTCCGAGACAGTATCCGCCGTGGATTAAAGCAGCTTGTAAAATATTTTTGATAAAATTTCATTTGATGAGCCTGTTTTTTGTCAGTGTTAATAAGAAGGTTATACCGATTTGAAGTGCGCTTATTAAGACAACGCCAGATCCAGGGGCGTAGCACCTCTGCATCTGGCGTTGTCTTATAGATTTGTACTTGCCTGTTTATCCGATATACGGGAATATTAAAGTGGCTTCACACCCTTTCGGGAAAACATTAGTAAGTTTGAAAGTGCCGTTATGAGCTATGGCGACTTGTTGGACAATCAGCAATCCAAGCCCATGTCTTAAATCAAGCCGTTCATCTGTGCTTTCCATATAATGCGGTTTTTCTTCCAGCTCTTGCAGCTTTTCAGCAGACAGACCCGTTCCGTTATCCGTAACCGCCAAGATAAGATGGTTTTGCGATGCTGTAAGCGAAAGGCAGACTTCACAGCCCTGTGGGTTGTGTTTCATGCTGTTCTGGACAAGGTTGTTTACAGCTCGCGAAATCAATCTGGCATCACATTCCAACACAGCATTTTCGGCGTCAGGAGTGATCTTAATTCCGATGTTGTAGCTATCGGAAATTCCTGTATTCAACAGGTCTGCTACATAGGATCGCAGTAGTTTGGATAAGCGAACCATCTCTTTATGAAGCGGCTGCATCTCATATTCCAACTGCGATACTAAATTCAAATCCTGCACCAGCTCTTTGATTTTTACACTTTGCTTCCGTACTATTTCCGCCTGTTCACGGATGCTCTTGCTGGCAGCTTTACTTTCTGCAATACGGTCCGCATACCCCATAATCATGGAGAGAGGTGTGCGGATGTCATGGGAAACGCCGCTGATCCAGTTCGCCCGCGCTTCATTTTGCCTATTCAAAATGGAAGAAGCTTTGTTTACACTGCTTGCAATTTCCGATAGTTCTCCGCTGATATGAAGTGAAACTGGCTTTCCGTCTGCCAAAGTTTTCACAGCGGACACAATCGGTTCGGTATTGTGAATGATTCTGCGTTTGGAAAAGTAATAGGCTGAAAAGAGGCACAGCAAATCCAAGCCAAGCATCCCCAGCACAAAGATGGGGAGTCGTTGAAGTGCTGCAATGGAATAGTAATTGCTGGTGAGTTTTGTGTAGCTGTCTGTGGGATAGCCCAGCACCAACAACCCATCATCGGTGTTCCAAATAAAAACCGGGTAATCCTCAATATACCCTTTTGAAAATAGTGCGACATCTTGAATTGTGTAATTTTTCGGCACATTGTCCGGCAAATCAACCGACCAATAACATTGACCATCTGTGTTCAAGTAGATCGCCCAAATATGATTCTGTCGGAGCATTTGCACCGCCTCATCCGATAATTGTTCCGGTGTAGCAGCGGTAGCAGTCATTTCCAACATGGCTTGCGGGGATGAATCGCCATAATCCTCGGTCACAATCTTTTGAAAAGTCAGACCGAATACTACTGCATTAAGAAAAAGCAATATCAGAATAAAGGCAACGAACGACACAAGATATTTAGATATATAACTTCCGAATGATTTCATGACATCACTTCCTTGCTATCAGCTTATAGCCTAATCCTTTAATGGTTATTAGGGACACGGGTTTTGATGGATCGGTTTCAATTTTTTCCCGGACGCGCCGGACATGAGCATTGAGGCTGTTTTCGTAGCCAAAAGGATTATCCCCCCAGAGGGCTTCACAAAGCGCATCTACGGTAACAATCTTTCCAGCATTACGGGCAAGCGTTTCAAGTAAAGTATGTTCTTTGGCTGTCAGGGAGATAATTTCGCTGCCCTTATGGACTTCGGCCCGGCTGAAATCAATCGTACATCCATCCAAAACAAGCAGCGGTGAATCCTCTTTGTAGGTCCGCCGCAGTACCGCATAGATACGCAGTAACAGTTCCTGCGGCATAAAGGGCTTAGAAATGTAGTCATCTGCACCAAGCCCCAATCCCGATAATTTGTCTGCTGCTTCGTCCTTTGCTGTTAAGAAAATGATCGGCACATTGGTAAAAGTGCGGAAATGTTGCATCAGAGAAAAGCCATCCCCATCCGGCAGCATGACATCCAAAACAATTAAATCGGGAGTTTCCTCTTTTGCGGTCAAAATAGCTTCTTTGACTGTCATTGCGGTAAGGACAGTTTCAAATCCTGCATCTTTCAATATATCTGAAACCATTTTCAATAGTTCCTGTTCATCATCTACCAACAGGAGCCTTTTAGTATGTAAAAAGGAATTATCCATAGCAGTTTCTCCAATCTGATTTTGTTTGTTTCTATTATATCATGGGCTGTCCATTCTGCGTTCTTGTTCCTTGAAAAGTAAGGTAAAAGTAAGGACGGGAGAATGTAGATGTCAGGTTGAAGTTGTACCATAGAAGCATCGAAAGGAGATGTTTCTATGGACTATATCATTACAACGGAACAGTTGACCAAGAAATATAAGAACTTCACTTCGGTCAATCATGTTTCGCTTCATATTCGCAAGGGCAGCATTTATGGTTTTCTTGGCCCGAACGGGGCAGGCAAATCCACTACCATGAAAATGCTGTTGGGGTTGACCACTCCCACAAAAGGCAGCTTTACCATTGATGGGAAACAGTTTCCGCAGGATCGGATTGCCATTCTCAAAGAGATCGGCTCTTTCATCGAAGCGCCGTCTTTCTACGCGAATCTCACCGGGCGGGAAAATCTTGACATTATCCGCCGCATTTTGGGACTGCCGAAAGCTGATGTGGAAGATGCTCTGGAACTGGTAGGGCTGACCGAGTTTGGCGACCGGCTGGCAAAACAGTATTCGCTGGGAATGAAGCAACGCTTGGGCCTTGCCGGGGCGCTCTTGGGGCGTCCGCCGATTCTGATTCTGGACGAACCCACAAACGGTCTTGACCCGTCTGGTATCCATGAAATCCGCAATCTGGTAAAATCCTTGCCCAGCCTTTACGACTGCACGGTGCTGATCTCGTCCCATATGCTGTCTGAAATCGAATTGATTGCAGATGACATTGGAATTCTCAACCACGGGCGGCTGCTGTTTGAGGGAAGCATGAATGATCTGCGTCAATACGCCCTGCAATCCGGCTTCGCTGCGGACAATCTGGAAGATGTGTTCCTTTCTATGGTTGAGAAAGATAACATGGACAGAAAGCAGAGGGCAAAATTATGAAAACGCTGGCAATCGAACTTCGGAAAGAAAAGCGAACCGGCGTGATTCCTGTGCTGCTGGCCGTTGGTGTCTTGGGAGCCGCCTACGCATTTGTCAATTTCATTGTGCGGAAAGACACACTTCTGAATCTGCCGCTGGCCCCGATGGATGTCTTGTTGACCCAGCTCTACGGCATGATTATGGTGCTGAATCTGTTCGGTATCGTGGTTGCTACCTGCATGATCTACAACATGGAATTTAAGGGAAGTGCCGTAAAGAAGATGTATATGCTTCCCGTCAGCGTCCCAGTCATGTATCTGTGCAAATTTCTGATTCTGACGGTCATGTTTTTGGTTGCAATCGTGCTGCAAAACCTGGCACTTGCACAGATTGGAATGACGGACTTGCCGGACGGAGCATTTGAGATGGGTACGCTGGTACGCTTTGCCGGATACTCTTTTCTCACATCCATGCCGGTACTGTCGTTTATGCTGTTGATTTTCTCGCGCTTTGAAAATATGTGGGTGCCGCTTGGAATTGGTGTTGCCGGTTTTCTGAGTGGTATGGCCCTTGCAAATTCGGGGCTGATGCTTTTGCTGGTGCATCCTTTTGTGATTATTCTGAAACCAGCAGTAGCCATGAGTGCCCAGCCTGATTCGACGGTTGCCCTTGTCGCTTTGGTGGAAACACTGTTGTTCCTTGCTGTGGGCTTGTGGCTGGCGAAGTACAGACGCTACGAGTAAGGAGGGATAATAAGAAATGAGCTTTTTGGATTTACTCAAAATCGAGTTTATGAAAGTAAAACGCTCCAAAATCGTACCCCTGATTTTCATTGCACCTTTATTGGTGGTGGTTTCCGGGGTTGCGAATTTGAGCAACTACTTTACACCGGAATACACCAATGCGTGGCCTGCCATGTTTATTCAAAGTGCGCTTGTTTACGCCTACTATCTGCTTCCATTCAGCATGATCGTGGTTTGCGTGATGATCGCAGGACGAGAAACAGGAAATAACGGGATTCTGAAAATGCTGGCGCTACCGGTCAGCCGCTGCGCATTATCCATTGCCAAATTCTGTGTGCTTACCTTTTATCTGTTTATGGAGATGGTGGTGTTTCTTGTCGTATTTGTAATCGCTGGGCTGATTGCGACACAGACAATGGGAGTAACAGAAACCCTGCCGATCCTATATCTTCTGAAATGGTGCTTGGGGCTGTTTCTGACTATGCTGCCGTGCATTGCGGCTATGTGGGCCATCACTGTGCTGTTTGAAAAACCGCTTCTTTCTGTGGGATTAAATCTGCTGCTTGTGATTCCCGGTGTATTGGTTGCGAATACGCCGCTGTGGATCGCCTACCCGTACTGTTACAGCGGTTATCTCGTTTCCTGCTCTCTCCATGACTTTACAGCAGAAACTTCCGACGCCGCTTTTTCGTTTTCGGTGTTTCCGTTCCTGCCGTGCGCGATTGTAGTGTTTGGCCTGTTTTTCGCGTTGGCTGTCACCCAATTTGGGAAAAAAGAAATGAGGTAAAACTATGGAAAAGAAAAAATTTCAATCAGTTAGTATCGCTGCGCTCATTGTGAGCATCCTACCGCTGGTGGCTCTTGCCCCATCGCTTCTGCACCTTTCGCTGTCGGATGGAGTCCGAACCGCTTGGGCCGGAGCCAATATCGTTTTTGTCCAGTATGTTTAATAGGGTCTGACCCCAATGTCGGGAACTTTGAGAAGTGTTAACAGGTATATATTGGAAGAATTCAGCCAGGGAAACTCTGGCTGATATAAAAACACATCTGCAGAAACAGTGACTGAAGAAATTTTGAGTAGTGGAATTGGGAAGAAGTATTTAGATACTATAATAAAGAGATTAGCTGGCTTGTATACTGACAGAGAGGACATAGTAAACAGATTTGCGTTATTATCAGGGATTGTAGGGAGATTCCGAAGAGCTTTTGTTCAGATGATGAAACAATAGGATTGGTACAGGAAATATATGGAACAAAAGTTAATAAAGGGATTTGTTGCGTTTTCTGCTATAATAATCTGCCAGCAAAGAATGTGTTGTCTGAATATGTTTGTGATTATAAGAAACGAGCAGGGTTATTTCAAAGATCAGCAGATTTAGAGTAGTTCTTTTTTTTCTGAGAGAAAATTAAAAATCGTTTTTGGTTCTTCTGGAGAGTGATTATAGCGTTTGGGAAACATCCGGAGAAACCATTACCTCAGAGTGTCGTAAAGTTCTTTATCAAAGAAGGCTTTGAGATGCCCTTTCTTTTTTATGCAAATCTTTTCTCTTGTCTACATATATAAACCTAAGAAAAAGCTTGACGTTTAAATATTACAAGTGTAATATTTAAGAAAATATGAAAAAAGGAGAAATAAAACTATATGAGAAAAAAGAAAAGAAAAAAACACACGAAGATTATTACAAAAATAGTTTTATTTAGCGGTATATTGATTGGTGGTGGAATCGGTATTGTAACAATAATGAATTGTAATGTTCCTGAAAAAAGACTAATGGAATATATGAAATATATTGAAAAAGGGGAATATGAGCAAATGTATGCCATGCTGGATCAGAAAAAAAGCAGCATGAACAGTAAGGAAGAATTTATAGAACGAAATTCTAAAATATATGAAGGCATTGAGATGTCTGATCTGTCCATAACCGATATTACAGTAAAAAGACAAGAAAACGGAAATGCGGCAGTTTCCTATACAACAAATATGCAGACTGCTGCAGGAAATGTAGAATTTACCAACGATGCGGTATTTTCACATGATTGGACAGGATATCATTTAATCTGGCAGGATCAGTTGATTTTTCCAGAGTTATCTGCAACGGATAAAGTTCAGGTAACGTCAGAAGAGGCAAAGAGAGGAGATATTTTAGACAGAAATGGTCGTCAGTTGGCTGGAGAGGGAACTGCATCTTCGGTAGGAATTGTTCCGGGCAGGATGGAGAACAGAGAAGATACAATAAAAAAACTGGCAGAGTATCTTGGAATTGGAGCAGACGAAATTGAGGATAAGTTAAAAGCCGGTTGGGTAAAAGCAGATTCTTTTGTACCAGTAGCAACAATTCCTAAAATACAAGAGGTCGATCTTTTGACAGTGAATCCGGATAAAACTGTTCTGGAAGAAAAAGAAAAGCAGGACACATTATTGAAGATTCCAGGTATTATGTTATCTGATGTAAAAGTACGAACTTATTATCTAAAAGAAGCTGCCTCTCATCTGGTAGGGTATGTACAGGCGGTTACAGCCGAAGATTTGCAGGAACATAAAGGGGAAGGGTATCGTACAAACAGTGTGATTGGAAAGACTGGACTGGAAACGCTTTATGAAAAAGAACTAAAAGGAACAGATGGGTGTGAAATCTGTATTGTAGATGCAAATGGAAATAAAAAAAGTGTTATTGCATATGAGCCTAGAAAAGATGGAGAAGATATCCATATTACGATTGATGGTGATCTTCAAAGTACTCTTTATGAACAATTTAAAGAAGACAGAGGATGTTCTGTAGCTTTGAATCCTTATACAGGGGAAGTATTGGCGTTGGTAAGTACGCCATCTTATGATAATAATGATTTTGTACGTGGAATGGACAACAGCCAGTGGAGTGCATTAAATGAAAATGAAGACAGGCCTTTATACAACCGCTTTCGCCAGACATGGTGTCCTGGCTCAACTTTTAAACCTGTAATTGCTGCAATTGGATTAAAAGTGGGGGCATTTACTGCAAATGACGATTTTGGAAATGAGGGTCTGGCGTGGCAGAAAGATTCCTCGTGGGGAGATTATACAGTGACTACACTTCATGATTATGAACCTGTGATCTTGAAAAATGCGCTTATTTATTCAGATAATATTTATTTTGCAAAAGCAGCATTAAAAATTGGTGCGGATCAACTGATGCAGTCTCTAAATCAAATAGGATTTAATCAGGAACTTCCATTTGATATTAAAATGTCAGAGTCCCAATATTCTAATATGGACAAGATAGAAACAGAAATCCAGCTTGCTGACAGTGGGTATGGACAGGGACAGATTCTGGTAAATCCTTTGCATCTTGCAAGCATTTATACGGCTTTTCTAAATGATGGAAATATGATAAAGCCATATCTTCACGCGGATGGTGGAAGCACTTCCAGTGAAATCTGGATAAAAGATGCTTTTTCACCACAAATTGTTTCGGAGGTTATGGAGGGGTTAGAGGGTGTAGTGAATAACCCGGAAGGAACTGGTTATGGAGCATGCCGGGAAGACATTAGATTAGCAGGAAAAACCGGAACAGCGGAACTGAAAGCTACAAAAGAAGATACATCTGGAACAGAAATTGGCTGGTTTACAGTTTTTACTACAGATAGAGATACAAAGAATCCTATTTTGCTCATCAGTATGGTAGAGAATGTGAAAGATATTGGAGGAAGCGGTTATGTGGTGGAAAAGGATAAGGCGATACTGGATGAATATCTTGGTAATGAATAATTTTTACCTTTAAATATTACAAATGTAAGAGGAAAATGATATGAAAAAAATTTGGAAAATATTTGTGGGAGTTATTTTTCTTGCTGTCTGTAGTGGATGTGGCATAAAGAAAGAGCAGAAAAAGACAATTGAAGATACGAAAAAAAAAATTTACAGAGAGTGTGAAATGCTAGCAGAAGGCTATCGGAACATATATGAGAATGCTGTGAAAGAAAATGCACTATATGAGCTGAGTACAATACAAAAAAGTATGGATTATTTTGGAAAATATGGATATGCAGTAATTGATTCCTACAATCAGCTGGATATGGTTCAAAGTATTAAAGTAGATGATTTTTTGAAAAAAGCAGAAAAAGAGAAGAATGGAAAAACTACTATATTTCAAGTTATAGCAGGGGATTATTTTATCCGGTATGATCTGAAAACCAAACAGGGGAAAATAGACGTTGAAGTAAGCTCTTTTAAATGGAAAGAGGACACTTGGCAGGAAACATATTATCATGAGTTTAGAGCTAATTCATGGAAATATACAGAAAACGGGCATTTCTTTATAGAAGAATATCATCCGGCAGGATATGATGGACCGTCTGGATATCGGGACTTTCGGGTAGCACCGTTAAATAAAAAATGTCGGGAGTTGAATCGAAAATATATACTTCCTTTTGGATATACACTTAATAAATTGTTTACTTCTAATTGGAGTGAAAAAAATTATGATGGAATAAATTTTTATGATGTTTTTGATCGTTTACTTTCAATGGAAGAAAAAACTGATGAATTTAAGGAAGGAAAGACTTATGAAATCCCAAAAGAATCATTTGAAACGATATTTCAAAAATATTTTAATATAAGCGCAGAGATACTGCAGACAGGAACGGTATTTCACACAGAAATACAGACATATCGGTATCGAACCAGAGGAATCGTATATGATTTTGCTCCCACACCATATATTCCATATCCGGAAGTTGTTTCCTACATAGAAAATCAAGATGGAACAATAACACTGGAAGTAAATGCGGTATGGCCACAAAAAGAATTAGATCAGGCGTTTTGTCATAGCGTAACCATTCGGCTGTTAGATAAAGATAGATTTCAATATGTATCCAATTATGTATCAAGGTCAGAAATAGAGGTTACCTGGTATACGGAAAGATTATCAGACGAAAAGTGGGAGGAATGTTATGGAGATAATTGATATGATTACAAAAAGAAAACTGAAAAAGATGATGAGCGTTTTATTTATTTCGGGATGCTTTTTCATAGGAAATACAAAATGTAAAGGGGCTGATTTAGAATATATTTCACAGGAAACTGCGAATTATGCTGTACAAGAAAGAGGATATGATTTGCCAGTAGATGAAGTCGTGAAAGAAGAAGCTATTGAAGATTGTAAGAATGTTATGAATCAGATGAAAGTCATTTATCAAAAGGCGGATAAAGGGACTTCATCGAATATAGTAGTTTCTGAGACAGTAATGGAAGAAATGCAGGAAGTATTAAAGGAAAAAAATGTCCCCGTTATTACATCAGCACCGTATTCAAATATGGCTAATTATTCTAAAATGGAAGAATTTCTTTTCAGGGCAGAACAGGATCTGACAGGAGATATCGTCTTATATAGGATTAACAGGGATGGTGGGATAGAAAGACTCAAATTCAATTATGATGGGACAGATATGTATTTGCTGGCTGTGAAAGCTGTTTGGGGTATGAACGACAATCCATCTATTGTATATGTTTCGTATACAAGGATAGAAGAATGGAAATATACAGAAAAAGGCTGGTTTGGTTATACGCTATGCGTTCCAAAGTATCCGGAAGTATCAGAAGCGGTTGATGGCAGTTCTATGATAAGAATTAAACCTTTAAGTGATGAATGCAGGGAAGTTTCAAAGAGGTGTGTGTATTTGCTTGGATATCAGGGGAATAATCTTTTATGTTCTGATTGGGATAGATCTGATATGGAAGGGTTAGATTATAATGGTTTATATGAATATTTATATCGAATGAAATACGGGGAGAGATATGAGTTTTCAGGTAACTCAAGTGGAATTCCGGCAGAAGAGTTTGAAAATCTGATAATGGAGTTTTTGCCGATAACAGCAGATCAAATTAAAAAATGGGCAGTATTTGATTCGGAACATCAAACTTATGACTGGGAACGATTAGGCTGTTTAAATTATAGCCCTACTCATTTTGGAACATCTTTACCGGAGGTCGTTGAAATAAGAGATAGCGGAGAGGGAAACAGTGTGTTGGTTGTTGATGCTGTATGTGATACATTTATATGTAATGATGCCGTTATTACAAGTGAGCTGACTGTTAAGTTCAACGATGATAAGAGTTTTAAATATATGGGGAATAAAATTCTGAATAATGGTACGAAAGAAGTTCCCAAATATCAATATAGAATAAAAAGAAAGAACTGATAACAACTATCAGCCCTTTCATATTTGTTAATTCCATATATGTAATTTTTTTAAGATATCAGAAGTGATTTCAAATGCTTTTTTGCCAGTTGCATTAGAATCACTTTGGATATTGGTTGCAAAATAATAGCTGTTATCGGAAGTTTCTACATATCCGATAAACCAGCCGTTGATATCCTGTCCGTTGACACGACCGGTTCCAGTTTTTCCGTAGAAATTACCATTAGGTGTACTGGCAATTTTTATAGCATTTTTAACAGAAAATACATTTTGGAAATTTAGATGGAATTCATTTGTGTTAAATTTTTTTAATAATGTTACTTGCTCTAAAGGCGAGATTTTTAATGAAAAATCGGACCAGTATAAATCCAGATTTGAACTGGTTGTTTGGTTTCCATATTCTATTTTATTCAAAAATTCCTGGACTCTGTTAATTCCGAGCTGCGAATCAATTGCCTGGAAATACCAGTTAACGGAATTTTGCATAGCAGAGTTTAAATCCTGATCAGCTTCCCAGGATGGAAAAGGAAAGGCATCACCATTCCATGTCATGGAAGAGTGTTCTGGTGTGATGATTCCGGATTCCAACCCTAATAATGCATCGTATATTTTGTAGGTAGACTCTGGCGGAATACGTTTGGTGGCTTCTTCAAGATCGTATATTTTCCAGGAATCCAAATTATTGTCATACAAAACAAATGATCCATCATATGTTCCAAATGTTTCGGATATATCTAACAGGGAGATATTTTTGTCTGTATCACTAAAATGATATACGTTTTGAGTAGAGGCATCAATGGATAAAATGGGTGTACATCCAATAAAAACAGCACTAATGACCAGATAAATTATCAATGCTCTCATTTTTTGATAAAGAGTTTCTTTCCTAAAAACGGCGATGTTGAGAATACGTCGTTTCATCTGCCTGAAATTTCCGGACATTCCAACTGCCAGTGGAGAGGAAAAAGAGGATATTTTTTCTGCAAAATTAATCAGTGTAGTTCCATAAGCTTGGTATTCATCAGCAGAAATCATCTGCAATACAGCAGAATCACAGGCTATTTCACGGTCACAGAGAATTTCTTTTAAAGTGTACCAAACAAAAGGGTTAAACCAGTAGAGTATATTACTTATGACCATGAGGAAGCCAATAAATGTATCTTTGTGACGGTAATGCTGTAATTCGTGTAGCAGCATAAAACGCATATCATCAGGATTCAGTTCGGAAATTAAATGGATGGGAATGTAAATTCTGGGATGTATTATTCCGATTAAAACTGGTGATTTTAAAAATGCAGTACTGTAGACTGATACTGGGTGAGAGATTTTAAGTTCCTTTAAACAATTGTAATAAATAGTTTTTACCTGCTGATTTTGAAGCGGGAGAGCAGATCTTTTTATGGAACGTACATAGTTTAATGAATGAAGGGTGAGGACTGACATAATCATAACACCCGTTATCCATATTAGAAAGAGTATGGTATTCAAGCCTCCAGAAAATTGACTACTGATGGAAACTGAAAAATCATTCACCTGGTTTAACAAAATATTTTGTGTATTACTGGTAAGTTCGGATAGCGTGTCGGTACCAGAGTTAAGTCCTGAGTCAGTTTGAAAAAAATGTAACCATGAAAAAAGTTGTGAGCCATGAATCTGTACAGGAAAAAATGGCACGGCAAGTAATAAAAATAAAAGAAAACAGAGATGGTACTGTGTAGTCGCAGATAAATATTTTTTCAGAAGTTTTTTTGTTCCGATTATTACAAGTGTAAAAATACATATGAAGATATTACTGATTAAAAAGTGGATGATCCAGTTGCTCATTCAAAACCTCCTATTTCTGATGTTTTGATAATAAATGGCGTAAGTTATCAATTTCTGTTGAAGAGAGCTTATCGTCTTCAAGGTAAGAAGCCAGCATAGAAGAAAGATTTCCATTATAATATCGCTTTAAAAAAGAATTGCTTTCCTGGCGTATATATTCATCTTCTTGGACTAATGGAGTATAGACAAATACCCGGCTTTGTTTTTCGCAGGAAAGAGCTTTTTTGGAAACAAGTCTCTTGATAAGAGTTTGAATTGTTTTTGGACTCCAGCTGGTAGTTAGAGTAAGTTTTTCTGTAATTTCATTTGTATTGATGGGAGCATATTTCCATACAATTTTCATAACTTCAAATTCGGCTTCTGAAATCTGGGGTAGTGACATAATAAAATCCTCCTGCTAAATCCTACATATGTAATAAATATATTATATTACTTGTAGAAGAAAAAAGTCAAATGGCAGATGATATATAGAATATAAAATTAATAATGTAGAGGCAATAAAGGTGAAAAAGATAGAAATTATTGAGAGAATCACAGATGCTAATGGAAGCATAAGTGAAAACATATTGACTAGCTGGGAACATAAAAACCAATTCATACCGGAAATTATAAGGTTTGGAGAATTAAAAATATATCTACAGGAACGAATTGTTAAAAAGAATGATAGTGATGTTCATCTTTCAAAATATGAATATGATATTTTACTTTTTTTAGCGAAAAGTCCAGGTAGAATATTTGGAAAAGAAATGGTTTATGATCTGGTATGGAATGAACCTTATTCCGGTGATTATAATGTGGTTATGCGACATATCTGCAATATCAGAGAAAAAATAGAAGATGATCCTGGACAACCATTATATATACAAACAGTACGAGGTGTAGGATATCGGTTTAATGGGAATTTAGGCAGCGAGTGAAATCGCTGCCTATTATTATGGTTTTACAAAGAAGGGAGTTGGTTATGAGAAGATCTTTGTATTTCAGGAGCATCCTGTTTGAGATATTTGGACAGGTTTTGATGTATCAATTCCAACTCTTTTATTTCTTGCTTAAAAGAAACGTATTGAGTATTTAGAGATTCTTTTCTGGAAATAAGATCTGCAATTTGCTCTTGCAACTTATTGGAATTAAGATGTTTCAGGTTTATACCATTTTCCTGTAAAATATGTTCAGCACCCGCGAAAAGAATAATTTGAGATTCATATTTACGGAAATAACGATCTGGATCTTTGGAGCTTTTATAATGGTCGTCGTAAATTTTATTTTTCTGATATTGTTCGGCATATTTTAGCATTTCTCGAAGATGGCGTATCTGAGACTCGAGAGAAACAACAGAGGTATTTACCTCTTTTTGCTGCATATGTAACAAGGCTATGCGGTCTTCAAGTTCTGAAAAATTATGTAGATTATGTGTGAACATCTTGTTATATTCAGCAGAGACAATTTTTAAATTTTCCTTATTTGCCCATTTCTGAAGTCCAATGTTTCCTGCTATATTGGGAGCATTGGTATCTATTAATTTGTTATGAACAGAAGGAAAAATAGCTTTCTGACGTTTATTTTCAATGCGTTCTTTGATACGTTCTTTAGTAAAATTTTTTCCTAAAGATTTAGCACTTCCACGCACTGGACGGGACATATCGGGAGAACGAAAGGTAATGTATTTTCTGCTGCTTTCGCCAAATTCTGCGTTTTTTATTTCATATCCTTTAGCTTCCATAAATGCAAGAAATTCTGAGTAAGTGGAAACAATTCGGATTGTCTGGTTGATATCTTTTCGCAGCTGCGCTTTTTTACTGGATTCAGATTTATTTGCAGCCCATTCATTGTATTTCATTCCTTTTTTACCATCTGGCATAATTGTGGACAGGTTATGTTCCTGGCATAAAGTGTCGCTGAGATTTCGTATTTTCCAGTAATTCTTTTTACAGTCATGGTAATGAGAAAAAGTGATGTTATCTGCAGAACAGAAAATTAAATGGTTATGTACATGACCTTTATCAGTGTGTGTTGTCAGAACATAGGAGTATTTTCCCTCCAGTAAGCGATCCGCAAGTTCTTTGCCAATTTGATGGGCTTCTTCATAGGAAACTTCACCAGGGGAAAATGCCTGAATCAGATGAAATGCCTTATTTGTATTGTGCGGATCTCTGCAGTCATGTGTATGATCCAAAGTGTATTTAAAGTCAAGAACGGCTGTTTCGGGAGAGCAGGCAAAGGAAGAAATATATAGATTCTGGTCAGTTTTATCTGGATTGCAGATGTATTCTATTGCTTTATTAACGGTTGTTTTGATACCATGGATTTTTGTAACTGCCATATTTTTTCCATTAACTCCTTTATATCGTCCAGGTCCTTTGGGTAAACTGTATTGGTACTGTTTATACGATGGGTGATCTGATTCAAATTGCTGCTGATATTGCCCAACAGGGTATTCATTTTTCGGATATGAGAGTAGTCTACTTCATATACAAATCCATATAAGATCATTTTCCGTAGAAAGGCAGATTTGCTTTTCATCCTGGAAAGACGATATTTTTCTTCTAAAATGTATTGTTCGTCATCATTCAAATAAAATTGTACGGGATGAATTCTGGTACGTTTGCTCATTGAAATCCTCCAATTCGTTTTTTTCTATAAAAAAGAGTACAAAAAAACTGTCTAACCAGTTCGGTTATGACAGTTATATTACTTGACTGTATGATGTTTTGGATAGATGTGTCTACAGTTTATTTTAACAGGAGTAGGCGGAAGCGTCAAATTAAGAAATTATAAAATATGAGAGGGCCAGGGATACTCCCTGATACATTTTGGTAGAATGAACCGGAAAGGGAATTTGACAAAATGAGCCAGGTGTCATGACACTGGCAGTGCTTGCTTCTTTTGGGGTGTAGCCTGCAAAGCAGGCTATGCAAAAGCTATAAAACATAAATAGAACTGTGAGAAGTGGTTGAGAATACAATCCTGATAGCGTATAATCAGAGAAAGAAATCGTAAGTGAGGGATAAATTTGAAACGTGAAGAAATTTTTCAATATGTAAAAGAGCAATATGGAACTGAACCGGAATATTTATGGAAAAAAGATCCTGATTCTGCGGTGCTTCGACATAAAAATGGAAAATGGTATGCTATAATTATGGTAGTGGAAAAGAAAATACTGGGATTAGAAGAAGATGGAAACATTGACATCCTGGATGTAAAATGTGATCCTGATCTGGTTGGGATGATTATTCAAACGTATGGATTTTTACCGGGGTATCATATGAATAAGCAACACTGGATTACGATTCTTTTGGATGATTCTGTCAGTGAAGCTAAGACGCTGGATTTTCTGGATATGAGTTATGATTTAATTGACAGTGGGAAGTAATAAAAAAGGAAGCCTTTCAGAAAAATCTCTGATCGGCTCCCAGGTATTCATTCTGGATATGTATAAGTTGATCTTTGCAACAGGATATTTTCCCAATCTCGTTCATGGCGCAACACTCGGAGAATATGAATCTCTTTTGTTTCTTCCATTATAATATAAAAAATAATAGATGGCGGAAAAGATCTTTTATGTATGGAATATCCTCTGTACAGAATTTGAGTTCGGGGAAAGGCAGTACTGAACTGGCCTAAATTCTGCATTTGTTCTTTCAGATCAGATTGAAAACGGTCAGCACGTTGCTGGCCGAATTCTTCTTCAATATAATCTGCAATGTCTGTGACATCGTAAATTGCTTCCCAGGTTAAAATAATTTTATATTCTTGCATTTCTTCGTGCATCCCTTAATTCTGTGATTTTGCGAAAAGCATCTTCCAGTGGCAATTCACGACCAGCTTCCATATCATCAATTCCCCGGTCTAACATGCGGAGAAGATGATTGTTTTCCTGGTTTTTATCGGTTGTAGGGACTTTTTTTGTTAATTCCATGAAATCACTCCAATCATACGGTTTATAAATAGTGTATGTTGTTCAGAAGTATCTATCCATAGTTTAGCATAGAATGGGCAGCAATACAATTGAATTATTTTGCAGGAGCGTCCGTCAGACCAAGAAGATATTCGCAGGAAACATTAAATACTTCGGCCAGTGCGACAACTTCGTAGTCGGGAACGAAACGTGTGCCTTGTTCAATTCGCAGGATTGCCAGATCATTAAAATCATATCCTGCAAGTTGTAATTTGGCAGCGAGTGTTTTCTGAGTAAGATTATGAGCCTTTCGTAATTCTTTTACCCGTTGTCCTATTCTGTTTTTACTGTTCGTTTTTTTATCCCAATAAATAATCATTCTGATCCTCAAAAGTTTCTAAAGATGAAGTATTATTATTGATTTTAAGGAAAAATATTGTTACTATACTTCTAAAGATGAAGTTTTTGGAAAGTTTATTTGATTTTTGAAATAAGAAAATGATAATGCTGCCTGTAATGAGAAATAATTCTAGTGAGAGGTGGAAAGAAGATGAATGAATTTTATGAAGCAGTATCGAATTTGTTTGAGGAATTGCGCTGTGACTCCGGAGAAAGAGAATATACAGTACAGCCGGAAGAATGGAAAGAAGCAGAGAAGAATTTGAAACAAATACAAAAGAAGCTGCCACTACATCTGGAAAAAATCCCAGAGCGTGAGCAGAATTTCTGGAATAAATATCTGAATCAGTTAGAACATTTCCATTATGAAGAGGAGCAGCGGGCTTATTACCAGGGAATGATGGATGTAGTTGAGTTTCTTATTAATATAGGGGCAATAAAGAAATCCACGAATGTTAAGAGAATGATGGAAAAATACGCACGTTAAGAGTGGCGGTATGGGAAACCATACCGCTTCTTCAGAATAATTCAGATAGAATTCAAATGAATTTCAGGGATCTTGTTTATCGTGGTCTGTAGGAATTTTGTATGTGCGCAGGTATGCTTCTACGATGGCAAGGATAGCGGTAATTTGCTCATCGTTGCATTTTGACAGGTACATGAGCAGGCGTTGATAATCAAGATTATCTGTATGATTGTTTGGATAAAACAATGGTTCAGGAGGAACATTTAAAGCGCGTACCAGTTTTCTGATTTTATGAAAACTGGGAACTCGGCCCCCATTTTCAATTTCCTTTAAATATCGGCTGGACATTTCTGCTTTTTCAGCTAATTCTTCATAAGTCAATTTTTGCTCGTGTCGGGCGTTCTTAAAAAACAATCCCAGTTCTTTATCTGTTTGTTTTGGCATATGATACACCTCCATGTTTAGTGTATAGTTCCCTTTCTTGAAAGAAAATGAACTAATATTTCACTAAAAAAGAGGGTGATATTTCACTTTTTAAAAGACATATAAAATTCTAAATTTCCGTAAAACAGATCCGGAGTATTGGAAAGATTAAGAATTATATTGTCTGGTATCATATCCGTCATTACGTGACGGATTGATTGCTGAAGCACTGCAGACACTTACTGAAAAGAAAAGGAATGTTGTGTTATTATCATATTTTATGGATATGAGTGATGCAGACATTGCCAGAGAAATGAATCTTGTACGCAGCACAATTAATGAGCATCGTAGACGATCACTGGAACTGATGAGAAAAAATATGGAGGAATCTGCAAATGAAAAAAAGTAAAAAACAGAAATGCACATTTGATTTGCTGCCATTCCATGTTATTGAGGCAGCATCAACTGGTGATACTGAGGCAATCCAGGCAGTGTTGAAGCATTATGAAGGGTACATAACAGTTTTGGCTACCAGAAAAATGTTTGACGAATTTGGACAGGTGCATTACTGTGTAGATGAAACTCTGCGTCAACGCCTGGAAGCAAAACTGATTACTAAGACCTTGGGATTTGATACGAAATCATATGTAAGGAAAAGTAATCAGTAAAGGGAGTATTTAATATAGATTCCTTTTCCCCTTCAGGAATTTTGTACCTTGAAAATTGTATATTGTTTTACATACAGGACGTGAAGATATGTAGAGCCACTAGGTAAATCCGCCATGATATATCTGCTCTGTTAATGGAGTAAATACGAGGAAATGCTGAAATATAACATTGAAGTAAAGGTATGGAGCGAGAAGAATTTGACAAAATGTGCAGCAGCTGCACAGGGCGACGAAGCATATCTGTGATAATGATACTTCCAGAAAAAATCTGGTCATATATAATGACGGTGCAAAACCGATGTGGGCAGAGTACTGAACTGCCACCTGTATTGTAATTTTATCTGCCGATGACAGTGTATAAAATTGTAAATTGTCATGGGCAGATAAAAATGTTTTGTCCAAAGAGAAAAGGAGGAGAGAAGAGTGGCGATTAAAATTGAAAAAGGTAAGATTCCAATTTGGGAAAAATATATGCTTACGGTGGATGAAGCAGTGCAATATTTTGGAATAGGTGAAAAGAAAATAAGGATGCTTATTTCGGAACATCTAAATTCAGAATGTTGCTTTACAGTCCAGGTGGGGTGTAAGTCATTGATTAACCGTAAGAAATTTGAGGCCTTTCTGGATCAGACTACGTCTTTGTAAAAAATATACGAACAATTTAGCACTTTAAAGTGGAAATGCTAGCCCTGGTATGATATAATACCTATATCGTGCTAGGGCTTCTTCGTGGAAAGGGGCGAAGACGTTTGGGTAAAACAAAACGTGACCAAAAACGACGGGATAAAAAAGGTCGAATTTTACGAAACGGAGAAAGTCAGAGAAAAGATGGAAGATATGCGTTTGTATATACAGATTGTTATGGAAAGCAGAAGTTTTTGTATAGTTGGAAATTAGAGCCAACAGATTCTCTGCCAACTGGATGCAGACCATGCTTAGCTCTAAGGGAAAAAGAAAAAAATATCCAAAGAGATTTACATGATGGTATAGTACCTTACGGAGGAAATTTAACAGTTTTAGATTTGGTTCAAAAATACATTGGACAAAAAAAGGGGGTTCGTCATAACACTCAGGCGAACTATGATTTTGTGATCAATATAATAAAAAAAGAAGAATTCGGAACCAGAAGAATAGATAAAATAAAATTGTCGGATGCAAAAGCATGGTTTATTAAGCTGCAAGCAGATGGAAGAGGATACAGTTCCATTCACAGTGTGCGTGGAATTGTAAGACCTGCATTTCAGATGGCAGTTGAAGATGATTTACTGCGCAAGAATCCTTTTGAATTTCAATTATGTACAGTTGTCGTAAATGACAGTGTTACAAGACAGGCAATTACAAAAGAACAGGAAGAGTTATTTCTGGAGTTTATCCGAAATGATGACCATTACTCAAAATACTATAATGGAATGTTTATTTTGTTTAAGACTGGACTGCGTATTTCTGAGTTTTGTGGATTGACAGTGAAAGATATTGATCTTCAGGAGAGAAAAATCAATGTGAATCATCAGCTTCAGAGAACCAGAGGAATGCAGTACGTCATTGAAGATACCAAAACTTCAAGTGGAACACGAATGTTACCGATGACAGATGAAGTTTATGAATGTTTTGAACAGATTGTGAAAAACCGTAAAAAAGTAAGGGTTGAGCCGATTATAGATGGATATAGTCGATTTCTATTCCTGGATAAAAAAGATATGCCTGAGGTAGCACTCCATTGGGAAAAACATTTTCAATGGGCGTTAGGAAAGTATAATCGTACTCATGAGAAACAAATGCCAAAGATCACGCCTCATGTATGCAGGCATACATATTGTTCCAATATGGCGAAAGCTGGAATGAATCCGAAAGCACTCCAATATTTAATGGGACATTCTGATATAGGGGTTACGTTAAATGTATATACGCATCTGGGATTAATTGATGCAAAAGAAGAGATGAATAGGATTGCAAAACTGGCATAGTATGATAAAATAATAGAAAAAAGAATTAAAAATAATCTGATTATAAGGTTCTTAGAAAGCCTGTTTTCCAGGCTGATTATTACTAAGAAGTTACTAAATTTGGATAAGAAAATATACGAATTTATGCTGTGATATACAGGAAAATGACAGGATTGAGGATTATCGGAAAATACCTGTAAACAGCGTAAATACAGCATTTCAAGGAGTTTTAAGCAATGATAAGAGTGTTATTTGTCTGCCACGGCAATATCTGCCGCAGCCCAATTTCTGAATTCGTTATGAAGGATATGGTTACGAAACGAGGCATCAAGGCTAAATTTTACATTGCGTCTGCAGCCACTAGTACAGAGGAAATCTGGAATGGAATCGGGAATCCGGTTTATCCGCCGGCAAAGCGGGAATTGGCAAAGCATGGGATTTCCTGCGAGGGGAAAAGAGCGGTACAGATCACCAAAGCAGATTATGGAAAATATGATTATATTCTGGGAATGGAAGAGAGAAACATTCGGAATATCTTGCGAATTGTAGGAAAGGATCCGGAAGGGAAAGTGAAGCTCTTACTGGATTATTCAGATAATTCCAGAGATATTGCTGATCCGTGGTATACGGGGGATTTTGAATCTACTTATAGAGATGTAGTAGAAGGCTGCGAAGGATTTCTTGCGTATCTGGAGAAAAATGAGAAGATATAGGTTGGAAGAGTATACGCAATATGATAAACGTAATGATGAAATAAAAATAGTAAAAACAAAAAAACAATGCAAAAATGTGCATTTTGAACATTTTCTATTCCCTATTCTAGTGACAATTTTATTCAACAGGGCTACAATAACCTCAATCTAAGAATTTCGCAATGACGATCTAATGCAATAAAAATATCATTAGAAACACGTCTCATAAAATGTCAGAGGCGTGTTTTCTATATGATAAAACTTTAACAAAAATACAAAAAAACGGAAAATTGTGTTGATTTTATCCCTCAGATATGTATAATATAGGATAAGGAAAAGAGGAATCAATCCGGTTCCATTCCTTTGGTTTTGTACCATAGAGGCTGTGACCGCAGGTAATATTCTTTGATATGTATTACGGTGAGATGCGGACTGAAGCTATAAATCTGCATTCGCAGATGAATTCCATTTTAGAGAAAAGAGGTTAAGTGTAAGATGGCAAAAATCGATTTAACAAAGTATGGTATTACCGGAACTACAGAAATTGTTTACAACCCCTCTTATGAAATGTTATTTGAAGAGGAGACCAAACCAGGTCTTGAGGGCTTTGAAAAAGGACGGGTCAGCGAGCTTGGCGCTGTTAACGTTATGACAGGTATTTATACCGGACGTTCTCCTAAAGACAAATATATCGTAATGGATGAGAATTCTAAAGACACCGTATGGTGGACATCTGACGAATATAAGAATGATAACCATCCTGCATCACAGGAAGCATGGGAAGCAGTGAAAGAGATCGCTAAGAAAGAGCTCTCCGACAAGAGACTTTTCGTAGTTGATGCATTCTGCGGTGCTAACAAAGATACCCGTATGGCAATCCGTTTCATCGTTGAGGTTGCTTGGCAGGCACACTTTGTAACAAACATGTTCATCCAGCCTACAGAAGAAGAACTGAAAGACTTCGAGCCAGATTTCGTTGTTTACAACGCTTCCAAGGCTAAAGTAGAGAACTACAAAGAATTAGGTCTTAACTCTGAGACAGCTGTAATGTTCAATATTACAAGCCGCGAGCAGGTTATTGTCAATACATGGTATGGCGGAGAGATGAAGAAAGGTATGTTCTCCATGATGAACTACTATCTACCGCTTAAGGGCATCGCTTCCATGCACTGCTCTGCAAATACAGATATGAATGGTGAGAACACCGCTATCTTCTTCGGCCTTTCAGGAACAGGTAAGACTACACTTTCCACAGATCCTAAGAGACTCCTTATCGGTGACGATGAGCACGGCTGGGACGACAACGGAGTGTTCAACTTCGAGGGCGGTTGCTATGCTAAGGTTATCAACCTTGACAAGGATTCTGAGCCGGATATTTACAATGCAATCAAGAGAAATGCTCTTCTTGAGAACGTTACACTTGACGCAGAAGGAAAGATTGATTTCGCTGATAAGAGCGTTACAGAGAACACTCGTGTATCTTATCCGATCAACCACATTGAGAAAATCGTTCGCCCGATTTCTTCCGCACCGGCTGCTAAGAATGTTATCTTCCTTTCCGCAGATGCATTCGGAGTACTTCCTCCAGTATCTATCCTGACACCAGAGCAGACTCAGTACTACTTCCTGTCTGGATTCACAGCTAAACTTGCTGGTACAGAGCGTGGAATCACAGAGCCTACACCTACATTCTCAGCTTGCTTCGGACAGGCATTCCTTGAACTGCATCCGACAAAATACGCTGAAGAGCTGGTTAAGAAAATGGAGAAGAGCGGAGCAAAAGCATACCTGGTTAATACAGGATGGAATGGAACCGGAAAACGTATCTCCATCAAAGATACTCGTGGTATTATCGATGCAATCCTCAGCGGCGCTATCTTAACAGCACCGACTAAGAAGATTCCATTCTTTAACTTTGAGGTTCCTACAGAGCTTACAGGCGTTGACACAGGTATCCTTGATCCTCGTGACACATACGCTGATGCTTCTGAGTGGGAAGTTAAAGCAAAAGATCTTGCAGATCGTTTCGTTAAGAACTTCAAGAAATATGAAGGAAATGCAGCTGGTAAAGCACTTGTTGCAGCTGGTCCTCAGGCATAATCATTTAAGATTATTTATGGGTCTGCCGTATTTACGGCAGGCCCTTTGTTGTTTATACTGGCAATATTTATAAAATGTTTTCTGTGAATGAAGAAAACAACCACCACAGCTTGTTGCTATTCACTGTTAACGTCCCGCGAGGCGTTTTTTTTGGTGAACAAAGTTTAAAGCAAATACGAGAATTACAGCGCGAAATCATGTGAACATGATTTCTGTGCATCGCGAAGCGTGCTGCTGTGAAGGTCGTGAACAGTAATAACAGCTTTTATTGCAAGGGGAAATTGTCGATAGAAAATCCTTTACAAACACATTCATATCTTATATACTATCCATACAGCAACTCAAATGGAAGCCTTATCTATTTCTAAATATCTGCTTCCATCTTTTATTTCAAATACGGATCATTTGCAGTGCACAGCAAGGTCAGTATTCGTTAGGGCATTTCGCCCGTTTTTATCAAGAAAGGAATTATATATGAGCAGAGAGTATGAGGTATTTGTGGAGAGTCTGCGCCAATCTCTAATGGAACGGCTTGGACTTAATGAGAAACAGATTTACTTTGAAGAACGGGACGAAAATGGCATGACACCAAATGGCGACCGGTTGTTTGTAGAGTGCAATGCGTCTTCAGTGGGAAAAGAAGTCTGCGGAATTCACACGGAAGAGCTTTTTGAGGACTATGAGGATGGTGTTTCACTGGAACAGATTGCAAAAACAGTGGAAAGTGAAATACGTAAATTAAAAACAGCTGGATTTTTTGAGAAAACCAAAAATCTGAATAACTACGAAAAGGTGAAAAATGATCTTTTTATCCGGGCACTTAATGTAGAACGCCATGAACGGGAACTGTCGAAGGCAGTATACCGTGTAGTGGGCGATATTGCACTTGTGCTATACATGCAGGTGGGAAATTTGGATGGCCGGATCAGCAGCATGAAAATACGCACGGATAACATAAAAGAATGGGGAAAGGATGAAAAGACAGTTTTTGACGCAGCTCTTCTAAACACGTATTTTATTTCGCCGCCCAGAATTTTTTATTGGGAAAAACTGGTCTACAATCCAGATTATGATGGAGAATGCTTCATGGATCTGAACCATGAATTCTATCTGACAAGGGACAGCATCGGAAGCTGTCTGAGCACTGCCAGAAGGACAAACGGAGCCGTTGCAATATTCTTGCCAGGCGTGGCCAAAAGGCTTGCAGATCTGATGGATGCAGATTTCTATATGGTTTTTACGAGCATTCATGAGGTGATGATCCACAACGCTGATCATTCCTATCCGGAGGATCTTGAAAATGTTTTGAGAGAAACTTTGCGGGAGGCAACTCCGGAAGAAGATTTTCTCACGGACAAAATATACAGATATTGTAGAGAGACCGGAGATTTTCTGATGTATAAAGGCACCGTATTTATTGATTTAAACAAGTTGAAATCTGACAGTGAAGAGAACGGATAAACAGATAGAAACAAGTGTAGTTACGTCATTTTCGGACTTTTTGTACAATGGGTGTTTTCGGCAGAAATTTTGATTGCAAAAAAGAACTGCAGTCAGATTGTAAACCAATCTGCTGCAGTTTCTAAAAACCAAATTATGAATTTCTATCCGAGAATTGCGGAATCGTTGGAGAACTCTTCTCCGCTGGCTTCCTCAAATTTATCAAGAAGCTGTTTTACGGTAAGCTTTTTCTTTTCTTCTCCTTGGATATCAAGAATGATTTTTCCATTCATCATCATGATCAGGCGGTTGCCGTGAGCAATAGCGTCCTTCATGTTATGCGTAATCATCAGTGTAGTAAGGTGATCGCGGTTGACAATCCTGTCTGTGATATCCAGCACCTTGGCAGCTGTTTTTGGGTCAAGGGCTGCGGTATGCTCATCAAGAAGGAGAAGCTTTGGCTTCTGAAGGGTTGCCATGAGAAGCGTAAGTGCCTGTCTCTGACCTCCGGAAAGAAGACCTACCTTAGAGGTAAGACGATCCTCAAGACCAAGATTCAGAATCTTCAGAAGCTCTTTGTACTCTTCACGTTCGGCTTTTGTAATACCAGAACGAAGAAATCTTGTTTTTCCGCGGCGTTTTGCAAGAGCAAGGTTTTCTTCAATACCCATGGTAGCCGCAGTTCCGGTCATGGGATCCTGGAACACACGTCCCAGATAAGCTGCTCTTTTGTACTCGGAAAGCTTGGTGACATCTGTTCCGTCAATGATGATCTGTCCCTCATCTACTGGCCATACACCGGCAACTGCGTTCAGCATTGTGGATTTTCCGGCACCGTTGCCGCCGATGACAGTAACAAAGTCGCCTTCATTTAATTTCAGGGAAAGTCCGTTCAGAGCCACCTTTTCGTTGATGGTTCCTGGATTAAAGGTTTTATATATGTTTTTGATCTCAAGCATTGTTCTTACCTCCGCGTTTTGCTGGTTTTGCGAAATATTTTCCCTTCCAGTAAGGCACTGCCAGGAATACAGCTACTACAAGTGCAGACAGCATTTTCAGAAGGTCAGTGTCGATACCCATCCAGATAACAGTCTGGAGAACCAGATAGTAGAGAATGGAACCAAATGCTACGGCCAGAAGACGGAGCGCGAAATTGCGGAAAATACGGCTGAAAACCGCTTCGCCGATAATAACAGCAGCAAGTCCGATTACGATAGCACCACGTCCCATATTGACGTCTGCAAATCCCTGATATTGTGCAAGCAAGGCACTGGAAAGAGCAACAAGTCCGTTGGAAATCATAAGTCCAAGTACTTTGCAAAAATCAGTGTTGATACCCTGTGCACGGGACATGTTTGGATTGCATCCGGTAGCTCGAAGGGAGCATCCAAGCTCTGTTCCGAAAAACCAGTAAAGAATTGCGATGATCACAACAATAAATAAAGCGACGATAAGAATTGTGTTCTGAGTGATCGGTACATTTTTTATACGGCGTAAGGAAATCAGAATCGGGTATTTATCAACGTTGATAGCCTGGTTTGCTTTTCCCATAATTTTCAGATTAACGGAGTACAGGGAAAGCTGTGTCAGGATTCCAGCAAGGATCGCGGGGATTCCCATAAAGGTGTGGAAAATACCGGTAACAAGACCGGCTGTCATACCAGCCAAAGTGGCAACTAAAAGAGATACCCATACGTTATGTCCGCTGGTCATCATCATGACACAGACAGCACCTCCGGTACACATGGTACCGTCTACGGTCAGATCGGCGATGTCAAGGACACGGAATGTAAGATATACGCCAATAGCCATAATACCCCAGATCAGACCCTGGGCAGCAGCACCCGGAAGTGCCATGATTAAGTTTGCAATTTGCATGTCTTTATCCTCCTGCATGCGTGATTTGTTTGCTGGAGCGTGTTTGAAAAAAACATTTTCGCAATCTGTATGCCCCACTGTGCGGTATGTTTTGTCTGAATTCGGTTGTCGTAGCCCGTTACGACGACCTCACCCGGACAAAATCTTCCACAAATTGTGACACACATCTTGCAGAAAGCCTTTTACAAATACACTCTGGTGTTCACTGTGTGAACATCAACATTTGTTTTGTGGACAAATGTTTGAAAAAGACAGTTACTGGAATCTTTATAGTGTTTTGTATGTGGAGTAACTGGCTTTTTGTTATTTGCGTAAACAGAAATATTCATTTTGGAAGAAATGCTATTTTATGCATAATTATGCATAAAATATACTTAAAAATACATTCCTTCAGAAACGACACAAACAGCGAGAGAGGCTTCCCTTCCCGCTGTCTGTGTTGATTACTGTCAGAGTCTTTTGACAAGCTCTAAAAGCAACTGAATGTCTAAATTAACTGTCAAACAAATATGAAAATTTTTATTGTGCATTACTGCATATGTTATAAACCAGTAATTATTCTGCGTCAGCACCGATTGCAACATAGTCATCCGGAACTTCAATTCCCAGCTCAGCACAGATGTCTGCATTGTATTCTTTTGTGAAGTTTGGTGCATATTCGATTGGCATTGTAGAGATATCTTCACCGTCTTTCAGAATTTTAACTGCCATTTCACCAGTTGCTTTTCCAAGATCATAGTAGCTGATGGAAAGTGTAGCAACACCGCATCCGGAGCAGATTCCTTCTTCACCTGCGATTACCGGAACCTTTGCCGGAAGGCAGATGTTGTTGATCAGCTCTGTGTTGGAAGCTGCTGTGTTATCGGTAGGAACATAGATAACGTCACTGTCTGCAACTGCATTTGTTACAACAGAAGAAATATCGTTGGAGTCAGAGAATGCGTAGTATTCGCAAGTGTATCCAAGATCTTCAAGAGCTGCCTTCACCGTATCAACCTGATACTGGGAGTTTGGTTCTGCGGAGCAGTACAGAAGTCCTACAGTCTTAGCATCCGGGAAAAGTTCATTCAGCATTGCTGCCTGCTGGTCGAGAGGAGCAAGGTCTGAGGTACCGGAAATATTGCCGCCTACAGTACCATCAAAATCTGTAAGGTCAAGAGCTACGCCATACTCTGTAACTGCAGTTCCAAGAATCGGGATATCGCTTGTTCCGGCAGCAGCTGCCTGAAGAGAAGCAGTAGCATTTGCAAGGATAAGGTCTACGTTACTGGATACGAAGTTGTTGATGATCGTACTACATGTTGCGGAATCACCCTGTGCATTCTGCTCATCAAATGTTACGTTTTCTTCGCCAAGACCTTCTTTTACTGCATCTTCAAATCCCTGTGTTGCTGCATCCAGTGCTTCGTGCTGAACTAACTGGCAGATACCAATATTGTATGTTTTCTGCTCTTCAGCGTGTACGGTTACTGTACCTGCAAGACCTGCTACCATAGCTCCGGTCAGAATTACTGACAAAACCTTTCTTTTCATATTTTATTTCCTCCTTAAAAAGTGTTTTCGTGTTTTAAAGTGCTTTTTCTGCTTTAAAGTATTGCCTGAACAAAATAATACCGCTTTAAAGCGCAAAAGTCAAGTCGCTTTTGTAATTTTTTCACATATCCTAATAGAGAAATAGTATTTGAAAAGGAAATTTTGACATGCCATATTCTATTATGATTGACGCCGGGCATGGCGGCAACGACCCGGGAGCGGTATATAAAGGGCGCAGAGAGAAAGATGACAATTTTGCTCTGGCTATGGAGGTTGGAAGAATTCTGTCTGAAAACGGAGTTGATGTTTTATATACAAGAACTACAGATGATTACATTTCTCCTTTTGAGCGGGCAAGGCTGGCAAATGAGGCAAAAGTGGATTTTTTTATCTCTTTTCACAGGAACAGCAGCCCTGAGGTGAATCAGTATAATGGTGTGGAAGTGCTGGTTTATGATAAAAACGGAATTAAGTATGAAATGGCACAGAATATTGTAGGTGCTCTGGGCGAATTGGGATTCCGTGAAATTGGAGTTCAGGCAAGACCGGGCCTTGTTGTGCTGCGAAAAACAAAAATGCCGGCGTTGCTTATTGAAACCGGATTTTTAAATTCTGACAAAGATAATCAGCTTTATGATGAAAAAAATGCTGAGATCGCGCAGGCTATTGCCGGGGCGATTCTTGGAACTCTGGATCAGCAGCAGGGTGAAGAACCTTTGTATTACCGTGTACAGACTGGAGCTTTTCGCAAACGGGAAAATGCGGATCGAATGCTTTACTTGCTTCAGGAAAAAGGTTATCCGGCATATATTTTGCAGGATGGAGAACTTTATAAGGTTCAGGTAGGTGCATTTTTACAGCTGGATAATGCTATCCGTATGGAACAGAAATTGCGGGAGGATGGGTACTGTACGTTGATTGTGACGAAGTGAAAAGAAAGTAGAAAAAAGCAGGAAAAAAAGTTATAATGGAAAATCATAAGTGCAGGGGAAAGTCCTCTGGCAGAAAGAAGGAACAAAAGCGTGAATTATAATGAATTTATGAAAAATGTGGAGGAGTTTGTTTTTGCCGAGAGCCAGCCGGAAAAAGCAGATATCATTTTCGTGCCGGGAAATGGTTTCCCGGATATGGCAGAAAAAGCAGCTTCTTTATATAGAGAAGGATATGCCCCCTATATTTTGCCAAGCGGAAGATACAGTATTACACTTGGCAAATTTGCAGGTGTGCAGTCAAAAAAAGAAATATATGGCGGAGATTATGAGACGGAATGGGAATTCCTGAAAAATGTACTTTTGAAAAACGGAGTTCCGGAAGAGGCTATTCTGATGGAGAATCAGGCTACCTTTACCTATGAAAATGCAATTTTTTCCAGGCAGGTGACAGACCTTCACAAAATTCAGGTGAAAAAAGCGATTCTGTGCTGCAAAACTTACCATGCCAGAAGATCACTGATGTATTATCAGCTTTTATATCCGGAGACGGTAATTATGGTATGTCCGGCCTGCCCGGATGGAATTACCAGGGAGAACTGGAGAGAAACAGAAACTGGTGTGGAGGCTGTTACCGGCGAAATAGACAGGATTGTCAAGCAGTTTTGTTTAATGCTGGGAAATCGGTGAGATAAGAAAAATCCGAATGATCCGTTTTGGAAACATTCGGATTTTTACAATTGAAATCTACCGGAAATACCGGCATTTGCAGGCTTGCAGATTATGAAAAAATCAGCAGTATGACAGATTCATTTATGCGTCAGCAGCTTCTGGATTTTCTTTATGCTCTGGCAGCCAGATATGCACCAGTTCAATACGGTTCTTATCCAGTTCATCTACAACAAGATGCATGCCGTCTTCCAAAGTGACAGATTCGCCCTCGCGTGGGAGGCAGTCAAGCTGTTCAATAATATATCCGCCTACAGAATCGTAGTCCTCTGATTCAAGTTTGGTACCCAGTGCTTCGTTGACATCATCCAGTTTGGCAGAACCAAGAACTTCATACTCCCGTCCAGGCTGAATCTCACGGATCGGTTCTTCCTCATCTTCGTCATATTCATCACGGATTTCACCTACGATTTCCTCCAGAAGATCCTCAAGAGTGACAAGACCGGCAGTGGAGCCGTATTCGTCGAGAACAATTGCAAGGTTTACGGAAGCTTTTCTCATTTCCATCATAAGATCTGTGGTACGCTTATATTCATAAGTGAAATAAGGCTCACGGAGAATCTTACGGATAGAAAACGGTTCATTTTCCGGATAGAGAAGAAGATCCTTAATATTGATAATTCCAATCACATTGTCTGTGTTATCCTCATAAACAGGAAAACGGGTGTGCATATCTTCTTTGAAAATATCCATAAGTTCCTGATAAGTGGAATTCACGTCAATAAAAGTCATGTCAATTCTGGGAATCATTACATCTTTGGCAGCAGAATCACCGAAATCAAACACATTATAGATCATCTGCTTTTCTTCCCGCTCAATAACACCGTTTTCCTGCCCTGCATTTACCATAGAACGAAGCTCATGCTCTGTGATGGTGTCTTTCTTCGCATTGGGGTCAACACGAAGGAGGAAAAGAATGCCGTTAGCCAGTTTTCCCACAATGAAAATAACCGGGGTCAGTACTGTCATAAGCGCATATATAGGTCTGGCATAGGTGAGCGCCAGATCATCCGCTTTCAGTGTGGCAATGGTCTTCGGGGTGATCTCGCCAAACAGAAGTACCAGCAATGTCATAACGCCGGTAGCCACGCCGATATACATGCTTCCAAATACTTTCATGGTAAAAGTGGTAGCAAGGGAAGAGGCTGCAATGTTTACAATGTTGTTTCCGATTAAAATTGTACTGAGCATTTTTCCAGAATTGGAAATTATTTTTTCCAGGATAATGGCTCGCTTGTTTCCCTGTTCAGCCAGGGAATGGATCCGAATGCGGTTGGCAGCCGTCATGGATGTCTCCGCAGAGGAAAAGAAGGCGGACAACAGCACCAGAATCAGTATGGTGACCGCCTGTATAGGGACACTTGAATCCAAACTATATTCACTCCTTTTTTATGTATTAAAAAGAATATACATGATTCAGGCTTAAAATGCAAGGAAAAAGCATTTGAGTTGTTACATTGAGTTGTTACTGTTCAATGGTAACGTTCCGCGAGGTGCTTTTTGTGAACAAAGTTCACAGAAAACCCGAGAATTAAGTTTGCGCAGCAAACGCTACTTCTTGTGCTTGTCACAAGAAGGTTCGTTTTTCTGTGCATCGCGAAGCGCGTTACTGGTCACGGAGTGAACAGTAACTTTGAGTTTATGGATTGCGAAAAGTAACGAAAAAAGTGGAATTGGGGGTGTCGAAAAAAGAAGAACTGTGTTATAATTCAGTTCGGTAAAAATAAATTATTACAGAATATTTACAAAAGAGTAAAGATTTGATATAGTGTAGGTTAAGGGATGAATAAATAACTAACTACTGTGAATCACAGTGTGAAAATTCACCTGTTTATAATTTGAGATTGATTTTGGACAGTTGTACTGCCTTTGGATTATATAGATTTTATGATTGATGTGGATCTGGCTAGAGCGTGTTTGAAAAAGGATTTCTGCAAGATGTGCGTCACAATTTGTGGGAGATTTCGCTCGGATGAGGGCGCCGTAGCGGGCTACGGCAACCGAATTCGGGTGAAATCTCCCGCAAAGTGGGGCGTGCAGATTGCGGGAATGATTTTTTAAACAGGCTCTAGGGATGTGGGCAGTTACATTTAATATACATATTACGACAGAGGTGCCAGGATGAAAAAGAAGAAAAACGTTATGTACAGAAAAAGCGTATCATTACTTGCGGCAGCTGCGATGACAGCAGTACTTATGACAGGACAGGTTTATCCAGTAGCTGCATGGGGGCAGAGTACAGAGACCAGACTTGAGAAATCCAGTCTGATTCCGGAAAATATCACAATTGATCAGCCAGTTGCTCTTTCGGAAGTGGCATTGCCCAAGAGTGATTATGGAACGCTTTCCTGGGCGGATGATTCATATATACCGGATAAAAGAGTGCAGACCTGCGAAGTAGTATTTAAACCAGCAGCAGACGTGGATCTTTCTTATATTTCCGGATGGGATTCTGAGAAAAAAGTTGTGAAAGGTAAGATCACAGTTGTTGTCAGCAGCATAGAAGAGAGTTCTGAAGATCAGCCTTCTGATACTGCTGCAGATGTGGAAACAGGTGACGAGAGCAGTGAAGCATCTGTCCCGGACGACACAACTTCTGACAATAAAGATACAGATATAAAATCAGATGACGCAGCAGTTACAGGTGAGAATCAGCAGAATGATTCAGAAGCTTCAGGGAAGACAGAAGATCAGACTGAGAATGCGGGAAACAAGCAGAACAGTGAATCAGATAAGAAAGAAGAAACCATCGAGAGCACTCCTGCTTCCAATGAAGTAAAATCTGAAGAGAACACCGAAGCGGCTGGAATTACAACCCCGGCAGAAAAAACAGAAGCAACGGCTCCTGCAATGGAAGAAACTGTAGATTCTGAAGATATTCAGGAAGAAGCCCCAGAAGAGTCAAAAGCTGATACAAATTTAGATACAGCTGCAGAAGAGTCAAAAGCTGATACAGGTTCAGATACAGCCGCAGATAGCATAGAGAGTACAAATTCTGATAATGGTGAGGATGCAGCATCTGACAATGTGCAGACCGCAGATTCTTTAGAAGATACTGGAAAACTGAACGAAACTTTTGGTGAGATGATGCCTGGTGCTACCATTCTTGATGGTACAGGGGATTCTGGAAAAAATGAGAACACAGAAGAGAAAAAAGATACCACAGATACAACAGACACCACGGATGTAAAAGACACAACAGACCCTACAGAGGATGACCAGAAAAATATATTTGATAATCCTCTTGACTTTACCACAGCGGATACAAGACCGGCAACTGCTGAGGACGATCTCACAGAAGAAGAGCAGGCTGCAAGGGCTGCTCAGAATCATAGTTGTGAGGGAATTTCTGTATCAGGCATAGATCTTCCCTGGTATGTCCAGTTCCAGGTGACCAGTGGTGAAAATTACGAATTTAAAAATGAAGATAATGCTACGATCTTCCAATCCTATGAATTTAAATTATGGGATCTGAAGAATAATACAGAGTATGAAATTCCGGATGGACAGTATGTAAGCGTAACGATTCCTGTCAAAGAAGGATATAAATATTCGATTGAGCATCTTCTTGATAATGGTGCGACAGAGACCATTATTCCCAGTGTAAACGGAAGCACCATGGTATTCAGCACACATTCTTTCAGCCCGTTTGGAATTGCAGGTTTTCGTCCAATCGTAGGAGAGGACATTGCAAATGGAGCGTATGGCGATGGAAGTACACCAACTCCTACACCTACTGTGACGATCAGTGGAACACCTACCCCGTCTCCATCTGTGACCGGAGCTGGTACGAATGGAACAAATGGATCCGGAACGGGTAAAACGGATAGCAATAGCGGAAATGAAACTGGTGGAAATACAGGTGATTCAAATGGAATCAGCAATGGAAATACAAATGGCTCTTCCAATGGGACTTCAGGAACCGGAAATGGTGGTTCTTCATCTGGTACCGGAAGCTCTGACGGCAGTGACAATTCCGGAACCAGCAATACACCAGGTGTGGCATCTGATGGAACTATAAATTCTGGCACAACAGATGGCAGTTCTTCAAATGGAACAGGTTCCAGTACAAATGCGGGACAGACTGCAGGAAACACTACAGGCAACACTGCAGGAAATACGGCTGCTACCTCAAACGGAAATAACGGTCAGAGTCAGACCTCAAATGCAGTAAAAACTGGTGACAACACTATGATCCTTCCCTTTGTGATCCTTGTGATCGCTGCAGCCGCTGTGATCATTATTGTGATTATTGTCCGCAAAAAGAAAAGATAAAGCAGACAGGATAATTAAAACGGACATTCATAATCCATGAATAACGAAGCCAGCCCTTCCATATATTACATATGGGAGGGCTGTTTTTATGAAGGTAAAAGTCATTTTAAAATCTTTACTTTTTTCCTATGCAGTTACCGGAGCGTTTCTTTTGTTTCTGGCATTCCTTTTATTCCAGTTTGACTTGGGAGAAAAGCCTGTGTCAGCAGGAATTGTAGCTGTGTATATTTTGTCCTGTTTTTCAGGAGGCTTCATGTCAGGAAAAATTCTGCGCAAAGATAAGTATTTATGGGGAATTCTGGTAGGGGCTTTTTACTATTTGCTTTTGATTACGGTATCTTTTGTAGTGCAGGGAAAATGGGAAATGAGTCTGGTACATGCAGTAACTACTTTTTTTATGTGTCTGGGTGGTGGTGCTCTTGGTGGGATGTTGTCTTAGAGCGTGTTTGAGAAATCATTCCCGCATTTTTTGAAAAGATTCGCACTCTGTCCAATAAAAAATGCTTTAAAAATAAAAAAAAATATGATATACTAGGCAAAGATTATATACATAAGGAGGCTAATACTATGCAGCATATCAAAACATTAAATACAAAGAACCTGCAGAACACTGTAAAGAAAGGCGGCTGCGGCGAGTGCCAGACATCATGTCAGTCCGCATGCAAGACATCCTGTACAGTAGGAAACCAGAGCTGCGAGAACAAATAAGTCGGGCAACTGGAAACGTATGTAAGCAGCGGTGTAAAAGCCGCTGCTTATTCATGCAATAGGAAAGAATGAAAGGATATACTAACATGAGTCTGATTCACCGTTATCAGAACAATGGCTACAACATCGTGCTGGACATCAACAGCGGATGTATCCATGTTGTGGATGAAGTGACCTACGAAGTACTTCCTTATATGGAAGAAGGTCTGGACACAGCTGCCATTGTAGGAAAACTGGGAGATCAGTTTTCAGAAGAAGATATTAAGACATCAGTGGCAGAGTGTGAGAAGCTGAAAGCCGATGGCATGCTTTTCACCAGAGATGTATATGAGAATGCTATTGATACATTTACCAAGAACCGTCAGACAGTGGTAAAAGCGCTCTGTCTGCACATCGCCCATGATTGTAACCTTGCCTGTCGCTACTGCTTTGCAGAAGAAGGAGAGTACCACGGAAGACGAGCTCTCATGTCTTTTGAGGTAGGGAAGAAGGCACTGGATTTCCTGATCGCTAATTCAGGCTCCAGACACAATCTGGAGGTGGATTTCTTTGGCGGCGAGCCGCTTATGAACTGGCAGGTTGTTAAGGACCTGGTAGCATACGGCCGTGAGCAGGAGAAAATCCACAATAAAAAATTCCGTTTTACCCTTACTACCAACGGTGTTCTGCTGAACGATGAGGTAATGGAATTCTGCAACAAAGAGATGGGAAATGTGGTCCTCAGTATTGATGGCCGTAAGGAAGTTCACGATTTTATGCGCCCATTCCGCAAAGGGGCAGGAAGCTATGATCTGATTCTTCCGAAGTTTCAGAAATTTGCAGAGTCCCGTAACCAGGACAAGTATTATGTAAGAGGAACCTTCACTCATCATAATCTTGATTTCTCCCAGGATGTTCTTCATCTTGCAGACCTTGGATTCAAGCAGATTTCTGTAGAGCCTGTAGTGGCAGATCCATCTGAGGAGTACGCACTTCGGGAGGAAGACCTGCCGAAGATCATGGAAGAATACGACCTTCTTGCGAAAGAGATGATAAAACGCGAGAAAGAAGGCAAAGGTTTTAATTTCTTCCATTTCATGATCGACCTTACCGGTGGCCCTTGTGTATACAAGAGACTTTCCGGATGCGGAAGCGGCACAGAATATCTTGCCGTAACTCCATGGGGGGATTTCTACCCATGCCACCAGTTTGTTGGGGAAGAAGAATATCTGATGGGAAATGTGGATGAAGGGATTACGAGACCTGACATCCAGAAGGATTTCGGATGCTGCAATGTTTACACCAAGCCAGCCTGCAAGGATTGTTTTGCAAGATTCTACTGCAGTGGCGGATGCGCAGCAAACGGATATCATGCCCATAAGGATATCAGAAGCAATTATGAAATCGGATGCGAGCTCCAGAGGAAGCGTGTGGAGTGCGCCATCATGATAAAAGCTGCACTGGCAGAAGACTGATAGCACTTCGCCAGCTGCGAAGATTTCTGTCAGTCCCTGCTTTTGCGAAAAACAAAAAAGAAGGGACAGAACAATGAAAAAATCAAGAGGTATCTTAGTCCTGATCCTGACTGCCATCGTTACCGTGTTCTTCTGCTATACGGCTGCTGTAGGCATTGGCCCTACAGGAACCGGTGCTATGAAGAATATCAAGACCGGACTTGATCTGGCTGGTGGTGTCAGCATTACATATCAGGCAAAGGACAGTAACCCAAGCAGTGAAGACATGAGTGATACTGTGTACAAGCTGCAGAAACGTGTTGAGCAGTACAGTACAGAGGCTCAGGTATATCAGGAAGGATCTGACCGTATCAATGTAGAGATTCCTGGTGTAACAGATGCAAATGCTATTCTGGAAGAACTTGGCCAGCCAGGTTCCCTGTGCTTTATCACACAGCAGGATGAGGATGGAAACGCAAATTTCCAGGCAGATTCCAGCAGCGAGACCGGATACTCTCTGGCAAGAAGTCTTGACGAGATCCGTGCAGCCGGCTCTGTGGTTTTGGAAGGTACAGATGTGGCAGATGCTACAGGCGGTGCAATCCAGCAGCAGAATTCCAGCAGCAGAGAGTACGTGGTAGATCTGACTCTTACAGACGAGGGAAAAACAAAATTCGCAGAGGCAACTCAGAACAATGTTGGAAAACAGATCGCGATTATCTATGACAACGGCGTATTAAGCGCTCCAAGAGTAAATGAAGCCATCACAGGCGGTAAGGCACAGATCAGTGGTATGGAAAGTGTTGAGAGAGCACAGGAGCTTGCTTCCTATATCCGTATCGGATCCCTGAGCCTTGAACTGACAGAGCTTCGTTCCAGCGTTGTAGCTGCACAGCTCGGTGAAGAAGCAATCTCCACCAGCCTTATTGCAGGTCTGATCGGTCTGATCATCGTAATTCTGTTTATGATCATCGCTTACCGTGTACCTGGTGCAGTTGCAGGCCTTTCCCTGATTTTCTACACAGCGACCATTCTGCTTACCTTAAATGCATTTGACATTACCCTTACGCTTCCGGGTATTGCAGGTATCATCCTTGGCATTGGTATGGCAGTAGATGCGAATGTTATTATTTATGCACGTATCCGTGAGGAAATCGGTACAGGCTCTACCGTAAGATCCGCGATCAAAGCTGGTTTCTCCAAGGCTTTTTCCGCAATCTTTGACGGAAACATCACAACCCTGATCGCAGCATTCGTTCTGATGTGGCTGGGTACTGGTTCTGTTAAAGGATTTGCATATACACTGGCACTTGGTATTGTGATTTCCATGTTTACAGCTCTGGTATTTTCCAGACTTGTGATCAATGCATTATATGCAGTTGGCGTTCGCGATGAGAAATTCTATGGAAAGACTGAAGAGAAGAAAGTCATTAACTTTGTTGGAAAGAGAAGATTATGCTTCACCCTTTCCATTATCCTAATCCTTGCCGGACCAGCCACTATGCTGATCCACAAGGCTACAGGCGGAAAAGCCCTGAACTACAGCCTTGAGTTTTCAGGTGGTACTTCTACCAATGTCACCTTTAACGAAGATATGGACATTAAGACCATTGATTCTGAGGTTACACCTGTAGTGGAAGAGGTTACAGGAGATAAGAATGTACAGCCTACTAAGGTTGTTGGAACAAATCAGGTTATCATCAAGACACGTTCCCTGAATCTTGACGAACGTGAGGCACTGAATAAGGCACTTGTTGACAAGTTTGGTGTAGATGAATCTCTGATCCAGGCAGAGAGTATTTCCTCCACTGTCAGCAACGAAATGAGAAGAGATGCTGTAGTAGCCGTTTTTGTTGCCACTATTTTCATGCTTCTTTACATCTGGTTCCGTTTCAAGGATATCCGTTTTGCAGGCAGCGCAGTACTTGCACTTCTTCATGATGTTCTGGTTGTCCTTACATTCTATGCGATTTCCAGAATTTCCGTAGGAAATACTTTTATCGCTTGTATGTTGACTATCGTTGGTTATTCTATCAACGCCACGATCGTTATCTTCGACCGTATCCGTGAGAATCTTCACGGAAGCAAGCGCGTAGATGAGCTCGAAGAAGTGGTAAATAAGAGTATTACACAGACACTTACCAGAAGTATTTATACTTCCCTTACTACCTTTATCATGGTAGCTGTTCTTTATATCATGGGTGTATCTTCCATCCGTGAGTTCGCAGCTCCGCTGATGGTTGGTATTATCTGCGGTGCTTATTCTTCTGTATGCATTACCGGAGCCCTCTGGCTGGTAATGAAAAAGAAAATTGGCGGCGGACAGGCTCAGACTGTAAAAGCTACAGCTGGTGCTGCTCCGGTTAAACAGTCTGTTTCAAGTGCAAAGGCACCAAGTGCTCCAGCTGCAAATGGACAGACCCAGCCGAAGAAGAAAAATCGTAAGAGAGTTCAGGAGCGTCTTGCAGCCCAGGAGGCGGCTAAGAATACTGAGAATGGTTCTTCTGAGGAAGACAGATAATTAAATAAACTTAAGCCAGGACAGGTGGAAACATCTGTCCTGGCTTGCTTTTTATGTAAAATTCTATTACTATTTAGTGGGTTGAAAAGTTCTTTAGGAGGGACGCATTTGGACAATGTGTATTACTCACTCGCCGGCGCAACGCTCCGATGAACTAATCGCTAACTGCGACTAATGCGTTCGGGAGAGCCCTCACGCATAAGTCTCCGTAAGCGCTGGATTTCATCTGCGCTAAAAACGCGCCTGAAATGGCTCGCTGGAGTAATACACATTGCCCAAATGCTGTGTACTGGCTGGGACTGATGTTATATAAGAACTTTTTACGAAGGGGGAGGATGAGTGACTGGCTTCCCTATACTTTTTTGACAACGATAGATTGACAAAAAATAATAAAGTTGCGGGATACCAATTACTTCCCCCACCCTCGTTGTTGTCGTTACTGTTTCTTTCTTCCCTTTCCAGCATCCAGCGATTTTGCAATGTATATTCGCAAGCCGCGCATTTCAGGAGCGGTTTTAGTGGAGGCGAGATCCATGACTTACGGAGACTTAGGCGCGAAGGCTCTCCTGAGCGTCTTAGTCGCAGTTAGTCATTAGCTTGCCGGAACGTTGCGACGCGCGGCGGTGAATATACATTGTGAAATCGCGTCCGGGATAACGACCAACCAATTAAATAGCAATACAATTTACAACAGGAGACAAAGCATGGAAAAATGGGTATTAGCGGCGAAAAGAGCTGATTTTCAGGAGATTGGCCGGAAGTATGGAATAGATCCGGTGATCGCCAGGATTATTCGGAACAGGGATATTACAGAAGATGCAGAAATTAATCAGTATCTGAACGGAACCCTGGATGACATTCCATCCTGGAAAAGTCTGAAGGATATTGACAAAGCTGTGGAAATTATTTCGCAAAAAATAGATCTGGGAACCAGGATGAGAATTATAGGAGATTATGATATTGACGGTGTAACTGCAACTTATATTCTGTTAAAAGGATTTAAACGCCTGGGGGCGAATGTAGATACTTATATTCCGGACCGCATTGCAGATGGATATGGAATTCATAATCATCTTATAGAGAAAGCAAAAGAGGATGGAGTAGATACGATCGTGACCTGTGACAATGGAATTTCGGCTGCAGATCAGATTGCATTTGCAAAAAAAATGGGCATGACAGTGGTAGTGACGGATCACCACGAGGTCCCTTTTGAAGATACAGAAGAAGGGCGAAAATACAAGCTTCCTCTGGCAGATGCAATTATCAATCCAAAACAGTCTGACTGTACGTATCCAAATAAAAATATCTGTGGCGCAGTGGTTGCAATGAAACTGGTTTTTGCATTGTATGAAAAATATGGAATCCCGGAGAGTGAGAAAGAAGATTATCTGGAACCTGCGGCTATCGCTACAGTTGGAGATATTATGGACCTTCAGGGAGAAAACCGTATTCTTGTAAAAGAGGGACTTTTACGTCTGCCTCATACAAAAAATAAGGGACTGAAAGCTTTGATAAGAGCAATTGGTCTGGAAAATCAGAAAATCAGTTCCTATGATATTGGTTTCCGCCTTGGTCCGTGCATTAATGCCAGCGGAAGACTGGATACAGCCATGCGCTCCCTGTCCCTTTTGCAGTGTGAAGATGAAGAAGAGGCTGCAAAGCTTGCAAACGATCTGAAAGCATTGAATGACAGCCGTAAGGCACTGACGGAACAGGGCACAGAAGCTGCTTACAAGCTGATTAATGGCAGTGATCTGAAAAATGACAGAGTAATGGTTGTATTTTTGCCGGATTGTCATGAGAGTCTTGCAGGAATCATAGCAGGAAGAATCCGTGAAAAATATCACAAGCCTGCTTTTGTTCTTACAAGAGGGGAAAAATCGGTGAAAGGCAGCGGCAGATCTACAGAAAATTATTCCATGTATGAGGAACTTGTAAAATGTGACAGTCTGTTGCTCCAGTATGGCGGCCATCCTATGGCAGCAGGTCTTTCTATAGAAGAAGCAAACGTGGAAGCATTTCGCCGTCAGCTCAATGAAAACTGCACCTTGACAGAAGAAGATATGATCCCAAAAATCGTGATCGATGTACCAATGCCCATTTCTTACATAAACGAGAATCTGATCCGTCAGCTCTCTGTTCTGGAACCCTTTGGAAAAGGAAATGCGAAGCCTGTTTTTGCCCAGAAAAATCTCCGCGTTTTAAAAACCGGAATATATGGAAAGACTCAGAATACAGTGAAATTGCAGCTGATGGACGAATCCGGCACGGTGATGGATGGGGTTTACTGGGGCGAGGCAAAGGAGTTTGCAGAGTTTGCAAGGTCTCATGGAACTATTTCTGTAACCTATTATCCGAAGATCAACTCCTATATGGGAAGAGACTCTTTGCAAATTGTCATACAAAATTATTGCTAAAAAGGGGATAATCATGTAAAACCACGAAAAATGCAGTATTTCCAGTGAGCCTGTCGGTTTTGCGTTGATTCCCGATTTAAAAAGTGTTATACTAAAAAATATTTATGATGCTAGAGCATGTGTGAAAAAGGCTTTCTTTTTTTAAACACGCTCTGGGGTGGCTGAGGCTTTCCCCACAACATCCATTAATCTGAGGAGGCTATTATGAAAAAAATAGAAGAATATATAAGAAGTATACCTGATTTTCCAGAACCAGGCATTATTTTCAGAGATGTTACCAGTATCCTTCAGGACGCAGACGGACTGAAGCTTGCAATTGATTCCATGCAGGATTGTCTGAAGGATGTGGATGTGGATGTAATAGTGGGAACAGAATCCCGTGGATTCATTTTTGGAATGCCAATTGCTTATAATCTTCATAAGTCTTTTGTACCAGTACGTAAGAAAGGAAAACTCCCATGTGAGACCGTTTCTGCAAGCTATGATCTGGAATATGGCAAAGCTGAGATTGAGATTCACAAGGATGCCATTAAGCCAGGACAGAAGGTAGTTATCATTGATGATCTGATCGCAACAGGCGGTACAGTTGAAGCTGCAGCGAAACTGGTAGAGCAGCTTGGTGGAGTGGTAGTGAAGATCGTATTTCTGATGGAACTTGCAGGTCTTGAGGGGCGTAAGAAACTGGAGAAATATGACGTTGCTTCTGTAATCCGTTATGAAGGTAAATAAAGGATGTGTCTGTTTCGCCAGATTCCCCCGGGGAAACAGGTGGGCGGATGCTGACGCAGATAGTATTTAAACAGGCAGGTGTGAAATATGGCTGATATTGTTAACGAGCAGGGCAAGGAGCCTGAAGTATCAAAAGAGGATATGGAGAAGCTGGAGTCTGTGAAGAAAGCAGATGCAGCTGTAAAATCCATGCACGACTTTACAAGCCCTGAAGTATTATATAATGAGCTGATTGCCAGCATAAAGAAATATCATCCTTCTACGGACATAACCATGATCCAGAAGGCATACGAGACTGCAAGGGAAGCCCACAAGGATCAGAAGAGAAAGTCCGGGGAACCCTACATTATTCATCCTTTATGTGTTGCCATTATTCTGGCGGATCTGGAACTGGACAAGGAGACCATTGTAGCAGGCCTTCTTCACGATGCTGTTGAAGATACCTGGATGACCTGTGATGAGATCACCAGAGAATTTGGTCCTGAGGTTGCGCTTCTGGTAGATGGGGTAACTAAGATCGGTCAGCTGTCCTATTCCAAGGATAAAGTAGAGCTACAGGCAGAGAGCCTTCGCAAGATGTTCCTTGCCATGGCAAAGGATATCCGTGTTATTCTGATCAAGCTTGCAGACCGTCTTCATAATATGCGTACTCTTCAGTACATGACTCCTGAGAAACAGAAGGAGAAGGCAAGAGAGACGATGGACATCTATGCGCCTATCGCACAGCGTCTTGGTATTTCCAAGATCAAAGTAGAGCTGGATGACCTTTCCCTGAAATATCTGAAACCAGATGTTTATTATGATCTGGTTGAGAAAGTAGCACTTCGTAAAAGCGTCCGTGAGGAATTCGTAGGGAATATTGTCAAGACTGTGCATCAGCATATGGTAGAAGCCGGAATTAAGGCACAGGTTGACGGCCGTGTAAAACACTTTTTCAGTATCTATAAAAAGATGGTAAATCAGAATAAGACGATTGATCAGATTTACGATTTGTTTGCAGTGCGTATCCTGGTAGATACAGTGAAGGACTGTTATGCGGCACTTGGTGTGATCCATGAGATGTATAAGCCAATTCCAGGACGTTTCAAGGACTATATTGCAATGCCCAAACCAAATATGTACCAGTCTTTGCATACCACGCTGATCGGACCGAATGGACAGCCTTTTGAAATTCAGATTAGAACCTTTGAGATGCATAAGACTGCCGAGTACGGTATTGCTGCACATTGGAAGTATAAAGAGGCTTCTGACGGTAAGGCTTCCTCAGGCAATCGTGAGGAGGAGAAGCTGAACTGGCTGCGCCAGATCCTGGAATGGCAGAGAGACATGTCTGATAATAAAGAGTTCATGAGTCTTCTGAAAAATGATCTGGATCTGTTTGCAGACAGTGTATACTGCTTTACTCCACAGGGAGATGTGAAAACCCTTCCTAACGGCTCCACCCCCATTGATTTTGCATACAGCGTGCACAGTGCTGTAGGAAACAAAATGGTAGGTGCCAGGGTAAATGGCAAACTGGTGCCCATTGAGTACCGGATCCAGAATGGTGACCGTATTGAAATCATTACTTCCCAGAATTCCCAGGGACCAAGTCGTGACTGGCTGAAGGTGGTCAAGAGTACACAGGCCAGAAATAAGATCAATCAGTGGTTCAAGAAAGAACTGAAGGAAGATAATATTCTGAAGGGCAAGGAAATGCTTGCCCAGTATGCCAAGAGTAAGGGCTTTAAATTCGCTAATTACACCAAGACTCAGTATCTGGACGCAGTCCTTCGTAAATATGGTTTCCGTGACTGGGATTCTGTACTTGCCGCCATCGGACATGGCGGACTGAAAGAGGGACAGGTATTTAATAAGCTTGTAGAAGCTTATGATAAAGAGAATAAAAAGAATCTCACAGATGAAGAAGTTCTGGAGGCAGCAGCCGCAGAGAATCAGGATAAGAAGCATCATATCAAGAGCAAGAGCGGCATTGTAGTACGGGGCATTCATGACGTTGCAGTACGCTTCTCCAAATGCTGTAATCCGATTCCCGGTGATGAGATTGTTGGATATGTTACAAGAGGCCGTGGTGTTACCATTCATCGAACTGACTGTGTAAATGTGATGAATATGTCTGAAATGGACAGAAGCCGTCTTTTGGAAGCTGAGTGGCAGGATCCGGAGATCAAGCCGGATGAGCATTACATGGCTGAGATCAATGTATATGCTAATAATCGTACCGGTCTTCTGGTTGATATTTCCAAGATCTTTACAGAGCGTAAGATTGACATCCGAAATATTAACTGCCGAACAAACAAGCAGGAGAAGGCCACTATTTCTGTAAGCTTTAACGTCAGCTGTAAGGATGAACTGAATTCCCTTATCGAGAAGATACGTCAGCTGGAAAGTGTTTTGGATGTAGAAAGAACTACAGGCTGAGAAACAATGGAAATGTGAACTGGTTGGAGATATACAGTACGTTGAGCATTGGATGGTATGTTACCGGTCAGGACACGGACAATAACGGAATAATAACATAAATGGCATATCAGCTGCCATGAAAGGATAATCTATGGGAAAACTTGAATTACAGCAGATGGTTCTTGGCCCTGTATATACCAATTGCTACTTTTTAAAAAATAAAGAAACTGGTGAAACACTGATTGTTGATCCGGCAGATTCACCGAAGAGAATCTTTCAGAAGGTGGAAGATATGGGGGCAAAGCCGGTAGGAATCCTTCTGACTCATGGACATTTTGACCACATTATGGCAGTACAGGCTGTGAAAGCTGAGTATCAGATTCCGGTTTATGCCTGTCGTCAGGAAGAGGAAATGCTTCGGGAGCCTTCTGTGAATATGACTGACCGGATGCATAAACCATGTTCTGTGCGTCCTGATGTTTTTCTGGAGGACCTGCAGGTATTTGAAGCTGCTGGATTTTCTATTCAGATGCTCCACACTCCAGGACACACGAAAGGAAGCTGTTGCTACTATCTGAAAGACGAAAGGGTTCTGTTCAGCGGGGACACATTATTCTGTGGTTCTGTTGGAAGAACGGATTTTCCTGGCGGCAGTTCCCGTGAAATCCGGGAGAGCCTTCATAAGCTGTTAAATGCCCTTCCAGATGAAACAAATGTTTATCCGGGGCATGATACATCTACAACTATCGGTTACGAAAAGAGGTACAATCCATTTGTGTAAAATAGGAATCCTGCTGCTTGACAGGGATTTCGAGCATGATATATATGAATTAATAAAAGCATTTTATCCGGAAGGAGATATCCACAGCCTCTACGAAAAAGACGAAGCGGTATACGATATCTTCTTTACTGTGAAAAAAGATAATGACAATTTTGTTATAAAATATGAGACGAAGGATCAAAAAGGTGTTGCCAGCGCAGAGGTGATCCGGGGGGCAGACGGGGATTCCAGTCAGGAAACTCATGAGAAACTCATGGATGCCCATGAGCTTCGTAAAGCCAACAAGGACAGTCTGAAATATGCACTGTACAATGTTCTGGTGAAGCTTACCGGCAGAACCCTTCCATGGGGGAATCTTACGGGAATCCGTCCGGCCAAGCTTGCCATGGGGATGATCGAGAGTGGTATGAAAAATACCGAGATCGCACAGGAAATGCGGGAGCGTTATCTGGTAAGCGCAAAGAAAACTGCTCTTGCCATCACCATAGCAAACAGGGAGCGGGCACTTCTTCAGGATATTGATTATGAGCATGGTTACAGCTTATATGTAGGTATTCCCTTTTGTCCAAGTATCTGTCTGTATTGTTCCTTCAGCTCCTACCCTTTGAAGCTCTGGGCAAAAAGAGTAGATGAATATCTGGATGCTTTATGTCTGGAAATTCGCGAAACGGCCAGGATGATGAAGAACTACAAGCTGGATACGATTTATATCGGCGGAGGCACACCTACCACGTTAGAGCCGTATCAGCTGAAAAGGCTTCTTGAACAGCTGGGAGAGTCCTTTGGTTTTGATGGACTTGTAGAATTTACCATTGAAGCTGGCAGACCAGACAGTATTACAAGGGAGAAGCTTGAGACAATTAAAGAATTTCCTGTGACCAGAATTTCTGTTAATCCCCAGACCATGAATCAGGATACTCTGGAAATCATTGGAAGACGTCATACTGTGGCACAGACCATAGAAGCTTTCCATCTTGCCAGAGAGCTAAATTATAACAATATTAACATGGATCTCATTGTAGGACTGCCTGGAGAGGATATTTCCAAGGTGAAATACACATTGGAGAAAGTAAAAGAGCTTTCCCCGGACAGCCTTACCGTACATTCTCTGGCTGTGAAGCGTGCAGCACGCCTGAATATGTTTAAGGACAAATATCAGGAGATGACATTTGAAAATAACCAGGAGATCATGGATCTGACACAGCAGACTGCATATTCCATGGAAATGGGACCTTACTATCTGTACCGTCAGAAGAATATGAAAGGAAATTTTGAAAATGTAGGCTATGCAAAGGTTGACAAAGCCGGGATTTACAATATACTGATTATGGAAGAAAAACAACCGATCATTGCTCTTGGAGCAGGCGGTTCTTCCAAACTGGTCTTTGACCATGGCAAACGTATTGAGCGGGTGGAGAATGTGAAAGATGTCACAAGCTATATTGCCCGTATTGATGAGATGATTGAAAGAAAGCGAACAGGAATTGGAACCTGGTTGTAGGAGGGAGGGAAAATTCTTGGAAAAGCTTTCCAGTGAACAGTCAGAAACATCCGACAGAGTTCTGGAATTTGATTTATCAGCAGAGTTAAGGCATGGAATCGCAGTGAGTAATCTGGCGTACGCGTTAAGTAAGGAGCTTGGACTTCCTCATGAGCAGTGTTACGATCTTGCAATTGCAGGAATGCTTCACGACATAGGAAAGCTGAAACTGAGAAGCTATATCAACGGGCAGGAAAGTAATCCCATGGTAATTGAGGAATTGAAATATGTCCGCATGCATTCTACACTTGGCTATGAGGAACTGAAAGACCAGGGCTATTCGGATTTTGTTCTTGAGAGTATTCTTTATCATCATGAAAATTACGATGGAAGCGGTTATCCGTCCAATCTGGCAGGGAAGGAGATTCCCATTGGTGCCCGGATTCTTCGTGTATGCGATGTATTTTGTGCATTGAGTCAGGAGCGGTCTTACCGCAAGGCTTTTGATAAGCATACTGTGATGGAATTGATGATAGACGAAATAAAAAACTTTGATCTGGAAGTATTTCTTGCATTTCAAAGAGTAGTACACGCCAGCCAGGCTGGTAAATAAGGAGGACACATGGCATTAAAGAAGAAGCCGGTTACCGGCATGAAAGATATTTTACCAAAGGAGATGGAAGTCCGTAACTATGTTACAGGACTGATCCGTGAAACATATGGTTCCTTTGGATTTACTTCAATTGAGACTCCGGGAGTGGAGCACATTGAGAACCTGTGCAGCAAACAGGGCGGTGATAATGAGAAGCTGATTTTCAAAATCCTAAAAAGAGGTGAGAAGCTGAAGCTTGACCAGGCAAAAGAAGAAGCTGATCTTGTGGATTCAGGTCTTCGCTATGATCTGACAGTACCTCTTTCCAGATATTATTCAAATAACTCTAATGAACTGCCTGGACCATTTAAGGCACTTCAGATGGGATACGTATGGAGAGCTGATCGTCCGCAGAGAGGACGTTTCCGTCAGTTTATGCAGTGTGACATTGACATTTTAGGTGAGCCTACTTATATGGCAGAAATCGAGCTGGTACTTGCGACTACTACACTTCTTGGCAAGCTTGACTTCCATAATTTCACTATCCGTATCAATGACCGCCGTATTCTGAAGGCTATGGCTGAGTATAGCGGATTTCCGAAGGAAAGCTTTGATACTGTATTTATCATTCTTGACAAAATGGATAAGATTGGTCTTGAGGGCGTAGCGAAAGAACTGGAAGAGGAAGGCTTTGCAAAAGAAAGCATTGATACTTATCTTGCGATGTTTAAAGAAATCAGCTCAGATATCCAGGGCGTAAGATATTGCAAGGAGAAGCTGGCAGATGTTCTTGACGAACAGATCGCAGCAGATCTTGAGACAATCATTTCCACTGTGGAAGCTGTGAAGACTGCTGACTTTAAGATGGCATTTGATCCTACACTGGTTCGCGGCATGTCTTATTACACCGGTCCGATCTTCGAAATTTCCATGGATGAGTTTGGCGGCAGCGTTGGCGGCGGCGGACGTTATGATGAGATGATTGGTAAATTTACAGGAAACAATACAAGTGCATGCGGATTTTCTATTGGATTTGAGCGTATTGTTATGCTCCTTCTTGAAAGAGGATATCAGATTCCTACAGCAAAGACTAAGAAGGCATATCTTATTGAGAAAAATATGCCGTCAGACAAGCTGATTGAGATTTTCCGTCAGGCAGAAGAAGAGAGAAAGACCGGAGTTCAAGTCAATATCTCTATTATGAAGAAGAATAAGAAATTCCAGAAAGACCAGATGACAGCTGAAGGCTATACGGAATTTGTGGAATTCTTTAAACGCTGATAAAGAGATTTAACGTGTTGTTTTTGAAAAACAGCCGTCAATGATATTTTATGGATTATTTAAAGCAATACAGCTGAATGGTTCATAATCTGAGAAAGCTGGGGGAAACCCCATAGAATAAGGAGGCGCCTTAAAATGGCTGAGAGTATGCAGGGACTGCACAGAACCTGTCGATGTGCAGAAGTGACCACACAGATGGTAAGCAGCGAAGTAACACTTATGGGATGGGTTCAGAAAGCAAGAGATAAAGGAGGAATCATTTTCGTAGATTTACGTGACCGCAGTGGTATTATGCAGCTGATCTTTGAAAATGGTTCCATTGATGAGGAAGGCTTTGCCAAAGCCGGCAAGCTGAGAAGTGAGTTTGTGATCGCAGTTACCGGAACTGTTGAGAAACGTGGTGGTGCAGTAAATGAGAATCTTGCAACAGGTGAGATCGAAGTGAGAGCAAAATCTCTCCGTGTTCTTTCCGAGGCAGAAGTTCCGCCATTCCCGGTTGAGGAGAACAGCAAAACAAAAGAGGATGTACGTCTGAAATACCGTTACCTTGACTTAAGACGTCCGGATCTTCAGAGAAACCTGATCCTGAAGAGCCGTGTAATGCAGCTGACAAGATCCTTTTTCACAAACGAGGGATTCCTGGAGATTGAGACTCCTATGCTTGGAAAGAGTACTCCTGAAGGTGCAAGAGATTATCTGGTGCCATCCCGTGTACATCCTGGCTGCTTCTATGGTCTGCCGCAGTCACCGCAGCTGTACAAACAGCTTCTGATGTGTTCCGGATATGACAGATACATCCAGATTGCAAGATGCTTCCGTGATGAGGATCTTCGTGCTGACCGTCAGCCGGAGTTCACACAGATCGATATGGAACTTTCTTTCGTAGATGTAGATGATGTAATCGATGTAAATGAGAGATATCTTTCCTACCTGTTCAAAGAGGTTCTTGGTATCGATGTGAAACTTCCAATCGAGAGAATCACATGGCAAGAAGCAATGGATCGTTTCGGTTCTGATAAACCGGATATGAGATTTGGCATGGAGCTTCATGATGTAAGCGATATTGTGAAGAACTGTGGATTCTCTGTATTTACAGGTGCACTTGAAGCGGGTGGAAGCGTTCGTGGTATCAACGCAGAAGGCCAGGGCAGCATGCCTCGTAAGAAAATTGACAAGTTAGTAGAGTTTGCCAAGGGATATGGTGCAAAAGGTCTTGCATACATTGCAATCGCAGAAGATGGCACCAGAAAGTCTTCCTTTGCCAAGTTTATGACAGATGAGGAGATGGATGCTCTTGTAGCTGCCATGGACGGTAAAGCAGGTGACCTGCTTCTGTTTGCAGCGGATAAGAAGAAACTGGTTTATGATGTTCTTGGCGCACTTCGTCTGGAGCTTGCAAAACAGATGGATCTTCTTGATAAGAACGAATACCGCTTCGTATGGGTAACGGAGTTCCCGCTTCTTGAGTGGAGCGAGGAAGAAAACCGTTTCACAGCTATGCACCATCCATTTACAATGCCGATGGATGAGGATATCCCGCTTCTCGACACAGATCCAGGCGCTGTTCGTGCGAAGGCTTACGATATTGTACTGAATGGTAACGAGATCGGCGGCGGCAGTGTTCGTATCCATCAGGATGACATTCAGGAGAGAATGTTTAAAGAGCTTGGATTTACCCCGGAAGCTGCCCATGAGCAGTTCGGATTCCTTCTGGATGCATTCAAATACGGAGTTCCGCCTCACGCCGGACTGGCTTATGGTCTTGACCGTCTGGTTATGCTCATTGCCAAGGTTGACAGCATTCGTGACGTAATTGCATTCCCGAAGGTAAAAGATGCATCCTGTCTGATGACTCAGGCACCGCAGCGCGTAAGCGAAGCACAGCTGGACGAGCTGGGACTTGAAGTTGAGAAAGAAGCTGCTCCAGAGACTGAGGAATAAGAAAAGAAATACAACAAGAGATAATCTAGCTTATAATTTGGAATAAGCTGACTGAAAAATCCTGCCTGCAAAAATGGGTGGGATTTTTCTTTTGGAAGAATGTTGTCAGGGTCTGTCAGGTATGGACTTTGGATCTGCTGTCAGCACAAATAAAAACGCCCCTGCACAAATTTGCAGAGGCGTAAATTTTAATTATATCATTCATTGGTTTCCTGTTCGTCTTCTACCGGGCTGGAACTTAAAGTTCCAAATAATGCCTGTCCAAACACCGTTCCTGCGTCTTCAAGTTTCCAGGAAGCGCCATCGTTGATCAGTGTGAAAGTTGTTTTCACTGTTTTAGTAGCTGTATTTTCTTCAATATATTCAAGAAGCAGACTGTAGGACTTTTCATATCGTTTTTGGGCACCGTCGATAACAGCATCCACAGAGGCAAGATAGGTATCCAGCTCCTTCTGATAATTTTCCAGAATAGCATCACTGTCAAAGGTGGTAATATTGGCTGTAACTGTGGCTGTATAGCCGGAAACAGTGGTTTCCCCAATAGAATAATCAAAGGTAGAGTGAACCTGTTTTACCAGTGCTTCTGCAAGGCTGATCTTTGCAGGGTCTTCTGTGCTGATAATGGAAGCTGCATTTAAATAATTGCCCAGTTCCTCTGCAGTCATATTTTTCAGGGTATTCAGATAAACTAAGATTGTGTCTTCCGGTGATAAAATATCCGGGTCTGTGAGATCGTTCATAAGACCGCCGACAAGGTCATTTTCCAGTGTATTGGTGCGCCGGATCTCCCAACTGGTTTCGCCGTCTTTATCTGAGGCGTCTAAGGAGATGGTGCAGTTACGCTCCACAGTCTGGTAGTCATTACTCTTAAGCAGTTCATCCAGAAGCGTGTAGCGCTCTTCAAGGGAAATGGTCTGTTCCGTGGCTTCTTCAGAGGAAGCGGACTGGGAAATTTCATGCTTCAGCTGCGCCTTGGAAAAATCTTCGGCAAGCGCATGGGCATCCAGAGTGACCAGCCTGAGATTCGCCTGTGCGGATTGTTTGTCCTTGTCTACGTTAACATCCAGAATTTTATAATCAAAATCCTGGAAAAAGAGAGAAAAGACTTCTTCAATATCAGAAGAAATAGCGATATCTTCGGGTTCACCGGGGAAAAGCTCCTGGTAGGAGATGTATTTCTGTGTGGTAACGGAATCCAGATTCTTTAGCTGATCCAGTTCCTGCTTTACTGCGTCCTCGATTTTTTTCTCCTCTTTGCTGGTACAGCCGCACAGTGAAAAAGTGCAGAGAAGCAAAAGAAGAGGAAGCAGAAATCTGACTGACTTCATACAGAGTTCTTTCCTTTCAAATTATTACGTAAAATGTTTATAAAACTTTTTTATTATACCATTTTTTTTCATAAAAGTCAAAAATGCCTAAAATTTAGACGATATTTCTAAAAAAAGAGTGAATAAATTGTGAAAAATGCATTATCAGCTTAGAATGCTTTTCTTTTGAGGCTGAATCTGTTATTATAAACAGGGTAAATGCAGATGACAGATGTGGAGATATATCTGTTATAATTGCAAAAGATATTGAAAAACCATTGAGTTATCGTATAGGAGGTAACCATGAAGAAAAAAGGTTTTGTCATCGGAGGGCTGATCATTCTTGCTGGAGCAGCTGGTGCCGGTGGCTGGTATTACTATAAAGAAAATTATGGGGATTCTGCAGCGGCTTCTGGTGAAGTTGCATATGTGACTAAGATCAGCACTCTTCTTGGAGAAGATTCCGGAGTGCTGAACCGGTTCGCAGGCGTGGTAGAACCTCAGGAGACGGTAAAGGTAAATATTGAGAACAATCGGACTGTTACCGAAGTAAAGGTGAAGGTTGGAGATGAGGTAAAGAAGGGACAGCTGCTTTTTGAATACGACCTGAGCAGTATCCAGGACAGCCTGAAGGAAGCGCAGCTGGCTCTTGACCGGTTGAAGAATGAAGCGCTCAGCCTTAATGAACAGATTTCCACTCTTGAGAAAGAGAAAAAGAAAGCCAATAAGAACAGCCAGCTTTCTTATACCATTGAGATTGAGACGAATAAGATGAATCTGAAGAAGAACGAATATGACCAGGTGAGCAAGCAGGCAGAGATTGATAAGCTGCAGGCAGCTACCACCAATACAGAAGTACGAAGCGAAATCGACGGAGTCATCCAGAAAATTGATACCAGTAAGCTGGGAAGCGATGATGGAGATACTCTGGATGACAGCATGGGAGCTGATTACGGAAGTGAATCTTCTGATAATTCTTTTATCACCATTCTCAGTACAGGTGCTTACCGTATTAAGGGTCAGGTAAATGAGCAGAATCGTAATACGGTTGTTCCAGGCTCTGCAGTTATTGTGCGTTCCAGAGTTGATGAGAATCAGATCTGGCATGGAACTATGGGGGCTGTGGACGAGCAGAATTCTACGAACAGCAGTAGCAGTAATTCCTATTTTGGAATGTCCAGCGGCGATGATACTACAAGTTCCAGTAGCTATCCTTTCTATGTAACTCTGGATTCATCAGAGGGACTTATGTTAGGACAGCATGTATACATAGAAATGGATGAGGGACAGGAAGAGCAGAAGAAAGGTATCTGGCTGGGAGATTATTATATTGTGGATGCAGATACAGAAAACCCATATGTGTGGGCTGTAGATTCCAAGGGAAGGCTGGAGAAGCGCTCTGTTGTTCTTGGGCAGCATGATGATGATCTTTCAGAATATGAGATCGCAGATGGTCTTACTGAGGATGACAGTATTGCGTTCCCGTCAGACAGCCTGGCAGAGGGAATGCGGACAAAGGACGTATCTGAGATGACAGATGAGGATCTGGAGGCTGTTGATATGGAAAGTAATCTGGATGGCAGTGAGTACTCAGACGGGGATACCATGGAGCCTATGGATGGAGACTATTCCAGTGCGGACTTTGAGACAGGTGTTTCTGATGAGAGCATGGATGCAGCCATTGATGGTGATTATACAGACTTTTCAGAAGATTTCTCAGATGAAGATTTTATAGAGGATGATTCAGAAGGGGACGATTACGAAGATTTTACTGATGAGAGCATTGATGAGCCTGGACAGTATGGTTCTGATGATACGGAGGCCGCAGGATGATACTTGAACTGAAGGGGATTTATAAAGATTACCAGCAGGGAAAAATGATTGTCCCCGTATTGAAGGACGTAAACTTTTCCATGGAAGAGGGCGAATATGTAGCCATTATGGGACCTTCCGGTTCTGGTAAATCTACATTGATGAATATAATCGGTTGTCTGGATCAGGCAACCAAGGGAACTTTTTTCCTGGATGGGCAGGACATCAGCAAATGTTCTGAGAATGAGATGTCAGATATCCGTCTGAACAAGATTGGATTTGTATTTCAGAGTTTTCATCTTCTTCCGAGGCAGTCTGCTATTTCCAATGTGGAAATGCCGCTGAACTATGCTCATGTGCCGAAGAAGGAGCGACGCGAGCGCGCTTTTGCAGCACTTGACAGGGTGGGGCTTGCAGACCGTGTGGATTTCAGACCCAATCAGCTCTCAGGTGGACAGATGCAGCGAGTTGCCATCGCCCGTGCCATTGTAAATAATCCAAGACTTCTTCTGGCTGATGAGCCTACCGGTGCACTGGACAGTAAGTCTGGCAGACAGGTTATGGAGCTTTTCCAGAAGCTGAATGATGAAGGTGTTTCTGTTCTTATGATCACTCATGATCCGGATATTGCAGCACATGCCAAGCGGGTAGTTATGATCCGTGACGGTGAGCTTCAGGAAAAGAGGTGATCCTATGGGAAAAGCGAAGAAAATTATAATAGGTGTGGTAGTCACAGCCCTTGTAGGAACCGGTATTGGCGGCGGACTGCTGTATGTACGGAAAGGAAGCCAGAAGGAAGTGCTGGTGGCAAGCGTCAGTGATCTGGCAGGTGAGAGATATGATTCCGATGCTACATTGAGTGGAACTGTATATGCCAATGCAACACAGAGGATTTCCGTAGAGAAAGACATGATCATCCAGGAAGTTTATGTGAGCAAAGGGGATGAGGTAAAGCCGGGAGACAAGCTGATATCCTTTGATATGACTCTTGTGGAAATGGAACTGAATATTGCCAAGCTGAAGCTTCAGAAGCAGCAGCAGGATCTTGCTGCTGCAAAGAAAAGACTTGCCAGCCTGCAAAATGGCGGACCGATTCTTGATTCCGATTCTTCCTCCGCAGACAATCTGATTGATTCAGGAAAGGATTCTACAGAAGATGACAGCTCCGATCTTACGGGAGATGATGAACTGTCTTCTGCAGTAACCGCTTCTGATCATTATCTGGCGGCTGTTTTGCAGCCAATGCTTCTGGCTGCTGTGACAGATGGATTTGCAGACGCTCAGGCAGTTGGAAATGAGGAAATTACTTCTGCGGATACCCAGGAAGTGGGAAGCGAAGATATTGGTTCTGCAGATGAAATGACAAGCGGTGACACAGGAGATCTTTCTGCTGATACAGAAGCTGATTCCGGAGATGATTCTGAAGACGATTCAGAGTATAGCACCGGCGATCCGGGTACTGCTTCCGGATTTTATGACGAACCTTCCAGTGATGGTTTTAGCAGTGATATTTCAGACACGAATCAGGGAGGATTTTTCGATGGAAGCAATTCTGGTTCCTCACAGAATCATGCTACCGTTGGAAATGACGGATTTGTAGATGGCGAGGAACCTTTTTACCTGACTCTGGATTATGATACAGAACCTTATCAGGGAACAGGAACCGAAGAAGATCCTTATCTGTATCTTTGTTCCAGTGCAAAAGGCAGGGTAAATGTAACCGGTGCCTTTCTGAACAAGATGGCTGGCTATAATGCTGACGGAACCATTCTTCTTCATCCGGGTGGATACTGGTATCTGTTGGAGTTCCATCATAATGATACCATTGCTGATTACACGAATCGAAAGAAATCCTGTACAGGATATTATCTGATTGATGGAAATATGCTCAGCAATCCAGTTGACCGCTTTGCGGAAATGGATTTTACCCTTGACGGGGCTATGCAGTATGATAATGGAGATGAAGAGCCGGATATTCCTGGTGATGGAGGCAGTGGTGGCGGAAGCTCTTCCCTGTCCCGTTCAGAGGCCATTAAGATCCAGAAGAACCGGATCGCCAGTCTGGAACTGGATGTGCAGGAGAGTGAGATCAGTATCAGTAAGCTTCAGAAGAAAGCTGACAGAAAGTTGATCACCAGTAAGCTGGATGGTATTGTAACCACTGTGGGAGATGCAGCTACAGGTACCAATTCAGAATCTGATTCCTTTATGATCATTAAGAGCAAAGACGGCTATTACGTACAGGGAACTGTAGGGGAGCTTATGCTTGACCAGGTGAAGGAAGGCACAATTTTGAACTGCAATTCTTATGGTGAGAATGGATATATGAATTTTGAGGCTGAGGTGATCCAGGTTTCTGATTATGCAGTTGATGGAGACAGCTCCTATTATTACTATGGAGACAGCAATCCAAATGTTTCTTCTTATAATTTTACTGCCAAGATCACAGATGACACCGTGCAGGTAAGTGTTGGAGACTGGGTGGATATCCAGCTGGAGCAGCAGGCGCAGAGCACGGATGGCATTGTTCTTTCCAAGGCTTTTGTCCGTACGGAAGACGGCGTAAGCTATGTGTATAAGGATGACAATGGCGTGCTGAAGAAACAGATCGTTAAGGTAAAAGAGAATGTAAACGGTGGTGCTTATGTATTGGTAAGCGGCGGCTTGTCCATGGATGACAAGATTGCATTCCCTTATTCGAAATCCATCAAAGAAGGTATGAAGACAAAGGAAGGATCGCTGGATACGTTTATGGGATATGATTCCACATCATATGGCGGTCTTGGTTAAGGAGGGATTTCATGTTTGAAAATATACGTCTGGCATTCCAGGGAATCTGGTCACACAAGATGAGATCTTTCCTTACAATGCTGGGTATTATTATCGGTATTGCATCTATTATTGCCATTGTTTCCACGATTAAGGGAACGAGTGAGCAGATTAAGGATAACCTGATCGGTTCTGGAAATAACACGGTAAATGTAACTTTGTCACAGGGTGACAGTGCTTACAGTGTGGATTATTATGATGGCGGTTCTTCCGGCTCTACACCGATCCTCAGTCAGAGCCTGAAAGATGAAGTGTTAAAAACAGACCATGTGGAGAATGCAACATTTTTCTACAGCAGAACAGACTACAACAGCAGTGTTTACTATGAGAACAGCAGTTTTTCCGGCGGTAAGGTCTATGGCATTGATACCAATTATCTGAATACTTGCGGTTATCAGGTACGTTCCGGAAGGGGATTTGTACAGGCTGATTATGATAATTTCCGCAAGGTGGCACTGGTGGACAGCTATGCTGCTGATACCATGTTTCCGGGAGCTAATCCAGTGGGGAAAATCATTGAGATCGGTTCTGAACCCTATACAATTGTAGGAGTTGTACGCCAGTCGGCTGACAGCTTGCCAAACATGGATACACCGAGTGATTTTGACAGCTATTATGAAAATGTGATTGGAACCGTAATGATTCCAAATAAATGTTGGCCGATTTCTTACAAATTTGATGAGCCTGAGAATGCGATCGTCAAAGTAGACAGCACGGACAACATGAGTGAGACTGGTTCTGCAGTAGCGAAGATTCTGAATAAATCCATCAGCAGCACTGGCAGTGGAAGCAGCGGCTTCAAGTACAAAGCAGATGATGTTATGCAGCGGGTAAAGGATCTTCAGGATTTAAGTGAGAGCACCAACTCCCAGCTGATCTGGATCGCAAGTATTTCTCTTCTGGTTGGAGGTATTGGTGTTATGAATATCATGCTGGTATCTGTAACCGAGCGTACCAAGGAGATTGGTCTGAAGAAGGCAATTGGTGCCAGAAAGAAGGTGATTCTGGGACAGTTCCTGACGGAGGCAGCAGTACTTACCAGTGTGGGAGGTATTATCGGAGTTGTTCTTGGAATCGGACTTTCGAAAGTAGTATCCAAGGTAGCAGGCTCACCTACAGCCATCAGTGTTCCGGCGATTATAGGCTCTGTAGTATTCTCTATGCTGATCGGTATTATCTTTGGACTGCTTCCTTCTGTTAAGGCAGCTAACCTGAATCCGATTGATGCACTTAGAAGTGAGTAATGGTTTATATTTGCAATAAATGTTAATATTGTTATAAAAATGAACAGCTGAAAGCATGGATCAGATGATTTGTGTTTGGAGCTGTTCTTTTTTTATGAGTCAATTCATGTGTCAAAGTATGTTTTTGAGTTATTTGTGTAAAGTGGAGCGTGCAGATTGTGAGAATGCTTTTAGGACAGGCTATAGAGAATGTTATGCTTTGCCGGTTAAGATTTTGCAAAATATAAGGGGAAACATGATATACTTGTTTAGAGATTACATAGAGATTCCTTTGGTAGGATTATTGCATACCACTGGAAGGAGAATTTTAATATGCAAAAATATAAAAAATGGAAACAAGTTCTGTCTGTTTCTACAGCAGTAAGTCTATGCATTGCGGGTGCGGGAAGCCTAATGGGCTGCGGCAGTACTGACAGAGGGAAGGACAAGGCAGATTCCGTGGAATCCAAAGCAATGGGACGGTATCTGGAGAATGAACTGTCTGTGCCGGAAGGATGTATGGAGATTGTGGATTTGCAGGTTATGAAAGAGGGAAGCCTGAAAATGCTTGCAAGAAACAGTGACTACGAATTGATGCTCTACCAGTCCTCTGACAAGGGAAAGACTTGGGAAGAAGGGAAGAAGGTTGCCGGTTTTTTCGGTGTGGAAGGGGGATCCATTTATAAAGCAGCGCTTGGGAGAGACGGAAGTATTCTGATTGGCGTGTATATAGAATCTGAAGATGAGAACAGCATGGGAAGTATGGAATATTATTATTGTCCCGCTGACGGTGAAGGAAAGAAGGTTGAAATCGGAGGAGATTTGGATGAAACCATGGCCTGGAGTATAGATATTGGGGAAAATGGCAACCTGTTTTTACAGATTTCAGGAAATGGAATCATGGAAATCAATCCTGTTGACGGGGCTGTGGTTCATGAGTATGAGAAAGGAAAATCCACAGATTATATGTGCGTGACTTCAGAGTATCTGATCGTGATTGCAGATGGAGATGTGCATTATTACGATGTGGCTTCCGGTAAGCCGGCAAGTGGAGGCGATGCACTGACTGCGCAGTTGAAAAAGACTCCTGCAAATCTGGAATTTGGAAATTCCTCCGGTACTGCCTTACTGTTTTTGGAGGGGGATGAGAAAGATACCATATTCTATGTGGATCAGACTGGTTTATACCGCTATGCATTTGGCGGCAATGTAATTGAGCAGGTAATTGATGGAAGCCTGAATTCCATAAGCTCTTCGAATAAGGCATTTAATTGCATGGCAATGGATTCGGAAGGCGTATTTTACATTGGTGAAGTTGATTACAACTCTGGCTTAAATGGTGGAAGGCTGGTTTCTTATAAGTATTCTGCAGATACTCCAACCGTACCGGATACAGAGCTCACAATATATTCCCTGGAAGAGAATTCCGGTATTCGACAGGCAGTTGTTATGTTTCAGAAGAAATATCCGGATATTTATCTTACATTGGAAACCGGAATGTCTGGAAACGATGGTGTAACACGTACAGATGCGTTAAAAACACTGAATACGGAGATTATGGCAGGAAAAGGACCGGATATTCTGATTCTGGACGGAATTTCTTCTGAAACCTATGCAGAACAGGGAATGCTGGAGGATTTAAGTGGAATTCTGAAAGAGGCAGGATTGCTGGACAACATAGAAAGTGCTTATACAAAAGAGGATGGAAGTATCTATGAGATGCCGGTGAAATTTGGAATTCCTATGATAGAGGGAAACAAGGAGGATGTGCAGGCGGTGACAGATCTGGTTTCTCTTGCTGATGTGCTCACGAAGCACAAGGATGAATATGGACTGACTTCGGAAAACATCTATAAGCTGCCCTTACTTTATTCCATGTATCCGCAGGCACTTCTGGAAAAACTGGCAGATAATAATTCCGCAGCATGGCTGAAAGAGAATGGAACTCTGGATGAAAAAAAGATCAAGGAATTTCTGGAACAATCCGAAAGGATTTATCAGGCTGGAAAGGATGCTATGGATGAATTAAAGACTGCTTATCCACAAGCTTTTGATGACAGTGAACAGCCAGTATATGAAAGAGCTGGCAGTATTTCGGGAGAAACTGCCGTGTTGCTTTCCCGAAACTGTGAATTTGCTTTAGGTGATATTTTTTCGCCTTTGGATTTTGCATTTGTAAATTCTATGGCAGAGATAGATACTTCCTTGTCCTATGCACTTTGGAATGGGCAGATGGCAAATTGTTTCATTCCGGTTAACCGAATCGGAATCAGCTCCAGAGCTTCCCAGAAAGCTGTTGCTGAGAAATTCGTGGAATATTTATTTTCCGAGGAAGGACAGATGCTTTCCAGAGAAGATGGTTTCCCTGTAGTGGAATCTGTTTACAATGGAGAGGACTACTGGAATCAGGGAGAGGCTGGAAACGTGTTAGTTACTGGCGGCAGCAGTAACAGTGAGAACGGTCAGGAATTGGTATACAGTATAAAAGTTCCGTCCGCTGATAAGGTGAATGAATTAAAACAGCTTGGAAAAATGCTTACAATTCCGGTTTTGGATAATACAATCATTACCAGTGCTGTCTGTGAAAACGGAGTGCGTTACCTGAATGGGGAAATCAGTCTTGATGAGGCTGCGAATGCAGTCATGCAGCAGGTGAACCTGTATCTGGCAGAATAGAAGGAGTAAGAGATGTTTAAAAAGCTTCACAGGCAAATGACCATATTTGCATCACTGATCACAAGCGGAATACTGATCCTGATGGCAGCTTCCTGTCTTGTGATCTCAGAGAGGGGGCTTACCCATAATACTTACGAGAGATTTATAAATAATGGAAATTCCTGTGTGGCTTATCTGGAAAATCAGACTGTGCTTTCTCACAAGTGGATACTGGAAGCAAAGCAGGAATACAAAGTGGAATTTCGCATTCTGAATAACGGAAAAAAGCTGTATTTTGATAAGCTGGATACAGAAAGCCGGAATCAGGATAAAAAGGAAGATGATCTGAGCTCTGTAGGAAATATGCTGACAGAGGCTGCCAGAATTTCCAGGGAAGAGCAGGGGCTTGATGTGGACTATATGGGAAGCCTCTCTCTTTCCAAAACGGTTTATTTTGAAACTTCAGATTTTTATGCTTGTACAGCCTTGATTCCTAAGGGAAGCGGCGTGTTAAGTCTGGTGCTGGTATATCCTCGTGATGGGTTGAAAATACAGATCTTTCATCAAAGAGTCTGGTTTGGAGTCATGGTGCTGCTTGCAGTTCTGGCTTTGGTTACATTTTCCTGGTTTTTTACAGGAAAAATGCTTCGCCCTCTGGAAGAGAATCAAAGGAAACAAACCCAGTTTATTGCTTCGGCATCCCATGAACTGAGATCTCCGCTGGCTGTGATATTGTCAAGTGTACAGGCAATGGAATCTGACTGGGAAAATGCCGGCAGATTTTTGAAAACCATAAAAAGTGAGGGAGACAGGATGTCCCGGCTTATCGGGGATATGCTTTCTCTTGCAAATGCGGACAATAAATCCTGGAGTATTATGAAGACAGATTGTGAGCTTGATACATTGCTTCTGGATACATATGAGAAATACCAGCCTATTCTGCATGGGAAAAAGATTTCCCTGAAAGTAGTTCTGCCAGAGGAGCCTCTTTCTATCTGTAAGTGTGACAGTGCCAGAATCAGTCAGGTACTGGGAATCCTTTTGGATAACGGGGCAAGCTATGTGTCGGCTGGTGGCAGGATGGAAATGGGAGTAAAAGAAAATGAAAAATATTTTCAGCTTTATGTACAGGATAATGGTCCGGGAATTCCGGATGAGAATAAGGAGGCTGTATTCCGAAGATTTTACAGGGCCGATCCGGCCAGAAAGGAGAAACAGCATTTTGGACTTGGACTTTGTATTGCCAGGGAAATCGTGACGTTACATAAAGGGAGTATCCATATTCTGGATACTCCGGGTGGCGGCAGTACATTTGTGATAAGATTACCGAAATAAAATGAGATTTCTGTTTACTGGCAGACCTCCAACTGATAACCTATCCCGCGTATGGTTTTGAGAACCACTGTGCTTTCCACAGATTTCAGGCGGCGACGGAGAAAATGTATGTAGTTGTCAAGATTTCCTTCTTCTACGTCGGATTCCATGCCCCATACGCGGGAGAGAAGAAGGTTTCTGGGAAGAACCTGACCGGGATTTCGGAGAAATACTTCCAGAAGGGCACTTTCGCGGCCGGAAAGAGTGCATTCTTTTGCACCCTTGGTAAGGCGTCCGCATTCAGGATCAAAAGCAATATCTCCCAGCTTCAGAAGATTTAAGTCACCCCATTTTCCGGGACGGCGCATAATGCTGTGGATTCTTGCAAGAAGCTCTTCAAAGGCGAAGGGCTTTACCATGTAATCATCTGCTCCGCAGTTCAATCCGTTGACCTTGTCCTGTAATTCGCCAAGTGCCGTAAGGAAAATAACAGGGGTTGAGATGTTGGACTGTCTGGCTTCTTTCAAAACCTGAGTTCCATCCATGGAAGGAAGCATGCGGTCCAGAAGTACCAGATCATACATATTTTCCTGCATATAGTAAAGACCTTCCGCACCATCCAGACACATATCTACCGTGAAATTTTCTTTTTCAAGTGCAAGCTTTGTAAGCTGTGCCAGATCTTTGTCATCTTCTATTATTAATATTCTCATAGGAAACACCTCTTCTTATAATCTGTTATCCATTATATACGCAAATCTCTAAAATTTCTCTAATTAATTCTAAAGCCTGTTTGAAAAAATCATTCCCGCAATCTGCACGCCCCACTTTGCGGCATATTTTGCCCGAATTCAGTTGCCGCAGCCCGCTACAGCACCCTCATCCGGACAAAATCTTCCACAAATTGTGGCGCACATCTTGCAGAAAGCCTTTTTCAAACACGCTTTAGAGAAAGAATAGAGATTCCTCTGCTATTTTTATGATGTTGAATGAAAGATAGAAAAGAGGAAATTTTTTGAAAAGAAAACATGCCCTGAAAGGGATTTTATTTATTCTCCCTAGCTTTGCAGGAGTCTGTGTATTCTGGCTGCTTCCTTATGTGGATGTGATCCGCAGATCTTTTTTTGGAGCTTTAAATGGAGTGTTTACTGGATTTATGAATTATCAGATGATATTTTCCAATCAGGCATTTCTTCTTGCTGGGAAAAATACCTTGCGGTTTTTCGGAATCTGTATTCCGTTACTGGTGGTTTTGTCACTGGCAACTGCTGTCCTGTTAAACGGACTTGGGGAAAATCAGAAGCAGCTGATGAAAACAGCATTTCTGCTTCCAATGGCTATTCCAGTTGCTTCTGTGGCAATTATATGGAAAGTACTCTTTAATGGACAGGGACTTTTGAACCATTTTCTGGAAATGCTGTCGTTGAAAAGTATAGACTGGTTGAATACAAAGGCTTCCTTCTGGGTGCTGGTGATCAGTTATATTTGGAGAAATCTAGGGTATGACATTGTACTGTGGCTGGCAGGCCTTTCCACAATCCCGGAATCTCTTTATGAGGCAGCAAAGGTGGATGGAGCAGGTGCCTGGAAATGCTTTACCAGAATTACCTGGCCCAATCTTTTGCCCTCTCTTTTTACCATTGTAGTTCTGTCGCTGCTGAATGGATTCAAAGTATTCCGGGAGGCTTATCTGGTCGCAGGAGATTATCCACAGGAGAACATGTATCTTCTACAGCATCTGTTCAATAACTGGTACAGAGACCTGGCCATGGATAAGATGGCGGCTGCGGCAGTGGTTACCGGAATTGCGATCATGGTACTGGTACTTTTACTGCAAAAAGCATGGGAAAGAGAGGAGTAAGAAGTGAAAAAGATAACTTGTTTTTTTCTTGTACTTTTAGCTTTGATTTTTATATTTCCCATTTTATTTCTGGCAGTTGGTTCTCTTATGGGAAAAAATGAGCTTACGGATCTGCTGTTTCCAGTGCTGCAGGAGGGGGCGAAAGGATATGCTTCCTGGAAGCTGTTTCCGGAATATCCGACTCTGAAACATTATGTGGAAGTATTGCTGGATTCACCGGAATTTTTCGTGATGTTCTGGAACTCGGTGAAGATTACCGCTGGTGCCCTCGCTGGCGGGCTTCTGGTTGGAATGCCTGCTGCCTGGGGATTTGCCAAATTTGATTTTCCCGGGAAAAATATATTGTTTACTTTGTATATTGCGCTGATGATGATGCCGTTTCAGGTTATGCTTCTCGGCAATTATCTGGTGCTGGATAAAATTGGGCTTCTTGACTCGCTTTTGGGGATTATTTTCCCAGCGGTTTTTTCTACATTCCCCATATTTATTATGTACCGCTTTTTCAAAGGGATTCCACAGGCGTTTCTGGAAGCGGCAAGACTTGACGGTGCAGGTGAGCTTAGACTGTTTTTTATAGTTGCCATCCCCTTGGGCTCACCTGGCGTCATTTCTGCCATCGTACTTGGCTTTCTGGAATACTGGAATCTGATCGAACAGCCGATGGTATTTTTGAAAACAAAAGAATTGTGGCCATTGTCTTTGTACCTGCCTAATATTGAGTTGGAGCAGGCAGGTTTTGCATTTGCGGCCTCTGTGGTGGCGCTGGCCCCGGCAGTTCTGGTATTTTTGTCCGGACAGGACTATCTGGAGCAGGGAATTGTCTCTACGGCGGTAAAAGAATAAAAAGAGAAACAACTGGAAAGTGACGATAAAAAAACGACAGTTTGATAAAATATATTGTCAATGGAATTTAAAAGAAATAGTTAGAATGCAGAGTGTTTTACAAATATGTTCAGGAACAGAATGGGAGTTTGACATGAAGAAAAAATTAATTCAGGCAACTTGCCTGTTTTTTGTAATGATGCTGATTTTTACCATATTGTCAAGAGTTTCGGATTCTGTAAATGTGATACAGATCCAGACTAAGAACCCGGTAAATCAGATGATCACTCATGAGGTGAAAGGCTCTGGAAAAGTGGAGGGTAGTCAGGAAGTGGCGGTGTTTGTACTGGAAAATCTGCAGGTGGAGCAGGTGATGGTACATGCAGGGCAGACTGTGAAAAAAGGGGATATTTTGTTGAAGCTATCCCAGAACAGTATTCAGGCGGCTTTGAAGAATCTGGACGATAAAGTAAAAACTCTGGAAGGACAGGAAAAGGATCTGGAAAGCCAGAAAAAGGTGAACAGCCAGAAGCGTGCAGCGGAGCAGGCATGGGCTGGAAACTCTTACGATCTGGCTGTGCAAAGCGGAAATGTTTCTGTGGATAATGCAAGAGCGGAAGTTCAGATAGCCCAACAGCGGATTGACGAATTTTATCGGGAAAAAGAGGCGAAGACTTCCGGAGACGATTTAAGTGGATTTACAGATGGAGAGGAAGGGTTTAATGATGGTGAGACCATTGCAACACAGGAGGACGATTCCGTCACAGAAACTGCTCTTCAGGATGATCTGCGAGCCAAACAGGAAGCATTAAATGAAGTGATCGCGGGAAGAAATCAGACTTTGGCAAGTGCCGGAAAAGCAGTGTCTGATGCCAGTACGCCGGAGGCTTCAGACAGTACCTTGGAGAACTTACAAAGAGAACTGGAAAATGCCAGAGCAGATATGGAAAAGGTCACAGTGCTTCAAAGTACAGAAGGAGTGATTTCGTCTCCTTCTGACGGTGTGATCAAAAGTCTGTCTGTGCAAACCGGAGACCTTACAGGACAGACTGCAGCAGTAGTTTTATATTCAGCCGATGGTGCTCTGCGAATGACTGGTACCATCTCAAAAGAAGATATAAAATATGTATCTGCCGGTGCAGATGTGAAAATCACAGATAATAACAATAATGATATTTCTGGCGCAACAGTGGAAAATATAACAGAAAATAAGGAGGATAATGATATTCGTGACCTGTCCATCATAATGCCGGCGGACAGTCTGTCCATCGGTCAGAGCGGAGATTTTTCCATATCAAAAGATGCTGGACCTTATTCCTGCTGCGTTCCGCTTTCGGCGCTGTACTCGGAGGAGGGAAAGGTCTATGTGTATGTTACAGACACAGAAAATACAGTGCTTGGAACGGTAATGGTTGCAAGAAAAGTGGAAGTTACTGTGCAGGATAAAAACCAGACAACTGCTGCATTGGGTGAGGGAATCCTTTCTACGGATCAGGCTGTGATCGTCCAGGCAGACAGGGAACTGAAGGATGGAAGCAGGGTGAGAATTTCTGAAAATTAGCATGGAAAGTAAAAAGAAGAATTATTTTTTTAAATATATGAGAATAATTATGACAGCATTGCTGGCCTCCTTTTTATTTTATTCTGGAATGAAAGATTATGTGAAGGTGGGAAAAACAGATACAGCGGTGGTTGAACTGTATGGAAATTATCCCACAGTAAACCAGGCGAAGCAGATCTGGGAAAATTATCAAAGTGGTGATGAGATTAAAGATTTCTGTTTTGTGTGGAATGGAGGAGTTCAGGTGGTTACGAATTCAGAGGATTTCAGACAGACAAATGCCCGGGTGACAGGCGCTGTGGGAATGGCTGCCTTGTACGACCGACAGGCCGCTTTATTAGAAGAGAATGATGAAACCGGATGCGTGATCGATAAAGACACAGCCCTGGAGCTTTTCGGCAGTGAAAATTGTGCGGGAAGTCAGTTGACTGTGGGAGAGGAGATTTACGAAGTGCGAGGCGTGGTATCCTGGAATCAGCATATGATCCTTATCCGTCCGTTGCAAAAAAATCTGGTTTGTACTCAGGTTCTGCTCCGAGGGAAAAAAGGTCAGAATCTGGAGGGGATTGCATCTGATTTTCTCATGGGAAACGGACTGTCTGGAATATTAGTGGATGACAGCTGGCTGGATGTGATTTTGCCTTGGTTTCCAGTGGCTTTTCTTGTAATGCTTATAAGAACTGTTTCCAGGTGGCTGTATGAGATAGAGCGCGGAACCTGGGAAAATGGAATTCAAAGAAATAGAGAAAAGAAAATTGATTTTAGAAAATGCAGTTGCTTCGTTATTAGAATTTTACTGTGGGGAATCGGCCTCTTTTTTTGCGTAAGGCTTTTATCCCATATTCCCCAGAGCTGGCTGCCGGACAAATGGTCAGATTTCTCTTTCTGGTCTGCAAAGCTCCGGAAAACAATGGAAGCTTTCCGCTGGTACATCGTGTTCCCGAAAACTATGGCGCAGGCGGAGCGGCTGATGAGCGGAATTGGCTGTATTATAAAATGTGGGGCAGCAGCACTGCTTATAGGGGCGGTGTAGGCTGTCTTTTTTTCTTTTTTGCCAAAAGAATTTTACAGATGAAGAAATATTTTGGTACATTTTTTTTCGAGACTTTTCTTTAAAGTGTTTGCCAGACTGGAGCGCAGGTATTATAATAGACTTTAAGACCCTGAATAGGGAAAGAAGATTTACAGTCGCTGTTTACTGGGAAAAAAGAACCAGCTGCCAGAAGAAAAGGCAGGACAGCGGCGAGTTTGTTACTGTTCATTGGCAAGGTTCGCGAAGCGTATTGCTGTGAACGGAGTGAACAGCAACATGAGTTTTTATGAGATAAGGAGAGATTGAATGAGTAAGATTGCCATTGTAACGGACAGTAACAGCGGCATTACACAGGAGGAAGGACGCAGACTTGGAGTGTCTGTTATTCCTATGCCTTTTTTTATTAATGAAAAAATGTATCTGGAAGGAATTACTTTGAGCCAGGAAGAATTTTATAAGTGGCTGAAAGAAGATGCTTCCATTTCCACTTCCCAGCCAAGTCCGGGAGAGACTATGGGGTTGTGGGATAATCTTTTGAAGGAATATGATGAGATCGTACAGATTCCCATGTCAAGCGGACTTAGCGCTACCTGCGCCACTGCTATGGGACTTGCCCAGGAGTATGAGGGCAGGGTGCATGTGGTTGATAATCAGCGAATTTCTGTAACCCAGCGTCAGTCTGTGGAGGATGCAATCGCCCTCCGCGATGCAGGTAAGAACGGAGCTGAAATTAAGAAGATCCTGGAAGAAGAGAAATTCAATTCCAGTATTTATATCACTTTGGAAACCCTGAAATATCTGAAAAAGGGCGGCAGAATCACACCTGCTGCAGCTGCAATCGGTACCGTTTTGAATTTGAAGCCGGTACTGCAGATCCAGGGTGAGAAGCTGGATGCTTTTGCCAAGGTAAGAGGCAAGAAGCAGGCCAGACGTACTATGCTGAAGGCTATGAAGGCAGATTTTGAGGGACGTTTTGCATCGTTTGTCCAGAATGGAGAAATGTGTCTTCAGGCTGCTTACACAGGTAATCCAGAAGAGGCAGAAGAGTGGAAGCAGGAGATGCAGGAAATCTTTCCTGGTATGGAAATCCATATGGATCCGCTGTCACTTAGTGTGGCATGCCATATTGGATATGGTTCTCTTGCAATCGCATGTTCTAAGAAAGTAACTGCATAGAAGCTAAGAAATGGCTATAGTTTTTAAACATTAGTTTTGGATGTCACCTATAGATAGTAATTGAAAAGAATTGATTTTTTTAGAAAAGATTCCGAAATAGAATATATATTTTCGGAACGAATTCAGAAGAAAACAGAAGTATTCTCTCTGAGAAGAAAATTTAGGAGGATTTATGAAAAAACTTACAGACTACATGGCAGAAGAGCTTTCTGCAGCATTTGAAAAAGCAGGATACGATTCATCCTACGGTAAAGTAGGCGTTTCCAACCGTCCTGACCTTTGCGAATACCAGTGCAATGGTGCCATGGCGGGAGCTAAGGCTTATAAGAAAGCACCATTTATGATCGCAGATGACGTAGTGGGCAATCTGGCAGATTCCAAAGTATTTTCCATGAAAGAAATGGTAAAGCCCGGATTTATCAACCTGAAAGTCAGCGAAGAGTTTCTTGCAGATTATCTGAAAGAGATGGAGAAGGATGAGAAGCTTGGTGCAGACACAGCCAAAGAGCCGAAGACCATCGTAATCGATTACGGCGGACCGAATGTTGCCAAACCTCTTCATGTAGGTCATCTCCGTTCTGCAATTATTGGTGAAAGTATTAAGAGAATCGGTCGTTTCGTAGGCCATAAGGTGATCGGTGATGTTCATCTTGGTGACTGGGGACTTCAGATGGGACTGATCATTACAGAGCTGAAGCACAGACAGCCGGAGCTTGTATATTTTGATGACAGCTATACAGGTGAATATCCTGCAGAGGCACCTTTTACTATCAGTGAGCTTGAGGAGATTTATCCATGTGCAAGCGGCAAATCCAAGGAGGATGAGGCATACCGTCAGGAAGCACTGGAGGCAACTCATCTTCTTCAGCAGGGTAAGCCGGGGTACATGGCTCTCTGGAACCACATTATGAGTGTTTCTGTTACAGACCTTAAGAGAAACTATGCGAATCTGAACGTATCCTTTGATCTGTGGAAAAAAGAGTCTGATGCGCAGCCTTACATTCCGGACATGGTAGAGATGATGAAGGAAAAAGGCTTTGCATATGAGGATCAGGGAGCGCTTGTTGTAGACGTTAAAGAGGAGACCGATACCAAGGAAATCCCGCCATGTATGCTTCTGAAATCAGATGGAGCATCTCTTTATACTACTACAGACCTTGCCACAATTGTAGAGCGTATGAAGCTGTTCCAGCCAGATGAGATCCTTTACGTTGTTGACAAACGTCAGGAGCTTCATTTTATCCAGGTCTTCCGCTGCGCAAGAAAGACCGGTCTTGTGAAAGAAGACACAAGGCTTTCCTTCCTTGGCTTCGGTACTATGAATGGAAAAGATGGCAAACCGTTCAAAACAAGAGAGGGCGGTGTTATGCGCCTTGAGAACCTGATTGCCGATATTGATGAGGAAATGTTCACAAAGATCGTAGAGAACAGAAGTGTCCGTGATAAAGATGCAAGAGATACTGCTAAGATTGTAGGTCTGGCAGCAATTAAATATGGCGATCTTTCCAATCAGGCTACCAAGGATTATATTTTTGATGTAGACCGCTTCACCTCTTTCGAGGGAAATACAGGTCCGTACATCCTTTATACAATCGTTCGTATCAAATCCATCCTGAACCGTTATGTGGAAGCAGGCGGAAACCTTGAAGCAGGTGAGATACTTCCGGCATCTAACGGCAGCGAGAAGAACCTGATGCTTCAGCTCAGTGGATTTGGAAGCATGATCGAGAGTGCATTTGAGGAAAAAGCTCCGCATAAAATCTGTGCATATATTTATGAGGTTTCCAATGCATTCAACAGCTTTTATCATGAGACCAAGATCCTCAGTGAAGAGAATCAGGCGCAGAAGGAATCCTATATCCGTCTTCTGCAGCTGACCAAGAGAGTGCTTGAGACAAGTATTGATCTTCTTGGATTCGAGGCACCGGATAAGATGTAATAAAAGAATAAGCAGATTATGAGGGCATGGTCTGTGGTATGGAGCTGTGGCACTTTCTGGAAAAACTGGAAGTGAGCAGCTCCCTTTTTCTTTACGCAAGCGACGTGACCAGGTTCATGCCTGCATGAGACGCTGACGGCTGCTGTGATAAGAGGTAAAGCTTACATAGTGTGTTTTGTCTCATTTTTGTATCGTTATGCTTTAAGGCAGAAAGGAAATGTCAGATGAAAGCGAAACATCATACAAATTTTCTGCCGGACAGGGTGTTTTCCTATTTTCAGAAAGAATGGAAAGTGCTTCTGGCAGTGACTATATCCGGTTTGATCTATAATATCGGCCTTCTGGCAGGTCCCTGGTTTGAGGGGAAAATGACCGGCTGCCTGGTGGATATCCTGAAAGGGGCTGACCAGTTTTCAGATATGCTGGTTCTGGTGCTGGGCTATGTGACCGCCATTGCAATTGTCCAGACTGCCAGATATATCAAGAGGTTTTATGTGCGGCGTTTTGCCAACAATGTAAATCGCAGAATGAAAGAAATCCTGTATGCTAGTCTGGTGCGGAAAAGTCGTGCAAGCCTTCGGGAAGAGGGGGAGGGAAGCATTATGACCAAGGCAATACTGGATGTGGATGACTGCGTAGAGGGAATGCGTAAATTCACTACGGAGATTTTTGATACAGGAGTTGCCCTGGCTGCTTATGCAGGAATGCTTTTGTGGTATGATTTCAGGCTTGCCTTGCTTTGCATGATTTTCCCGCCGGTTTCTTATATGACGGCGGAAAAAATGAAAAAAATGATCCAGATAACCGGAACTGCATACAAAGAGCAGTCTGGACATTTAAGTACAGCGACTCTGGATCGGGCGGAAAATGCTGTTACATACCGTGTTTTTGGATGTGAAGAGGATCGCCGCAAGGCATATGAAGAAAATCTTACCGCTTATGAAAAGTCAGCAGTAAAAGCGAATATCTGGAATTCCATCATGCCGCCTTTGTACCGGATCATTTCCATGACCGGGGTACTGTTTATCCTGTATTTTGGACAGAAAAATGTTCTGGGAACAGGCTGGAGCACATGGACGATTGCATCTTTTACTACTTTCCTGGCATGTTTTGTGAAGCTGTCCGTGAAGTCATCCAGTGCAGCGAAGCTGTTTAATGCAGTGCACAAGGCGCAGATTTCCTGGAAGCGTATTAAGCCGCTTTTGACAAAGCAGGAAGAAATTCCAAAGAGTGAGAAAAATGTGTCTGGAATTCTGGAAAATGGGAAAGTGGAAAAGATCGAAAATGTGTCTGCTAAACATGCAGAAGAAACATTGTCGCAGAAGGAACTATCTCAGCTAGAGATAGCCCAGTCAGAAATTCGTTACAGGAACGTAAAACAATTGCAGGTCCGTCATCTGAATTTTGCTTATCCGGATGGGAAACAGATTCTGAAGGATATTTCCTTCAAGGCTGAAAAAGGGCAGATGATCGGAATTACCGGACCAGTGGCCTGCGGAAAGTCTACTTTGGGAAAAGTATTTTTGTGCGAGTATCCATATGAAGGTCAGATTCTTGTGGATGGCAAAGAGCTTCAGAATATGCCCCAATCCTGGCAGACGAATATCATAGGCTATCTTGGTCATGATCCGGAGCTGTTTAACGACAGCGTGGAAAACAATGTGCTTATGGGTGAACAGAAAAAGACAGAGGATTTCCTGAAAATGGTTTGCATGGCAGAAGAAGTAAATGAGATGGATGATGGTTTACAGACTCTGGTAGGAAATGGTGGCGTACGTCTTTCGGGCGGACAGGGAAAACGTCTGGCTCTTGCAAGAACTCTTTGCCACAAAAAGCCAGTTCTGGTTCTGGATGATCCTTTTTCGGCTTTGGATAAGAGCACCGAGAGACAGATTTTTGCCAATTTGAAAGCACAGGCGAAAGAGAATATTGTGCTGCTGATTTCCCACCGTCTGTATCTGTTTCCGCAGATGAATCAGATCATCTGGATGGAAGATGGAAAAACAGTGGTGGGTACGCATGAAGAATTACTTGTGAAGGTACCGGAGTATAAGAAATTATTTACTGAGGAAGGAGGTGCAGAGAGTGAAGACAGACAGAAATAAGAACAACGTGAAATCAGAAGAAAATATGATTTTGGAAAAGAGCAGAAGGTCAGATGCAAATGTTTTTCCGGTAGAAAACAAGGGAAAAGGGAAAATTGCAAAAGCGAAAAAAAGACAGGTAAAAGGTGTGATCTGGAAAACAGTTCTGCAGCAGAAATGGCTGTCTATGGGTATTGTCTTTGCTGTAGCAGGCGCAGTGGTAACGGCTCTTATCCCGCCGCTGATCCTGGCAAAAATCGTAGATACAGTCACAGCGGGAAAAGCCGTGACATTCTGGGTGATTTTCCTTTATTTTGCAATGCTTGCACTTACCGGATTCATGGAATCTGCCAGGGAAGGTCTGCTTACCGTATTTGGGCAGAAAATCACACATGCACTTAGAAGCAGCCTTATGGAAAAATTCATATGCCTTACTTCTGACAAACTGACAGGGCTGGAACCTGGAACTCTGGCTTCACGCTTTGTTGGTGATGTAGATACTGTGGAAAATCTTTTTACCTCAGGGATCATCAGTATGTTTGCTGACGCCTGCAAGATTATCAGTATTCTGGTGGTGATCTGGTTTGAAAATAAGGGTCTCGCTGTGGTGCTTCTTGTAATACTGCCATTTCTTTTCTGGTTTACCAGACATGTGCAGAAAAACATGCTGGCAGCCCAGATCGAAAACCGTAAGGCTGTGGGAAGAGCCTCTGGACATGTGCCGGAAACCCTTCATAATATCCGTACCATCCATTGCCTTGGCAGGGAAAAATATATGGAAGAGCGTTACGACACTTACATCGGTGAAAGTTACCAGGCAATGGAGAGAACCAATTTTTATGATGCAGTATATTCACCGGTGATCTTGATTTTAAATGCAGTCGTGGTTGCAGCTGTGATGCTGCTTTCAGCATCTGGAAATAAGATGGTGCTCACGTTTTTTGGAATGTCTGCGGGAACTGCAGTGGCTGTGATCAACTATATTTCACAGATTTTTTCGCCGGTGGAAAGTCTTGGAATGGAGATTCAGACCATCCAGTCCGCGGTAGCTGGAATCCATAGGATTAATGAATTCTTTGGGCTGGAGGAGAAAGAAAATGGCGCACAGGAGAATGGAGATACCGAGAAAACCTGGAATAATCCGGCAACAAAAATAGAAGAAAACAGAAATGAAAAGATTAGCCGAAAGGAAGCGATGGCTGATATGGAAGAAAGGCACAGACTGGGAGCTTCTGGCAGTAATAGTTTTCCGTTTGTAGAATTCCGGAATGTAACCTTCGGCTATGATGAGCATGTGGTGCTGGAACATCTGAATTTCAAGGTGATGGATACCGATCAGGTGACTCTACTCGGACGAACTGGTGCAGGAAAGAGTACGATATTGAAGCTGCTTCTTGGACTTTATGAGCCGGATCAGGGACAGGTACTGCTCCACGGCATTCCGGCAACGGCTGTGAGGGCTGGAGAACGACGGAAACTCTTTGGATACGTAGAGCAGACTTTTCACATGGTGCCGGGAACCGTACGCGACCAGATTACATTATATGATGACCGGATCTCTGAGCGTCAGGTAAAGGCTGTTGCAGAGCTTACAGGTTTAAAAGAGGCGATTGAGAGTCTGGAAAATGGTTACGATACTTATTGCACCCCGGAGATTTTTTCCCAGGGACAGTGGCAGCTGCTATCCATCGCCAGGGCAGCAGTGGCAGAGCCCAAACTGCTTCTTCTGGATGAGATCACTGCAAACCTGGATGCGGAGACAGAGAAAGCTGTTCTGGCTGCATTGAAACGTGTGGCAAAGGATCGTACCGTTATTTCCATTTCACACAGAACGTCCGCAGAACTGGGAAAGACGATTCAGATTTAATTTGAGATTGTGAAAAGCACTTATAAAATTTTTATAAAGTGCTTTTCACAGTGGACTTTAAATGTTATAATTCTAATTACATTCTTAAATGTCTGATTCGAAGCTTTTTCAATCGCGCTTCGGAATAGCGGACATTTCATAATCACTAATTTTTTATCTTATTTATATTTATCATTTGCCGGAGATCGCCGACAGTATTCACTTAATTTATGCAGACAACGAGCTAGAGCCTGTTTGAAAAATCATTCCCGCAATCTGCACGCCCCACTTTGCGGGAGATTTCACCTGAATTCAGTTGCCGTAGCCCACTACGGCGCCCTCATCCGGGCGAAATCTCCCACAAATTGTGACGCACATCTTGCAGAAAGCCTTTTTCAAACACGCTCTAAAGCCTGTGCTTGCGTCAGACCTTGAAGCGTGTTTTGTCTCATTTTTGTTATTGAAAATAGTTACATGTTTTTATGAAAAAGAGGTGATTATCATCAATCTTACAGGTATGATCTTGAAAATGCGTTACTGTATCCTGGAGCAGGTAGGCGCAGGTGGGGAGGGGCATTTGTACCTTGCCAGGGATATGGAGCTTGGAAATTACTGGGCAGTAAAAGAACTTCCCCTTGAGAAAAAGCGTGAAGCCAGACTGCTGCGGCTTCTGGAACATCCATCCATTCCACGGATGGTAGATTATGTGGAAAATGGAGATCACTGTTATCTGATCATGGAATATATTCGTGGAAAGTCCCTTGGACAGATGTTAAAGGAGGGACATGTTTTTGCAGTGGATGAGCTTCTTTCCTACGGAGACACTGTGCTTGCAGTTCTGGAATATCTTCATGGGCAAAAACCGCCGGTATATTATGGGGACTTGAAACCGGATAATCTTATGCTTTCAGATTCGGGCAAATTGTATCTGGTGGATTTTGGGAGCGCGGTGTTTGGATTTGGAGAAAATCAGCGGATCTGTATGGGAACAGAAGGCTTTGCCGCTCCAGAACAATATGAGGGAAAAGTAAACAGCTCCAGTGATCTTTATGCTTTGGGAAAAACATTACAGGCGCTGGCAGGAAAAAACTGGTTATCCGTTTTGTGGAAAGCTCCGGGATTTGCTTTGTTTCTCTATAAATGTACCCGGCCTCAGGGGAAAAGACGATTTGAAAATGCGGCACAGGCAAGAAAAATGCTTTCTGGTATAGGAAAAAGAAAAGGGCTTGCCAGAAAAAATGCAGCGGTGGTGATTGGAACTACGGGGATTTTGCTGGCTGCAGGTGTATTTCTTGCAGGATCAGAGCAGCAGGCAGCTTTCGAAAGTGCATTGGCAGAAGTAACGAAAGGATATTACGAGATAGAGGAAAATGAGTCTTCTTCGTTGTCAAAGAAATTTGCAGCAGAAGCGGATAAAAAAAGTACAGACAAAGAAGCAGATAAATTTCTTCTTAAAAAATGCGAGCATGCAGAAAGTGCTTTGCAAAAACTGCAAAAAGAATATACGAAAGATGAAGAGCAGAGAAAATTGCTTTTATTATTGGCGGTAAATGCGGAACTTCAGAAAGAGTGGGAACGGGCAGCCGTGTATTATGAGCAGCTGCTGTTGTATGCGCCGGAATTTGCAGAAGGGTATGGGAAATATGGACTGTTCCTTTTGCGAAGAGGTCAGAAGAATTCCAGCAGGAGACTTTATGTTTTATACAGAAGCAGTAAGGCAGATGGGACGGATTGTAAGAGCGTTGAAATCTGGGAAAAACAGATGGAAAGTGAAACAGGTGAGGGAAAATGAAAAGATGGAGAAGCATAAGGAGAAAAATTGCGAAAAATTCAAATCGAAAAGGTATATATTCACACAGCATCTGGAATAACTTTCGGAAACCTGGAATTTATCTGATGGTGACAGTGATTTTACTTATTACCAAAGTTGGTATACTTTACACTTATGGTGGAGAATTTGGAGGATTTGATATCGATATTGGTGCTGATGAAGGTATATTTGATAATTGGGAGGAGGCTGAAGGAAATCAGGAAACTACGGAGCCAGAGCAGAAAGAAAATGGGGGCAGTAATGGTAATGAAAGTAATAACAACAGCAATAATGACAGCGCGAATAGCGGTAATAGCAGTAATGACATAGAAAATGACGGTAATAATAACAGTCACAATAGCGGCGGCAGTAACGATAACAACAGCGGGAATAATAACAGTAACAACAATAATAACAGTAACAACAATAATAACAATAATAACAATAACAGTAATAGCAACGCGGGAGCTGGCTTGTCGAAAACTGAGAACGGTGACAACACAGGTGATAAAGAGGGCTGGGAAAAACCTCAAGCTGCGGGTTCTGAGAGAAGACCAAAAGAAAACAAGAAAGAAAACAGTGTCACGGCAGCCTCATCGGCAAACAAAAACGCAGAGAATGAGAAAACGAATATAAATGCAGACAACAGTGCCAATGGAACTGAGTCTAAAAGCAATACTACAAAAAACACTCCCCGTGTAAAGAAGGATAGCTCAAAAAGCAAAGAAGAAAAGTCAGAAGATACCGCAGCAGATGAAAATATAAGTGAAAGCAGGATTACTGCCAGAGAAACAAAGAATACTGATCGGAAAAAAGCAGATAGGTCCAAAGCAAAAATTACGGAAAGTCCTAAAAAAGAAAATACCAGTGAGCATTTGAAGCTCACAGGAGCCGGCACGGTTTTTACAGCAGTAGGAATGACAAAGATATCTCATGGACTTGGATTCTATAACAAAAATGATGAAAATAGAGAAAAAAATGAAAACACAAATAAAAACAATAACATAAATGATAATAAAAATAGCACAATACGTTTTGTACACGAAGAAACAGTCCCTGTAAATGAATATCCTGAAATACAAGTTATAAGAACTACCGGTGAGCAGGATGTTACAATTCTGTCTTTGAACTTAAATGGTGATGAGATTTTCTGGCACCAGGAGGGGGATACCCTTATATTTGACCAGCCGATTACAGCGAAGGAAAATACTGTGAAAGTGATTGCTGTAATAGATGGGAGAAGAATTGTGCATATGCCTATATGGGAGTTTTGAAAGTGTGCATCAACTGTTACTGGTCACGGAGTGGTTACTGTTCATTGGTAACGTTCCGCGAGGCGTTTTTTGTGAACAAAGTTCACAGAAAACCCGAGAATTGCGGCGCGAAATCATGCGAATGCATGATTTCTGTGCATCGCGAAGCGCGTTACTGTGAACGGAGTGAACAGTAACACGGAGTGAATGGTAACCCTCAACTAAGATTTTGCCATCTGGACGTTATAAAGAAATGATGTTATAATTAACACCCATATAGCGAAAGACTTGAAAAATCAACGACAAAAATTACATGACGGTACAGGAGGCAAAACACAGATGTACAAAGCTATTTTATTTGATCTGGACGGAACTCTCACCGATTCCGGGGAGGGAATCACCAAATCCGTACAATATGCTCTGGAGAAGGTAGGAAAACCAGAACCAGATCTTCAGAAGCTGCGCATTTTTGTGGGACCGCCCCTTTTGGAGCAGTTTCAGGAATATGCGGGAATTGACGAAGAAACAGCAAGAAAGGCAGTTGAGATTTACAGAGAACGATACGCACCAGTGGGGATTTATGAGAATGAACTGTATCCTGGCATTCCGGAAATGTTATCCGGACTGAAACAAAGAGGATACAAGCTTGCCATTGCGTCTTCCAAACCAGAGAATTTCGTGAAGATCGTTGCGGAATATTTCCATATTGATTCTTATTTTGACGAGATGGTTGGAAGTGAGCCTGAGGGTAGACGAACCAATAAGACAGAGGTGATCGAGGAAACTCTGAAGCGGCTGGGATTTTCTGAACACCGTGACCAGGTGATCATGGTGGGGGATAAAGAGCATGATGTATTTGGGGCAAGACGCGCCGGATTGGAATGCATTGCAGTTTCCTATGGGTACGGAACCGAAGAAGAACTGAAAAATGCCCATCCTTTTAAAATTGTGAATTCGGCAGAGGAAATACTGGATTTTTTCGCCTGAGCCCCAGAAGAAAACAGAAAATGCCGGTTTTGGCATGGAAGTGTCTGTATCCGGTGGGAATCCATTTTGTGCTTTCCCAGCTTGTCTCCTATCTGGGACTGTATTTTCTGGTGCAGCGGACTGGCGCAGATATGAGTGCATATTACCAGCATGTGCTTATGCTGACTGGTCTGACAGGGATTTTGGCTGCAGTTCCCTGCATATTGTTGTATCGGGGCGATTTTTCAAGAAGAAAAGAAACCGGGATATTATATCCTGCAGCTGATCGTCACCTTCCTGTTCCTGAAATTCTGGGGTTTCTTATAATTGGCGCATTTCTTGGTCAATATGGAAACATTCTGGTAGGGCTTTTTCAGCAATATTTGAATCCGGAAGCTTATCAGGAAACTCAGTCCTTGATTTCCGAGGGGAAAAGTATCTGGAGTCTGATTTTCTGGATGGGGATTGCAGCACCTTTTGCAGAAGAGGTTATTTTCCGCTGGCTGGTATTTCTTCGTATGAGAGATAATATGCGCGTGATCACAGCTGCACTGTTTTCAGGACTGACATTTGGAATTTACCATATGAATCTGCTCCAGGGAGTGTATGCAACTATTATGGGATTGCTTTTCGCATTGATCCTGGAATGGAGAGGAAATCTGTTTGCCAGTGTATTTCTTCATATGGGGGCAAATATCTGGAGCCTGCTGGTCAGTGATGTGATGCTGTACATGCTGGATCATACAGGAGCCACATCCGTAATTGCACTGAATCTGTTTCTTGTTTTTGCAGGAACTTATGGTATCTGGAGATGCTATAAGAATTATCAGAAACGAGGATGTACGAGGCTGATATAAAGCATAATCAGAAATATATTAAGAAAAATAGAAGACCTTCTTACAAAATCCTGGAAAAACAGGGGAGATTGTGAGAAGGTTTTTTGTTGGCGCATTCCACTTTATAAACATTTAAGAATTTCCCGTCTTGAATTTAAAGTACACATATGCTATCTTAAGTGTATTAAATGTATTAATACACTTAGAAAGGAGGAAGCATGTCTATGATCGTTTTGGATTATCAGGACAGAAGGCCACTGTACGAGCAGGTGGAGGAGAAATTTCGGAATCTGATCCTGATGGGAGTACTGGAGCCAGGCTCCAGAATGCCCTCTGTGCGGCAGCTGGCCATGGAATTATCGATCAACCCAAACACCATCCAGCGTGCTTACATGCAGCTGGAACAGGAGGGACTGATCTACCCGGTTAAAGGAACAGGAAACTTTATCGCAGACAGTGAAGAAGTGCGTAAACTTAGCAAAGCTTCCTATATAAAAGAACTGAAAACCCTGATCCGGAAGGGAAAGGCTATGGGAATGGAAGCGGAAGAGCTGATCTACATTATTAGGGAGTGTTACAAGGAGGAGAAGCCATGATAGAAGTCAAAGAATGCAGTAAGGCGTTTGGCACTGTCAAAGCGGTCAATAAAGCAACTCTGGATGTTGGGGTGCGGGAAGTGTTTGGTCTTGTGGGCAGTAACGGCGCCGGGAAAAGCACCCTGCTTCGGATGATGGCTGGAATTATAAAGCCAGATGAAGGGGAAATCCAGATTGACGGTATGCCAGTGTATGAAAATGAAGAAGCAAAGAAACTGTTTTTTTATATCTCAGATGATAGTTATTTTCCGACAAATTATACAGCAATGGATCTGGTGCGCTTTTACCGAAATTTTTATCCTCAGTTTCGAACCAGGCTTTTTCATGAACTGATGGAACAATTTCATCTGGAAGAAAATCGCAGAATTGCAACTTTTTCCAAAGGTATGAAAAAACAGGTTCTGGTAATCATCGGTGTGTGCGCGGCAACGAAATATCTGTTTTGCGATGAGACCTTTGATGGACTTGATCCGGTAATGCGTCAGGCAGTAAAGAGCCTGTTTGCAGCGGAGATCATGAACCGGGAATTTACGCCTGTGATCGCGTCTCACAATCTGCGCGAACTGGAAGATATTTGCGATCATGTCGGACTTTTGCATAAAGGGGGGATTCTTCTTTCCAAAGATCTGGAAGACATGAAATTTCACATTCACAAGATCCAGTGTGTGCTTAGTGGAAGACAGCAGGAAAAAGAACTGGAAAAGGAACTTCAGGTTTTGAAGGTGCAGCATCAGGGTTCTCTTCTTATGATAACGGCCCGGGGAACCAGAAGTGAGATCATGGAGAAAATCCAGGCGAAAAATCCTCTTTTCATGGAGGTGCTTCCTCTGACCCTGGAGGAAATTTTTATCAGCGAGACGGAGGTGGCAGGCTATGAAATCAAAAATTTATTCTAGCAGATATATGAAGGTAACATCAAAAGGGCTGGTGTGGATACCGGCTTTTGTGACCATTGGATTTCTTCTGGCCTTTCCGGTGGCAGAGCTGATCATGCTGGGAAACTGGTTCGGAATGGAATACACGGCCAGAGAAATAAATGCCCTTTATGTAAATCTGTGGCAGAATGGATTCATGATTACCGGACTTGCGGTTGCAGCGCTTGCGGCACTGTTTAATGGGATCAGCCAGTTCTGGTACCTGTATTCACTGCGGAAAATTGACTTCTACCACAGTCTTCCTGTGAAACGAAACAGGATGTTCTGGTACAAGACTTTGCAGTCACTTTTATATTTTTTGGTGCCGTATCTGGTGATGGAATTTTTTGCCATCTGTATCGGGGCGATGAGAGGATTTTTCAGTCTTCATCTTATGAAACTGGCGTTCCTTATGATGGTATTTCATCTGATGTTGTATTTACTGATGTATTTTTCTGTTGTGCTGGTGATCTGCATTACAGGGCATCTGCTTATGGGAGCGCTGCTTCTGGTGGCTGCTGTAGCTTATGGACCAGTGCTTTCTGTGCTGTTGGATTTATATGAAATGGCATTTTATTATACACGCAGTGAGAGTTCTTATGGTTTCGTAAAATGGCTGAAAGAGATGGCTTCACCATTTACCATTTCTTATACCTTCGTGAAAAAATATGCAGAGGGAAATTACGGCGGAATACTGATTGCAGTGATTCTGGTAACTGCGGCATTGGGAGGTCTTGGATATTACGCCTTTGTACATAGAAGATCAGAGAGAACAGGGATGGCTTTTGTTTTTCCATGGATCGGTACTGTAGTAAAATTTCTGATCGTGGTACCTGGAGGCCTTGGAATTGGATTTATTTTCTATATGCTGTCAAGTGACAGTTCCAGAACGATCTGGTGGATTTTTGGATTGATTCTTGGAACCCTTCTTGCTGGCGGTATTATGGAAATTATTTATTACAGGGATTTCCGGAGATTCTTTTCCCATAAGATCCAGCTTGTGATAAATGGGGCATGTGTAGCACTTGTGGCGTGTGTGTTCTTTTTTGACCTGACAGGATATGACGAATATGTTCCTTCCTATGACAAGATTGAAAATATCGCAATCGGATCTGTGGATACCGAAAAGGAAACTACTTATAATGTGAAAGTAAATGAAGATGGTACTGTTGCCATGCTGGATTCCGGATATTATTTGAATGGGGATTCGACGGGAAATGATCTGGGAATTGACCAGAATCTTTTTGACAGTATAAAAGAAATTGCAAAAGAGAGCAAGGAGACATGTAAAGAAATTATAGGAAACAGCACAGCATTGTGGTTCAGCAATCTGTGGGATCCTTCTAGAAATACATTAGGACTTAAGGTACGGTATGACCTGAAATCAGGAAGTGCCATCTATCGTTACTATATGGTAAGCCTGGATGACATAAAGAATTTGTGGAAAGAGGGCATGGCTGAGGGACCCCTGAAGGCTGAGCGTTATTCCATTCTGAATCTGGATGACAAATATGTGGATGAGGTAAGATGTGATTTTATAACCGGACAGTCAATTTTCCTTTTCCAGGATAATAAGGCGAAGAAACAGCTGCTGGTGGATGCTTTCCGGCAGGATGTGGAGGAGGCTGATCCAGAGGTGCTGACAGGGGAACCTTGCGCAAGCCTGACCATTGGCTATTCTGATGTACCATCTGTGGAAGGTACGGACGACATGGTAGTGGGCAAAACAGGAGATTATTCTTTTTCTCCATGCTTCTATGTATTCCCACAGTTCAAAAGGACAGTTGAAATTTTGAAGGAAACAGGGTATCCTATTTCTATGGATGATGTGAACTTAAGTTCTGTGGAAGTTCAATATTATATGAATGAGAATCAGAATGAAGTTTCTTCCCCGATTATTTACAATAAGCCGGAGCAGCTGAGTGAGCTGAAAAAAGCCTTGAGATGTTATCAGATGGTACCGTTCTGGGAAAAACAGGAACTGGACGGCTGGGCCAGCCTGAAGGTTGTGATCGACGGCATGGAAACAGAGGTGGCCTGGTCTATCATGGCGAAGGATGTTCCGGAATTTATGAAGGAAGATTCTCAGCGGGCATTGTCCTTTGAGGTTTTGGACGAGGAATAAAGTAGAAGGTAAGGTAGTATAAATGGGAAAAGCAGTGAGACTGGATAAATTTCTGGCAGATTCCGGAGCTGGCACGAGGACAGAAGTGAAGAAGCTGATCCAGAAGGGAATGGTTCAGGTAAATGGTGAGACGGCGAAAAAGCCAGAGCTGAAGGTAGACCCGGAGAGGGACGTGGTGGAATTTGGCGGAGAGCGCCTGGGCGCTCGGGCAGAATTTGTGTATTATCTTTTGCACAAGCCTGCCGGGTATGTAAGCGCCACGGAGGACATCAGGGAAAAGACGGTTCTGGAACTGGTGCCAAAGGATGGCAGGCGGAATCTTTTTCCTGTAGGACGTCTGGATAAGGATACAGAAGGCTTGCTTCTTATTACAGATGACGGCCAGCTGGCCCACCAGCTGCTTTCTCCGAAGAAACATGTGGATAAAACTTATTTCGCTGTGACGGAAGGCAAAGTAGTGCCGGAGGATATAGAGAAGATCCGGGTAGGTGTGGATATTGGAGATCAGGAGCTGACATTGCCGGGAAAGCTGGAGATTCTTAAGAGTTGGGAAGAAAACCCAGAGCAGGGAGTTGCCAGTGGTAAAGATTGCGAAGGAAAAAATGTTAAAGGTGACTCTGAAACAATGACGGCCAAAGCAAATAATGAGGAATATAAAGCAGACGTGGAAAAGAGTTCCTGGCGCTCGGAAATCCTTCTGACTATTCAGGAAGGACGTTTTCATCAGGTGAAGAGAATGATGGAAGCGGTTGGAAAGAAAGTAATCTACTTGAAACGGATTTCTATGGGCTCGCTGACTTTGCCAGATGATCTGCCAAAAGGCCAGGCACGAGAGCTGACACCTGGTGAACTGGCGGCGCTCAGACTGGGGAAATAGCTTATCTGAAATGCTTTTGCAGAAATGAAAGAACCCTGTTGGGAGAACGGGGGAATGAATTTGTTAAAACGTTGAAAAGCCTAAAAATAGCGGAAAAATTTGCAAAAACCCTCTTTACACGGAGGGTTTTGTCATGTTATAATGCAAAAGTTGTAAACCATCAAACACGCATGGAGATTCCCAGGATGGTGCCCTGCGGTGTGAGGCTGGGTCCGAGAGGAAAAGGATCCATGCGGAAGAATTTAACCAAAAGGAGAAAAAGACATGAGCGTTATTTCAATGAAACAGCTTTTAGAGGCAGGTGTTCATTTCGGACATCAGACAAGAAGATGGAACCCTAAAATGGCTCCATACATCTACACAGAGAGAAATGGTATCTACATTATCGACTTACAGCAGTCTGTAGGAATGGTTGACGATGCTTATAATGCAATCGCTGATATCGTAGCTAACGGCGGAAATATCCTTTTCGTTGGTACTAAGAAACAGGCTCAGGACGCTATCAAGACAGAGGCTGAGCGTTGCGGACAGTTCTATGTAAATGAGAGATGGTTAGGCGGTATGCTTACCAACTTCAAGACTATCCAGAGCCGTATTGCGAAACTGAAAGAAATCGAGACCATGGAGTCTGATGGAACATTCGATGTTCTGCCTAAGAAAGAAGTTATCGCTTTAAGAAAAGAATTAGATAAACTTCAGAAGAACCTTGGCGGTATCAAAGAAATGAAGAGACTTCCAGATGCTATCTTCGTAGTAGATCCTAAGAAGGAAAAGATCTGCATTCAGGAAGCTCATACACTGGGAATTCCGCTTATCGGAATCTGCGATACTAACTGTGACCCAGAAGAACTGGATTACGTAATCCCGGGTAACGATGACGCTATCCGTGCTGTAAAACTGATCGTTTCCAAGATGGCTGACGCAGTTATCGAAGCAAACCAGGGACAGACAGACGCTGAGGGAGAAATCCAGGCTGAGTCTGAAGAGTTCGCTACAGAGGAATAATTTGTAAAAATTCTGGACGTCAGTTGTGAATGAGCTATGCCTGCATAGGCATATCCACAGCTGACGGACAGGTCCTTACAACACACTATCAATCAGGAGGAAATGAAAATGGCTATTACAGCAGCACAGGTAAAAGAGTTAAGAGAGATGACCGGCGCTGGTATGATGGACTGTAAGAAAGCTCTTACAGCTACAGAAGGCGATATGGATAAAGCAGTAGAGTTCCTTCGCGAGAAAGGTCTTGCTACCGCTCAGAAGAAAGCAAACCGTGTTGCGGCAGAGGGTCTTTGCAAGACACTTGTTGCTGACGATGCTAAGAACGCAGTTGTTGTTGAGGTTAACTCCGAGACAGACTTCGTTGCTAAGAACGAGAAATTCCAGCAGTATGTTGCAGATGTTGCAGCTCAGGCTCTGACAACTACAGCAGCTGATATTGATGCTTTCCTTGCAGAGGCATGGGCACTTGATACCACTAAGACTGTAAAAGAAGCTCTTGCAGCTCAGATTGCAGTTATCGGTGAGAACATGAATATCCGTAGATTCGCTCAGATGAAAGAGGAGAACGGTTTTGTTGCTTCCTACACACATATGGGGGGAAAGATCGGTGTTCTTGTTGACGTTGAGACAGATGTTGTAAACGACGCTGTTAAAGAGATGGCTAAGAACGTTGCAATGCAGGTTGCAGCTCTGAAACCTCTTTACACAAGCGACAGCGAAGTAAGCGCTGAGTATATCGAGCATGAGAAAGAAATCCTTATGGCTCAGATCCAGAACGATCCTAAGGAATCCCAGAAACCGGAAAAGGTTATTCAGGGAATGATCACAGGACGTATCAAGAAAGAGCTTAAAGAGATCTGCCTTCTTGACCAGATTTACGTAAAAGCAGAAGACGGAAAACAGTCCGTTGGAAACTACGTAGCACAGGTTGCTAAAGAAAACGGCGCTAAGATCACAATCAAAGGCTTCGTTCGTTACGAGACCGGAGACGGAATTGAGAAGAAAGAAGAAAACTTTGCTGAGGAAGTTGCAAAACAGATGGGTAAATAATCCATTAACTTAAGTTTTCATTCTATTTTTTAATAAGTCTGAATTTGAGTATTTAAAGGCCCTGAAAGCCTTATAAACACTACGTTTCACAGTGATTATAAGGTTTTCGGGGTTTTTTTCTATATTTTTCTAAAAAAATCCTAAATACCGCCAAGCATCGCTGGAAATCACTAAGAATCTTCTAAAATTGAGTATTGAGTAAGGAAAAACTGAGTAAAAGCAAAGGCTTGCAATCTTCAGCGAAGTTACTCAAATTATCAGCGGTTTCATCAGATCGCCATAATTTTCAAAAATCAAATTATAAACTTAAAAACTAATTGCATAAGGAGGAAATCAATATGGCAAGTACAGCGATAGGCGCAGCTGGCGAGGATGCTCGCACAATAACTTTTATGAGCAAAGAACATAAGGAATTCTATTTGGAATATCTGCCTAAATGCAGATGGAAAGACGTATATCATGAAGCATTGGTATATTGTCTTGGAATTGACAGAGATACACGAAAACACGTTAACAAAATTTATGATTTTAAAAATGGCAGTGTGAAGCCAGAATGTCTGCAGGAAGGTGGAGGAAAGACCACTACCACTATCAATCTTGGAGTAGTGTTCCGATTACTTAGCCAATTATGTTGTAACATCGGAATGATTAAAACGCATTGCCATGAAAAGAAAATGGTTTTATTATAATGATATAGATTTTATGTGTGAAAATAATTCTATATTTTTTATTAACTCCATCGTAACTCCATATATCTAATGTATAATTACAGGAAATATTAAAAAGAAATTGTGGGGAGTGATTTTATGTATCGAATATTGGTTGTTGAAGATGAGGATGACATTCAGAAAATATTAGAAAACTATTTGATAGATCAAGGATATGCAGTTACACTGGCGTATGATGGTGTGGATGGGATTACAAAATTTCACAATGGCGAGTTTGATCTTGTGCTGTTGGATGTTATGATGCCAAAGATAGACGGTTTTGGAGTATGTGAATTAATCCGTAGAGAATCGAATGTACCAATTATCATGCTTACGGCATTAGATGAAGAAGCGTATCAGATCAAAGGCTTTGATATGAATGCAGATGATTATGTCACCAAGCCGTTTTCTATACCCATTTTATTGAGAAAAATTGCAGCAATCTTGAGAAGGACACAAAGAGAAGATGAATTGCAGGTGATTTCTTATAAAACGTTAAGCGTGGATGTGAAGGGGCATCATGTTTATATTTGTAAAGCAGAAAAGGGAGAACAGATAGAGGTTGAATTAACACAGAAAGAATTTGAAATGCTATATGTTCTGCTGATTAACAAAGGAATCGTTTTGACACGCCAGAAACTTCTAAATATGGTATGGGGAGAAGATTATTATGGGGAAGAGCGAATTGTGGATACACATATTAAGAATATCCGCAAAAAGCTGGGAGTAAATCTGATTAGTACAATAAGAGGGGTGGGATACCGGATTGATAAAGAGAATTAAAAACAGTCTGACCATAAAAATTTGCACACTGATTGCTGTAGTACTGGCAGTATCCAGTGGAATTACATATGCGGTAATTGTAGGATTCCTTCCAACCTATTATAGTAAACAGCTACAGAAGGATATTGATTCGGTTTCACAGGAAATGATTGAAACCATTCATTCTTATGAAACGATTAATGAAGCTTCTTATGCCATTGAATTGTTTGAAGCAGGTTCGAAAGTTTCAGTCGTGATTTTGGATGAACAGGGAAATAGGATATGGCCGGCTGAGAGTACAGCCGTGACAGAAGATGTATTGGATAATGGTGTGGTAGAGCAGGGTTATATGGGTGATATGATATTGACACACGAAAATAGCGCAGAGCAAACCACTATCGTACAGGAAGAAAATGCGGCCTATGAAGAGGGAGTAATCGGCCAGGCGGACGTCGTAACAGAGGATGTCGTCCAACAGGCTGATGGAATTGCAGAAGTCGGAGATAATTCAGCAGTGAAACGGTACAGCGTTAAAGTGGGTGGAGAAACATATACAATGATTGTTTCTGGGGGAATGCAGCCCGTCAATCAGGCTCTTGAAATATTATATCAGATACTGCCGTATATCCTTGGAATCGCTATTGTAGTTTCCATATTGTTTGCACTGGGGGCATCCCTTTATTTGACATTTCCAATCGTTAGGTTAAGTCAACTGGCTCAAAATATGGCTGCGCTTGATTTTGACAGTTCCTATCAGGGGAAAAGAACAGATGAAGTAGGAGTATTAGGGGAAAGCTTGAATGAGCTTTCCAAAAACCTCTCACGAGCATTGGAAGAACTGAAGAGTGCAAATGAAAAGCTTAAGTCAGATATCGAAATGGAACGCAAGATAGAGAAAAAGAGAATTGCATTTTTTTCAGCAGTGTCCCATGAACTGAAAACACCGATTACAATATTGAAAGGGCACTTGTCCGGAATGCTGCAGGGAGTAGGGGAATACAGGGACAGAAATTACTATTTGCAGCGGTCACTGGAAACCACAGAAAAAATGGAAGACATGGTAAAGGAACTTCTGACTGTTTCACGGATCGAGAATAACAAATTTATTACACAAAAGACCGATATAGCAGAACAGCTCCGCTTGCAGATTGCTGATATGGCTGAACTGATAGAAAATAAAAAACTGGAACTGCAAGTGGAGATCCCAGAACATTTGTATGCAGATGTGAATCCGGTGATGATGGACAAAGTTTTTTCTAACCTTCTGCTTAATGCCATCCGTTATACGCCGGAAGAAAAAGGAAATCATATCAGAGTTTTGCTGAAACCGGGAACAGATACCGAGACGGTATATTGCCAGATTGAAAATACCGGGGTGTTTATTCCGGAAGAAGCATTAGTCCATTTGTTTGAAGCATTTTATCGTGTGGAACAGTCCCGTAACCGCCAGACCGGTGGAAGCGGATTGGGTCTTTATATTGTAAAAATGATCTTGGACCAGCATGGAGCAAGCTATCGTATGGGTAATACATGTGATGGGGTTTGTTTTTCCTTTTCTCTATAAATCACACACGAATCACATATAAACTCCAATTACATTACAAAATTCAATGGTATGGTATGGACATAATAAAAAATGTAAAGGAGTTGGATGTACAATGAAAAGAAAAATTGCAGCTTTATTAATGGGAACTACCTTATCTGTGGCAGTATGCGGCTACAGTGTGCAGGCAATGACTTACGGATATGATATGGGAGGAAAGGTATTTATCTCCGAAGATTCTTCATCTTCCAATCTGACAGAGGAAGAAAAGGAAAAATTATCCGACTGGCATAAGGAAGAAATGCGTAATGAACTTGCTTATCTTGAATGCTACGGTGTTACTTATGATGCAGACAGTGATACACTGTATTATCAGGGGAAAACCGTAAGATGGCTGATTGACCGACAGCTTGAGGATACTTATAAGTCGATCCAGATGCCGGAAGGTGAAATTGATGTCTATACGGTAAGGGAAGACGATTACAGATTAACGGGCGTTCGGATTGCTACACAGGAAGAATATGACCAGCGGACAAAGGAAATGGAAGCGTTGGAAGCAGCGGCTGGAAAAGAATCATCTTATGAACAAGAAGCTGTGGATACAGAAACGGGAAGTAGTATTCATATGTTTGCTTACGATGAGGAAACAGTAACGGAAGCCAATGATGGGTCAGCGACGGAAACAGCAGTAGTGACAGAAGATGTGGTGTCAAATTATGCGGAACAGAAGGATACAGTTGAAAATGCAGTGGAAACAGCAGAGGGTACCTGTGTAGTAGGAGATAATCTTAATTCAGAAATAAAGATTCAGGAATATAAGCAGAATGGCATAGACCTCGATTCTGCGACAGGTAGCTGGATGTGGCATGGAAAAGAAGTTCATTTACTAATGGACGAGGATGGAAGTTTTTACCAGAATGGAAGCAAGGAGGCAAAAGATAATAAGATATATCTGATAGTGAAACGGGAAGATGATGGCAGGATTAAAACTGTGAGACAGATTACAATGGAAGAAGTTATGGCACGTATAGCGCATTTGAATTAGAAATTAGATATAAACGTTTGCAAGGTGAAGCATATTGGGAAAATGTTGATTTTGACATTTGAGGATCATGAAGAGAACATGATTGACTGGATTGTGTCATGTTTAGGCATAGGTGTAAAGTCTTTTCAGATTCAGAATACTAAAACGGAAAAATTAAAATTTCGAGATCTAAGAATAGATTTTAGTTGTCGTAAGGTTATAAAAAATAATAGACAAGAATGCACCACAGCTGCGGCTGTGGTGCGAGTTTTAGGCGGAAAATTTCTGGAAGTTTATACATAATTTTCAAAAATTCTAGAATAAGAATTTACACCGACTCATAATTATGATACAATTATAGCACAAGAAAGAGAGGTGTTCATTATGCCAACAATTATGCCGATTAGAGATTTAAGAAAAACCAGTGAAATATCGGAACTGGCACATAAAAAGCAGGAACCAATATTTATCACGAAAAATGGATATAGTGACTTAGTTGTAATGAGTTCAGAGCTGTATGAACGTTTTGCCCAGACAAACAAGATTGATCAGGCAATTTATGAAGCAGAACAGGAAGTAACAGAAGGAGCAGAGCCGATTTCATTAGAAAGTGCAATGGAACAGCTCAACAAGAAATATTATGGATAAATATGAGATAATGCTGTATCCAAGAGCGTACCGGGATATTCATGATATTTATGCTTATATTGCACTTGAAAAATTGTCACCTGAAACTGCAAAAGAACAGACGGATCGGATTTGGCAGGCAATAAAAAAGCTGGAACTGTTTCCAAAATCGCACCAGGACCGTCTGGTAGGCCGCTATGCCGGAAAAGAATATAAACAGCTGATCATTGACAATTATATTGCTATTTTTAAAGTTGATGAAAACAAGAAAAAAGTATTTGTATTGACAGTGCAATATCAGGGAAGGCAGATGTAAACGAAAGGGTTGAACTGCTGTACAAAATAACATTTAAGAATGATAGTCAGATATAAAAAGGACACAGACAGTCAAGTTTCGATTGCCTGTGTCTTGTTTTGTAAAAATAAAAAATTTTTGAAAGCAAATTCCCATATTTTAAGTCTAATAGTTATAAAAACAAAAAGGGGGAATAAAATGGAGGCTTTGGTAACAGCTGCTAAAAATGGAGATAAAGAAGCGTTCGTTCAGCTGATCCGGATAAATAAGCAGAGCATGTATAAAGCTGCCTGGGTTTATCTTCGGAACGAACAGGACATTGCAGATGCACTGCAAAATACGATCCTGTCCTGTTATGAAAAGATACAGGGATTAAGGGAAGTGAAATATTTTAAAACCTGGCTGATGCGGATTCTGATAAATGAATGCAAAGACATTCTCCGTCAAAAGAACCATGACGCGGAACTGGATAATTTCTCAGAAGGTGTACAGTGTGAAGATCTGGATCTCTGCGAATGGAAACAATTGCTTTTATGTCTGGATGAAGAAAGCCGGAAAATCGTGGAACTCTATTATTTTGATGAATTTTCCGTAAAGGAAATTGGTAATCTTCTTGAAATGAACAACAACACCGTATCAACCAAACTTTCCCGGGCAAGAGCAAAATTAAAAAAGGTGATCAGGAGGTGAAGACTATGGATGAAAAAGAAATCAGAAAAATTTTAAAAGAAGAAACTGTGATACCGGACAATATTGATAAAGCTATGGAAGATGTTCTGAAGGGAATTTTGGATTCTCCAGATGAGAGAATGAGCAGCACGAAGAATCTAATTGTAAAATCAGATAAAGGAAGATCAAAAAATTCAGGGAATAAGAAAAAAATAATCCGGATTCTTCTTCCTGTGGCTGCTGTATTAGGCGTCAGCACCGGCGTACTTGCAACAAAACTTGGATGGCTTCACAAAGAACTGGAGCAGCAGGGGGTTACAGAACAGGAAGCTGTTCAAATGGTTGTCACAGAACCTGATTCAACTGCAGAAAATGTGGAAGATGTGACTTCTTATCATATAACGCCAAAGGAGAGGGATTGGAACCAGTCTATGCTGTCTGTTACAGAAGCGTATTTTGATGGCAGCGGTTTCAGCTTTCTTGGAGATCCTTCCGGGGCGGTGGAGAATTATACGCTCAGCTGCCGTGACCATGCGACAGTGAATGGAGAAGATGCACTTGCAACTTTGAATAAGATAGACGGGGAAGATCTCTATTATGGACATATTACCCTGTATGATGATGCTTTGACAGAGAAAATATTAAATGAAGATTCCCAGGTAGAGGTTTCCATGACCATTCAGGCATATCCGGATTATAACGGCAGGATCTATTACACCTGGAAAGATGATGAAGCTTTCAGAAAGATTTTTAAAACTGGTTCTTTTACAGATTCAGAAGGAATGCTGGCTTATGCACTGCCTGCGGAGGATGCTTACAGAGGATATACGCCGCAGACCCTTACAGTAACCCTTCCGTTAAATGATGAAGTACGGGATATTATAGAAAAATACAGAAAAGAAGGAAAGATGCAGGCGGAAGATACTGGTGTAGAACCCATTTCGGATTCTACGGAAGAGAGTACACAGGAAACAACAGACTCAGAAAATCCTTCAGATGCTACGGGAGCGAATGAGAAATATGATCCGGAAACAGCAGTATGTAAGAAAATCAATCAGCAACATGACGGAGGGATATGATTATTACGATACAGAGATTCTGTTGAATGGGATCCCGGTGGGCGGGCTTTCTCAGCATGGTTATCTGGGAACTGCAGGCTTTGGCCCTGCGCCTGAAGACTGTTATTTCAACATACCGATTCCGCTTCAGTTGAAAGTGGAAGAAACAGTTACTATGCTTCCAATGGAAGAAATTATGAAGTCAGTGGAACAATATGTAAAAGAAGGCAAAATTGGTCTCTTCACGGAACAGGACACTGCGGAGGAAACAGAATCCACCACGATTCCAGTTACAAAAATATGTTTGGAATACTATATTGATGAAACCGCAGACGGAATCACATACAGACCTGTCTGGAGCTTTCGCTGCCCTTACCAGTGGAAAGATTCCCCGGACGAACAGGAACTGTTTTACATAGACGGGGAAACGGGGGCACTGATTCGTGATGCGTTTGGCTGGTAGGTATGAAAAAAAGAGCCGGATCCATTCCGAATTAGAATAAGTTCAGAACCCCCAGTTTATTCAGTAAGTTGCGTCAAATTTGCGTAAGCTTTATGAGCAGAACCGCGCAAATCCATATAAATAAAGCCTGTTCACAAATACTTCGCAAAGCAGATGGGTAAATAATCCATTAACTTAAGTTTTTATTATATTATTTTAATAAGTCTGAATTTAAGTATTTAAAGGCCCTGAAAGCCTTATAAACACTACGTTTCACAGTGATTATAAGGTTTTCGGGGCTTTTTTTGTATTTTTCTAAAAATCTGCCTGTTGAGGACAAATATATTGCATTTTCATCCATATTCTCTTACAATTACAAGTAGAATAAATAACGAAAACAGAATTGGAAAATGGATTTAAAATGCAGAACACTTTTGAAAAAAACTGCCTGGCCCGGAGAGGGAATGCAGCTGCTGAAAAATATGGGGTTTAAAACAGCTGCCATGGCATTGCGTGATGATTCTGTGGGAATTGACAACCAGACACTTCAAGCAGAAGAGAAGCTGGCTATTGTTCTCGGAACAGAGGGAGACGGGCTTTCCTCACAGACGATTGCAGATTGCGATTATACAGTGAAAATTCCCATGTCTCACGGTGTGGATTCCTTAAATGTGGCTGCCGCAAGTGCAGTAGCATTCTGGGAACTTGGGTATATTAACAGACGGAAATAATTGTGTATATAGAAATCGCTTTCAGGATAGAGTTAAAACAGAGATGCAGGATAGAGTTAAAGCGGGGACGCAAGACAAATGAAAGATAATAACTATAAGCAAAAAGGAGGCTGCAGGTTATGAGTGATCAGATATTTCGGAAAAAAAGTCTGGACCGGATTTCCTCCCCGGAGCAGCTGAACGATTATATCCGGGTGGCAAACCCGGGCATATGGATGATTCTGGCGGCTGTCATCATACTGCTGGCCGGGGTGTGCGTGTGGGGGATATTCGGTCATCTTGATACAAAAACAGAGACTGTGGGAACTGCAAAAGCAGGAAAAATCACATGTTATATAAAAGAAACAGATATCCGGAATGTCAAAAAAGGAACTCCAGTGTATATAGATGGGAAAGAATATGAAATTGCGGAGATATCCGAAATCCCTGTGAAGCTAAAAGAGGAACAGTTGGAAAGTGCTGCTTTTGCAGTGGATGAAAGCGTATACACAGCAACCATCCATACAGGGCTGGCAGACGGAATCTACAAGGTAGAGCTTGTTACGAACCGGGTGTCACCTATGTCATTTGTAATAAATTGAGGTGACCATAATGAGTGCTGAGAAAAAAGTAAAACAGCCGATCACAAAAGGGGTGGCGAAGGTTCCTGTAGTCATGCAGATGGAGGCTCTGGAATGCGGTGCAGCAAGTCTTGCCATGATACTCGCCTACTATGGGAAATGGATCCCGCTGGAGCAGGTTCGCTTCGAATGCGGCGTATCCCGTGACGGTTCCAGTGCAAAAAACGTACTGAAAGCTGCAAGAAGCTATGGGCTTACAGCCAAAGGATACCGCTATGAACCGGAAGATCTGAAGAAAACAGGCCGTTTTCCCTGTATCATCCATTGGAATTTTAATCATTTCGTGGTACTGGATGGCTTTCGAGGAAATAAAGCTGTTATAAATGATCCTGCCAAAGGAACCTATGCGGTTTCAATGGAGGCTTTTGATGAAGCTTTTACCGGAATCAGTCTGCAGTTTGAGCCTTCTGAGAATTTTGAGCCAGGAGGAAAGCCAGCCTCTGTACTTCGTTATGCGAAAAGACGCTTAAAAGGCACAGGCACAGCGATTGCATTTGTTGTCCTTACTACATTGATCTCTTCCTTGATCGGCATTATAAATCCTGCTTTTTCCCGTATTTTTATGGATCGGCTGCTGACCGGAGAGAATCCGGACTGGGTATTTCCTTTTCTCATAGGAATGATTCTCATGGGAGTGGTACAGTTGACTGTTATGTGGATTCAGCAGGTATATTCCCTGAAAATCAATGGAAAGCTGGATATGGTTGGAAATGCCACATTCATGTGGAAAATACTGAGAATGCCTGTAGAATTTTTTTCACAGCGCATGGCAGGGGATATTCAGGTACGCAAGAATACCAATGCTTCTGTTGCAGAAGGGCTGGTGAATACGTTTGCGCCGCTGGTTTTGAATTCGCTGATGATGATTTTTTATCTGGTGGTTATGATAAGGTACAGTCCTGTTCTTACGCTGATGGGTGTAACCTCTGTATTTCTGAATCTGCTTCTTTCTAACATAATATCGAAAAAAAGGGTAAACATTGCCCGTGTCCAGCTGAAAAATGCAGGCAAACTTGCAGGAGCAGCCGTGGCTGGTATTGAGATGATCGAAACCATTAAGGCTACCGGCGCAGAAAATGGCTTTTTTGAAAAATGGGCAGGTTATCAGGCCGGAGCCAATACAGGAGCAGTAAAATTCCGGAAACTGAACAGTGTGCTGGGACTTCTTCCAGGGCTTATCAGTACTCTGTGCAACACAGCAGTTCTGATGACAGGAGTGTTTTTTGCAATGCAGGGAAGGTTTACTGTGGGTATGATCCTGGCATTTCAAGGCTTTCTGAATTCGTTTATGGCTCCGGCAGCCAGTCTCATCGCAGCAGGTCAGACTTTACAGGAAATGCGTACGGATATGGAGCGTGTCGAGGATGTTATGAATTATCCGGAAGACGTTATATGGGGAAAAGCAGATGGGAAAGAGCCTGAAGCCTGTTTGAAAAATCATTCGGAAAGCCTGTTGCAAACAGAATCCAGTCCGGAAGAGGAGTACAGAAAATTATCCGGTCACATTGAACTGAAAAATGTCACATTCGGCTACTCCAGGCTTGCCCAGCCGCTGATAAGGGATTTCAATTTGTCCCTGAAGCCGGGCAGCAGAGTCGCTTTCGTTGGACCTTCCGGCTGCGGCAAATCCACTTTGTCCAAACTGATATCAGGTCTGTATGCCCCATGGAGCGGCGAAATCCTTTTTGACGGTAAAAAGATATCAGAGATAGACCGGAATGTGTTTACCGGTTCCCTGGCTGTGGTAGATCAGGACATTATCTTGTTTGAGGACACTATAGCGAACAATATTAAAATGTGGGACAATTCCATCGAAGATTTTGAAATGATCCTGGCTGCACGGGATGCACAGCTTCACGATGATATTATGATGCGTGAGGGAGGTTATCAGTACAGGCTGACAGAAGGTGGAAAGGATTTTTCAGGCGGACAGCGCCAGAGAATGGAAATTGCCAGAGTTCTGGCACAGGATCCTACCATTGTTATTCTGGATGAAGCCACCAGTGCACTTGACGCAAAAACAGAATACAATGTGGTGAAATCTATAAAGGACAGAGGTGTTGCCTGTATTGTGGTCGCACACAGACTTTCTACCATCCGGGACTGCGATGAGATCATTGTGCTGGATGAAGGCAGAGTCGTGGAGAGGGGAACACATGAAGAACTTATGAGGGCCGGCGGAATGTACACCATGCTGGTATCAAATGAATAGGAGGCGGAAGCATTGGGCTGGTTTGACGAACAGATAAAACTTAGAAAGCAGAGCGATGACGATGCTTTCGCAGATTCTTTTGTGAAAATGGCAGGTGCCGTTATGGGGGAGAAGGTGCTTGCCTCGCTGAATGACGACCGTATTGTTGCCAAGAATGAAATCGATGAGATCCTGAAATTTTACCATGTAAAAAGCAGGGAGGTTCCGGATTCCATTGAGGATATGAATGAACAGCTGGAATACCTTATGCGCCCCTATGGAATCATGCGCCGCACGGTTTATCTGGAAAAAGGCTGGTATAAGGATGCAATTGGTGCCATGCTGGGCGTTATGAAAGAAACCGGAAAGATCGTAGCTCTTCTTCCCGGAAAAGTGTCTGGTTACAGCTATTATGACATTGAAGCTGGAAAAAGAAGAAAGATAACCCATGGAAATGAAGATTTGTTTGAAAAAGAGGCCCTTGCATTTTATAAACCTTTTCCCATGAAAAAGATGGGAATCCCTTCTCTGGCAAAATACATAATGGAGACACTTTCCGGGGCCGATTACGGGATGATGGTTCTTGCCGCACTTGCAGTGACTTTTGTGGGGATGCTGACACCGAAGATCAACCAGCTTATTTTTTCGGAGGTTCTGCCTTCTGGAAGCATGCAGCTGTTTTTTGCAATTTCGGTTTTTATGGTGTGCACTGCAATAAGCAGCCTGCTTTTTGAGGCAGTAAGTGCGATGGTAACTGCCAGGGTGGAAACGAAGCTGAGCCTGTCTGTAGAGGCTGCAACCATGATGCGGGTAATGTCCCTTCCGGCAAGTTTTTTCAGAAAGTACAGCGCAGGTGAGTTGTCCAGCCGTGCCAGCCAGATCAACTCACTTTGCAATATGCTGGTTTCTACAGTATTTACAACAGGGATTACTTCCGTTTTTTCCCTTATCTATATCTCACAGATTTTTGCGTTTGCACCGGCACTTGTGGCACCGGCGCTGATTATTGTAGCGGTGACGGTTGCGTTTTCTGTTATTTCTTCCCTGGTACAGATGGGAATTTCCAGAAGACAGATGGAGCTTGCAGGAAAAGAAAGTGGAATGACATACGCCATGATCACTGGTGTCCAGAAAATAAAGCTTTCAGGGGCTGAGAAAAGGGCTTTTGCAAGATGGGGAGATTTATATGCCAAAGAAGCAAAACTTAAATATAATCCTCCTGTATTTATTAAAATAAATGCTGTGATCAGTACAGGGATTTCCCTTGCGGGTACTATTGTGATGTATTACGCAGCAATCCGGTCTGGCGTTTCCGTAGCGGATTACTATGCTTTTAATACTGCATACGGCATGGTATCCGGAGCTTTTCTGTCATTGGCAGGAATTGCTCTTACAGTAGCAAGGATAAGGCCTACACTGGAAATGGTAAAGTCGCTTTTTGAGACAGTGCCCGAGGTTTCCAGCGGAAAACAGGTGATTACAGGGATTTCAGGCGGGATCGAGCTGAATCATATATCGTTCCGGTACAATGAAAACATGCCTCTTGTACTGGATGACCTGTCTTTGAAAATCCACCCGGGACAGTATGTGGCAATTGTAGGCCAGACTGGCTGCGGGAAGTCCACCCTTATGCGTCTGCTCCTTGGATTTGAGAAACCTATGAAGGGAGCCGTTTATTATGACGGAAAAGATCTTGATAAAATTGATCTGAAATCGCTCAGGCAGAAGATTGGCGTAGTCATGCAGAATGGTAAGCTTTTTCAGGGGGATATTTATTCCAATATTGTGATCTCGGCGCCATGGCTGACACAGAAGGATGCCTGGGAGGCAGCAGAACTGGCGGGTATTGCAGAGGATATCCGGAAAATGCCTATGGGAATGAATACAATGATTTCTGAAGGCTCCGGCGGAATTTCCGGAGGACAGAAGCAGAGACTGATGATCGCCCGAGCTATTGCACAAAAACCCAGGCTGCTTATGCTTGATGAAGCCACCAGTGCCCTTGACAATCTGACCCAGAAAAAAGTGTCAGAAGCCCTGGATGGTCTGAAGTGTACCAGAATTGTAATCGCCCATCGGCTTTCTACTATTAAACAGTGTGACAGAATTCTTGTGCTGGATAAAGGGAAAATCATTGAAGATGGAAAATATGAAGAACTGTTAGAGAAAAACGGCTTTTTTGCAGAACTGGTAAAACGGCAGCGTCTGGATGCGCTGTAATAAAAAGAGATAAGGGGATATTTTATGCGATATATACTTGATTCCCGGATTGCCTTACGCTCCTGGCAGCAGGTTCCCTATGCATATTACCGGAAGGGAAGTCCATATGCCAAAGGGCTGAAAAAAGAAGAATTTGAGCTTTTGCGTTCCTGCGACGGAAAAAGGGAGCAGGAGGCGGATGATTTATTGGAAACTATGGCAGCCAGAGGCTTTATTCATCCCTGCAGAGGGGAAGAGAATCTGACAGACTGGCAGAAATACAGACATTGCGAGAATCGGTATTTTCCAAAAGTAAACTGGATGATAACCGGGAAGTGTAACTATAATTGTCTTCATTGCTTTAATGCAGCTGACAATGCCCCATCCATGAGCGAGTGGTTCCTGAAGGAAGCAGAAAAATTTCTGGATGAGGCGAGGGAATGTGGGGTAAATGCATTTACTATCACAGGCGGGGAGCCGATGCTTCACAGGAATTTTATGGACATCCTGACGGGAATTTATGAAAGAGGAATGTATGTAGAAGAGATCAATACCAACGGCTATTTTCTCAGGCAGGAAGTGTTGAACCAGATGAAGGAAAGAGGAATCCGTCCTTTAATGAAGATCTCTTTTGACGGAATCGGACATCATGACTGGCTTCGTGGACGAAAAGGAGCTGAGGAGGATGCAATCCGGGCCATCCGTTTGTGCAGGGCAAATGATTTTCCAGTAATGATTCAGACAAATGTGCACAGACACAATCTGGATACGCTTCTGGAAACAGCGAAGCTTATGGACAGCCTTGGGGTGTGGAAAATGCGCATCATCCGCACATCGGAGGCCCCAAGGTGGAAGGAAAATGCAGGTGATGCTGCTCTGGGACTGACGGAATATTATGACAGAATGCTGGAATTTGCCAGTGCATATATGAAAACGGGCTGCAGAATGGATGTGATCATCTGGCAGTTTTTGCGTCTGTATCCTGTATCTGGCAGTTATGGGATGATTCCTGTTTTGTACCGGGAAAAGGAATACAGGGATTCGCTTCCAGTATGCAAGGGGGTCAGAGGCATGGTGGCAGTTGCAGCCAATGGAAATATATTTCCCTGTCATCAGCTGTCTGGCACCTACGAACTGAATGGGGATATCCCTGGCAATGTGAAAAAGGAATCTTTGAAGCATCTGCTAAGTGACAGCCAGTATCTGTGTGAGGTATGTACGACTGTGGACAAAATCCGGGAGCACGACAGAAAATGCAGAAATTGTAAGTATTTCAAATACTGTGCGGGAGGATGCCGGGCACTGGCAATTGTGCTGACCGGGGACAAACTGGGGGCAGATCCCTCCAAATGTGTGTTTTTCGGACAGGGATATTATGAGAAAACTGTCAGTGCATTGCAGGAATATGAGAATTATACGGAAATTGCTTATAATCCGGGTACTGATATTTAATGGAAATTTAGAGCACATTTTTTCAGGCATGATGCAGACTGCAGATACATATGGAGTGGACCTGCCGGGGAAAAGGTGGCTGTAAATCTAATATAATTTTAAGGAGGATTTGACTATGGCAGAGAACAAAATGACAAAGGAAGTTTTAAAAGCTGCAAAGGGAACCGGATCTGTGGAAGAACTTCAGAAACTGGCGAAGGAAAACGGCATGGAGCTTGATGCTGCACAGGCAGAAGAAATGTATGCCAGATTACACCCGGTAACCCAGGAACTTTCAGATGATGAGCTGGACAATGTAACAGGCGGTGATTCCTGCGACGTAGGATACAGCTGCCCGAAATGCGGAAGTACGGAGGCTTCTTCCAGAGAGCCGCTTTATGGCTGCACCTATGTAACCTGCGCCTGCTGCGGTGCAACCTACTGGGATCCTACTTCCACCAAAACACAGAATTAATTGATTTTGGATGGAGGGATATTTTTGATGGAAGACGAAATAACAAAAAGAGAGCTTTCAGATGATGAGTTGGACAATGTGTCCGGTGGAGGATGCGAGGAGAATGCGCGAAACTGCTGTCCACAATGTGGGAGTACAGAAGCGAAAACAATTTTCAGTAGAGAAGACGGTTCTCTGGTTGAATGCGCTGTTTGTGGTACGGGGTACTGGAAAATTTAAAGCGCATTCCCAAAGTCCCTGGCTCGCAGCCTTTTAGTGGAAAATCCCGCAGTCCGTATTGATGATAACGGATTGCGGGATTTTTTATAAAAAAGATACTTTAATATTGCTCTTTACAATAGGTATAATTATTTTAAATATGTTTAACATTGGCAATACACAGAATTTAACATAGACAGCTATAATATCTTTCAGAAAAGGAAAAAAGAATGATATTTTTGAGTTGCTGCGAAGTAATCGAACAGTAACGCTTTTTAAGGCAAGGAGGCTTCTTTTATGAGAAAGATATTACAGAGAAATGAGAAAGTGGAGCTTAACAGTTTTATAGATGAATTTGTAAAGGCAAGACAGAAATACTTTACACCAGGTCAGGAATGGCTGGAAGCAGAGCTGGCGGAGGAAAAGATTAGCGTGTATATGGATAAAGCACAGCTGGAAAAAGATCTGGATGAGCTTGTAAAGACCAGTTTGATGTATGGCAAGGTACGGAATCTGGAAATGAAGATTCAGGTGAAAAAGACTGCAGATGGTGCTGGAATCTGTTTCTCGGATAATGGTGTTGGAAACTGGAGAAATAAGAGTATCTGTGTAACAGGAAAGCCTGGCAGAGGCCTGGAAACAAAGAAAATCTGGGGCGTGCAGGTTGCCTGAGTGTCAGTTTATTAATGGTTTGAAAAAGGTTTTTTGCAAGACAAGTCAATATGGAAATCAGATCGCAGAGGATTATGAAAATACAGGATTTCTGCGGTCTGTTTTTATAGTATGTAGCATAAAAAAACGGCAGCCCGGAAATTCCCGGGCTGCCGTAAATTTTTCAAATATGCTTTAGAGCCTGTTTGAAAGATCAGATGTTCAGAAGATCGCTGAATACCTTAAGAGCACCGTCTGTATTGTGTGCAAGTACACGTTTCGCAAGAACTTTACCAAGCTGAACGCCTTCCTGGTCGAAGCTGTTCAGATTCCATACGAAGCCCTGGAACATGATCTTGTTCTCAAAGTGAGCAAGCAATGCACCAAGGGAAGCAGGGGTAAGCTGCTGACCGATGATAATGCTGGACGGACGTTTACCCTTGAAGTTCTTGTTCAGGTTCTCATCCTCTTTACCGCAGGCAAATGCAACAATCTGAGCTGCCACGTTAGCGCAGAGCTTCTGCTGGCTGGTGCTGTTCTCAATGTCAACATCTACGCCAAGCTGGCTGTTCTTAAAGCCGATGAACTGAAGCGGGACAATGTCAGAGCCCTGATGCAATAACTGATAGAAGGAATGCTGACCGTTGGTTCCTGGCTCTCCGAAGATAACCGGACCTGTTACGTAGTTAACCGGCTCGCCGAAACGGTTTACGGTTTTACCATTGGACTCCATGTCACACTGCTGAAGGTGTGCCGGGAAGCGGCTTAATGCCTGTGAATATGGAAGAACAGCTGTGGAAGGATATCCCTGCACATTTCTCTCATAGATACCGATAAGGGCATCCAGCATATCTGGGTTCTTCATAAGGTCACGGTTTGTTGCAAGCTGATCCTCAGCTGCAGCACCTTCAAGGAGCTGAGCAAATACTTCCGGTCCGAATGCCAGGGAAAGGATTGCTCCGCCTACGCCGGAAACAGAAGAGTAACGGCCTCCGATGTAGTCATCCATGAAGATGGCGGTAAGATAATCTTCACTCTTTGCAAGAGGGGAAGTCTCACTTGTAACGGCAAGCATGTGTTTGGAAGGATTCAGACCTGCTTTTGTCAGGGCATCCTTTACAAATGCTTCGTTGGTCAGTGTCTCAAGGGTTGTACCGGATTTGGATACAACGATGAATAAGGAGTGTGCAAGGTCTACAGAAGCAAGTACTGCAGCTGCATCATCCGGGTCAACGTTGCTGATGAACTTCGCTTCCATCTTGAATGTGTTATTGGCCTTCGCCCAGTTCTCCAGTGCGATGTAAAGAGCACGGGGACCAAGGTCACTTCCGCCGATACCAATCTGAACGACTGTGGTGAATTTCTCACCAGCTTCGTTGGTGATCTCACCAGCATGAACCTTATTTGCAAAATCAGCAGCTTTTTTCTGCTGGGCAACGTAGAATTCACGTTTGTCTACACCATCTACAACAACCGGGTTACCAAGCTGCTTACGTGCAAGGTGATGAAGAACCATACGTTTCTCTCCGGTGTTGATCACTGCACCATTATATAATTCCTGAAATTTGTCGATCAGCTGTGCCTCGTCAGCCAGTTTCGCAAGTGCGGATAAAACGGTTTCGTCTACTTCTTTGGCTGCATAGTTGTAAGAAAGACCAGCTGCCATTGGTGTACTATAATCAGCTACACGCTTGCCACCTTCTTCACCAGACAGAGCTGCCGCAATGTCTACGTGATTCTTAAGCTCTTTCAGTTTGCCAAAAGAATCAAGTGTGTCAAGATTTTTCCATGTTGCCATAATATAATTCCTCCTTTAAATGGTTGAGACTATAGTTGCTGTTCAAAGCTTGTTCAGCAACGGATTATGCTCTCAAAGGAGTCTCACTGTGAGACCCGTATCGAAATCATTATACTGAAAAATTTATAGAATTTCAATGCAAGGATGAAGATTCTTGAAAAATTAACATTAATATAAGAAAGAATGGGGCTGATATGAAAAAAAGAACATAAAAGCTGGAGAAAAAGAGGGGATAGAAGTAAAAAAACAGCCGACAGAAGCTGAAAAATGTTTCTGTCGGCTGTTTGAACGGACCTTTGCACTAGAGCGTGTTTGAAAAATCATTCCCGCAATCTGCACGCCCCACTTTGCGGTATATTTTGCCCGAATTCAGTTGCCGTAGCCCG
>NZ_JBCOMI010000012.1:0-140658 GCF_040924245.1 Ruminococcus sp. J1101004sp1_RTP21198st1_B9_RTP21198_201120 | reverse complement strand
CTCACAACACAATGCATTCGCATACCTTTACGAATTTCAAATTTTTCTACTTTTAATCCTGCTTTTTTGCAACATTTTATGACCACATCTCTTGTTGGCACCTGGACATCTCCATGTCCGCATATATTTGCCAACGGCATTTCCAATGTATTCATTAGCCATACCAATACTTTGTTGTCACTGGTCACATCTCTAAGAACCAACCTTCCATTTGGGCGAAGACATCTCTTCACACTGTCAAAAAATGCCTGTGGATCCGGATAATCTTTCTTGCACATTTCGTAAATACCAGCATGGCTACTTTCATATCTTCCTGCTGCTTTTGTAAATTCTTTAATTGACATTTTTTATATTCTTCATTTTTCATGCTTTTTTCTCCAATCACTGTACCTTTTCGCCTTGCATCCGCATTTCTTCATTCTTTTCATATAAGCATAAAACTGCTTATGCAATTCCCTCATTTCATCTGGTGCCTTCATAGCATGTTGATACATAAATTTATCTCCAAAACTGCTTTCAAATGTAACTGCCAGCATAATCGCTAAGAATCATTTCTCGCCTCTTACCCTAATGCCACATCTAGGATCATCATCAAACTAAATCCAAGTGCAAAGAAAAGCGTACCAATATTCGAGTGCTGTCCCTGCGACATTTCCGGAATTAGTTCTTCAACCACAACATATAACATGGCTCCTGCTGCAAAGCTCAGTAAATATGGTAATGCCGGGATTACCAGCTGTGCAGCAAGAATCGTCAGTACTGCTCCAATCGGTTCAACCACTCCTGAAAGTACACCTCCGAGAAATGCCTTTCCCTTGCTTTCGCCCTCTGCCCTAAGCGGCATGGATATAATCGCTCCTTCCGGAAAATTCTGAATGGCAATTCCAAGTGATAAAACGAGTGCACTTGTTGCTGTAATCTGTGCATTTTCAGCAAGAAATCCCGCATACATTACACCGACTGCCATACCTTCAGGGATGTTGTGTAGTGTAACAGCCAACACCATCATTGTTGTACGGCCAAGCTTGCTTTTCGGCCCCTCTGCCTGATCACTACCAACATGAAGATGTGGAATCAAATGATCCAGTGCTAGCAAAAACAAGATACCGATCCAGAACCCAACAACTGCCGGAACAAATGATAATCTTCCCATACTCTCAGATTGTTTAATAGCCGGAATCAAAAGACTCCAAATTGAAGCAGCAACCATTATACCAGCTGCAAATCCTGCAAGTGCACGTTGCACTGACTTGCTAAGTGTTTTTCTCATAAAAAGCACACATGCTGCACCTAGTGTTGTTCCGACAAACGGAATCAGTATACCTTCAAAAATATTCATTAGCATTACATTTTCCTTCCTTGTATAATCGAAAAATTTTTCATATATATAGCAAAAATAATTTTCTTCAGCGGTATAGTAACAGTTCTATAGCTTGTTGATTATATTTTCGCTATAATCTTTCAAGCCATCTTTGTGTTAGACCAAACTAACCCCTCTGTATATAAGAAACCGCGCAAAAAATAAACTGTAATTTTACACGGTTTTCTTGTGTTTAAGTATATCACTTACGAAATCATATAACAATAGAATTCTTTCAACAATGTTTTATTTTTTCCGGACAGTTTCAGCACAAAATCCCGTGGGTCATTTCATCAATCCTTCTCCCCTTCATTCGCTTCCTCCAGCATAACACTCTCCTGTACCTGTATGTCAGCATACTGGACGCGAAGAACTGCCTGAGGCCAGTTTATGCTGACCATTGCGTTTTTCTCTTTTTCCATGCCTGCTTTGCGGATTAGGTCAAGAAGCTCATTTAATACTTCTTTTGTCAGGTATCCACCCCGCCAGTGAAAAACAAGCACCTTTCCTTTCTTAGCAGCCTGCAAAGACCGCTTGTATACATCCTCCTGTTTGGTAAATGATAATTTCTTCTCTTTGTAGTAAAAATGATCATGATCATTGCAATGAGGCACAGGCGCGATCAAGGGCTCATGATCGCGAAAGATCTGCTGATCATCCAGGTTGAAATAGTCATAGCGGATTTCCGTGTTTTCGTGATCTTTTCCCAGACTGTTATCAAAAGTGGCATCTAAATGATAATATATGCCATTTATCTTTACAATATTCCAGGTGTGCCGGTATTTGATTCCTTTTTCCGGATTGTTACCGCAAATTGCGATCACACACCATACTCCCAGCGCATCCAGAAGAACCTTCACCGCTTTCGCAATGCCCTCGCATACCCCGACGCTCTGTCCAAGAGGACCTATGATCTCATGGGAATATGCTTTTTTCAGTTTGTCATAACGGACATTTTCGCAGATAAAATCGTGCACATATTTCTCTTTTTCCCACTCAGACATCTTCTGTGCCGGGCGGACAAGCTTCTCTACCCTGGCTGTCAGAGCCTTCTGATGCTCCCGGATCTTATTTTTCTCAAAAAGATATTCCGGTATGAAAATCAGGTTCGGCGAATCTTTGTAGTAACGATATTTAAAATTAGTTACCCAGAATATTTCCGGATGGTCCAGCCTCATCTGGAAAAAAATATTGTAAAGCTCCTCTCCGGAAAGTGCCGGAACCTGAATTTCATCCGATAGATTTTTCACCCCGACAAAAATGCTGTGATAAGTAGCCTGCTGGGGTTTGTTCATATGATTATAATAGTATTGTTCCATTTTTATCCTTTTAGCTTATCTGTCAGTTTCAGATATCCCTGCACAAGTAGATCTGTTACGATCAGCACAACGACTGACAAAATCAGACAATCTCTTACACTAAATTCGTAAAAAGCTGCAAAACCAGCAATCGTCCAATATACTCCAATATGCACTGCATACATTTTGGATATCTGCCTGGAATAATAGCACAGCTTATTGTAAACAAATTTCCATTTTTCTATAATCGGCATGAGAAAAAATGCCACTGCAAATACAAGGATAATGCTGCAGAAGGTTCCCACTACTTTCACAAGTCCGGGAGTTCGATACTGTTCGATCATATAATTAAAGAATCCGTCAACACCCGGATGCATTACGATGCAGATTACAAACCAGGCTGCCGCTACGATTCCGCATACCAGACCGCTCTTTTTGTAAAAAGCTCCTTTTTCATCCTCTGGTACTTTTCTGATTACTTTTGCAAAAACATATCCTAAAAATACATAACTCAGATATGGAAAAAAGCAGAAGCTTGTCTCACCTTTTCCCCCAAAGGTCATATCCAGAAGCCAGTTAAGTGCCTGATTATCAGAAACCAGCAGTTTGGTAAAAGGTGTTACGATTCCCACTATCAATGCACTTATTATGTAACCGCCAAGTTTTACATTAAATTTCCTGTACAAAGCAAGTACAAGGTAGCACATACCGGATATGAAAAAGATATTCACAAATGTAAGCATGGAATACCGACTTGCTTCAAATACTTCCCTGCTGCCTGCTACTTCTCCTGTAATAGAATTTCTAATGGCGTAGCTGACCGTCATGACTGCCGCATAGCATAAATTGCTTATGCCTTGGTAAATCAACAGTTTTATACCGTTTCTGACCATGTCCTTTGGCTGGGAATGGCGCGTAAAAACACTTCCAAAACCCATGGTAAACAGATATAAGCAAGCTCCGGTAGGCATAAACAGGGCAAACATAATTTTATGTACACTTGACTCTGCCGCTGCTGCACCTGCAATTGTCTGAAAGGAATGTATAAATACAATCATAATCATCAGAAAGCCTTTTACCAGGTCAAGCTCTCTCTGGCGTCCAGTATTTACTTCTTTTTCTTTTAAAGAAAACATATTTCTTCCCCTTTTCCTTAATTTGTTCAAATATTATCTAAAAGTGCAATGTTTTTTGGATACTCCATATTAGAATATAAGTTCAGCTGCAGCTGCAATATCCTGTTATACTCATCACATCCAGGCTCAAGGACTCTTCTCTGCTCATACAAGTCGTGGTCTTCCTTGCTCATTTTCACATCAAAGCTTTCCTTTGTATGAAACTGGATTTCAATTCGGTAGTTGCGCGGATTTTTAAATTTGGTATTCACGCCATTGTATGGAAAACCGTCATTGGTCCAATAATTTTTTAATGCATAAATTTTCCAGTTTTTCTCAGACAAAGCCGTTATAACAGAACGGATCTGTTCTACATAATCTTCCGGATCCAGTATGATCGTATAACGGACTACATCCGCCAGCGAATCAAAGAAGGATTTCTCTACTCTCTGATAAAGCTTATTGTACAAGGATTTCGGTGATTTCACTCTGTACTCTAATCCTTCCAGTACGGCTTTGTTGGTTTTCGCGAACTCTACAAGGAATTTGGTTGTCTCGAATTCTGTGGATAAATAATCGGCATAAAACACTCTTTCCTCAGGAGAAAGCTTCTGAAACAGTTCCCTGTCCTCATCTGTCCATGATTCTTCGATTTCTTTGTTCAGATAGATTTTTTCAGCTGTTTCCGCTGACGGAAGGCGGTGAAGCTCTATGGAAGCAATAGAAAAAAAATCAAAACTGTGGTCTGACCGATTAGACAGACTACTGACAATTTTCCCAAAATTATCAATAATTAAATTTACCTTCCGCTCAATCAGTGTATAAGCCGAATCCGAACCGCCTGCTTCTATCACCAGTTTGCCATCTTTTACCTTAATACTTCTTACCACGTTTCTTTCAACAAATCCAACGATTTCTTCGGAATTATATTTGTCGAACTTGTCATAGCTCAAATCAATATTTGCATTTTTTAATTCTGCCAGCTGATTTCCAACAGCTAACACAGCCGCCAGTTCCCTCAGACTGATAACATTTTGATTGTTCAACACCAAAGCTTCTTCTAACTGAACAGGTGCTGTACCATTTCCACCGATAAAGTGAAGCATACGGATTATGGCATATTTATGCAGATCTGATGGAAATTCAAATATATCACCGTATTCTTCCAACAGGCATGCACTGAACAAAACATGATATTTACTCATAACCGGAAAGAACGTAAGCTCTTCTGCCTGCTTCTGAATTCCAAGCTTGTCCACATATCTATTCATAATTTCCTGATTTAAGCCAAATCCAATATGTGCAAATAACGCTGCAGACAAAAGGCAGTAGCACTCATCTTCATTCATATTTTCCAGTTTCTGCTTATCCATTATCATATCACAAAATTCTGCAATATCGATAAAATGCATTATAGAATAATCAGAAATATTAGGATATAACTTTTTATATTTTTCCAGCATTCTCTGGACAACTGTACAGTTATCCCGGTAGTTCCCATATAGTTTTTTTGATTTTGCTAATAAAATTTCCGAACATTTATTAACTATCATTTGGTTTATTCTCCAGTCTCTTTTCCCTGTTCTCCTCCGTTTGCCACTTTAATCAGGATAATGGCACAGAGTTATTCGTTTCTTATCCAGCTTAATTACCTCAAGATTACTTACCGTTTCAAAATAATCATTCATATTCCGAATATTCTTTTGTCATTTAAAATCATATCGAACCACAGCACAGTTTTTTACTCCAAATGCAGCATATTCCTCATTTGTCATGTCCGTAAAATAGGACTGTACCACTCTGGCGATTCCATTATGGGCAACCAGGATGTAAGTCTTCTTATCGGACTCTGCTTTTATTTCATCAAGAAGATTATAAATCCTCTGTGCCAGCCGAAGTGTTGATTCTCCGCCTTCATGACTGCATGCAAAAAACTCCTTTGCTTTCTTGAAATCCTTCCCATCCCGGGGAGTGGACTCCCATTTTCCAAAATTCTGCTCAATCAGCCTTGGTTCCACCCTGTATGGAATTCCTGTCATTTCCGAAATCAACCTGGCAGTATCCGCTGCCCTGCTAAGCGGAGAGCAGAGGATTTCATCTGCCTTAACCCCCTCTGTAAGAATCTTCTGTCCCGTCTCCTTTGCCTGCTCGCGTCCATATTCTGTAAGCGGACTGTCTGTAGCCCCGCAAATTTTATTCTCAACATTCCACACGGTCTGTCCGTGTCGGATGAAATAGAAATGTCCCATGGTGGATTCCTCCCGTTATTTTCTTCTCACAATCCTAAGTAACTCCTGACGAATATCCTCGTTAGGTACAAAAGCTTTTTTATAAATCTGATTATAACCAAGATACCCAAAATGAATTAAACACGTAATTACATCATCCCGACAGGAAAAACTAGTCATATCGTTCTGAAACGTAGTTACATCTACACTCACGGAATCTCCTGACAGCATTTCGATAATTGCAGATCTTAATCCATCGAAATCCATATTGATCAACGGCACAACCGTTTCATATGAAGCAGTTTCGGACCAATAGCTTTTAAATTCTCCACGCAGCATTACACTGACAACCGCTTTTGGATTATATACTTGATAATCATTTAACCAATAGCCATCATACCATTTTTTTACTTTTTCATAATTCTGGTTATATTTTCCAGAAAGCTCTTTTACTTCTTCCTCCGTAAAACCAATATACGGTGCAAAATCCCCCGAACTTAACATAGTAAATTCATCAAAATTATTAAGTGCAGACTGGGTTTTCAATTTTTTAATCGGGAGAATTCCTGTCAAAAAAGCCAATGCTATAAACCTAGTAGGCTCAGTTCCTTTAAACATTCCCCGCAGAAAATCAATATATCCATCCTGTATCTGCTGGTTCTGCGCCTCATCTCGTATCAAAACATCCCACTCATCAATAATTACAACAAACTTATTTCCTGTTGCATTATTAATTTGGGATAAAGCCTCAGGTAAGGAATTTACATCTTCTGGAAACTCATCTGGATAAAATTCCCTTAATTCCAGGATTGTCTGCTCTGTAATATAAGAGACAATATTTTCCGGACCTCCAGCTGCCATCATGCACCACTGCACATCAAAGTGAATCACGTCGTACTTATTCAAATGCTCCACGAAATCTGGGCTGTTGCTGATTTCCAAATTTGAAAACATTTCACTAGAGTCACATGCTTTGCTGTAATATGCCGTGAGCATATTTGCCGTAATAGACTTTCCAAATCTCCGCGGACGGCTGTTGCAAATGTACGCATTTGTTGAATTTAAAACGCTATTCGTGTATTCCAACAAACCAGTCTTATCAACATATATTTTCGAATTCAAAGCCGCCTGAAAAGCACGGTTGTCCGGATTTACAAATCTTCCCATAGATATCGCTCCTAAATAAAAAAGGTTCATAGCATCATTATCTTTTTATAGGATATATGATACTATGAAACCTTTGGGGGTGCAAGAATACTTGTTAATATCTTTTCTTGTTTTGTCACATTTTACCTATAGATTTTTCTCCATAATTGTGTATAATAAAGATAGAAAAACACAGGCTCACTTGCTGAGGAAATCATATTGGCTGATCCGGGCACTCCCCCCTGTAAAAAAATAATCGTGAACGATTGCCGATAACAAGGCTCTTGGGTAATTCCTAAGAGCTTTTGTTTTATAAAGGGTGTAAACATATATAAATATTATTGTTATTCAATCATTCTTTCTAGAAAATCGTTCCAAACTTTATGCCTTTCTATATCCCCTAACAACCTAATCATATACTATTATTGAGTACTCGTAAATTAATTTCCATCTGATTTTTAATCTCAAATATAGATTTTCCATATTGTATCGCTAAAAATTCTATCACATCTGTATCCCACGGCATATATAATTTTCCATTTTTTTCAGTAAATGGTGCATCTGTTTCTGGTAGCATTTTATTTAAAGGTATTTGCATAACCATATCCTTACCAGATTTTGTATAACACATTTTAGGATTGATACTAAACCAACAGCCTAACGATAAAGCTCTTTGAAGTTCCTTGGCATTTCCAGTAAACCAATGCATTATAGGTATATTTTTGTTTATACTTTTTTCAATGCCGTCTAGCACTTCTGTAACAGCACCTCTCGAATGAATACTAAGTATTCTTCCATTCTGTTTTTCAGTCTCATTTAGTACGTTATAGAAAAAACTTTTTTGTACAGTATATGAATATTGATTTCTAGCAGTACCATCCACCCCAACTTCCCCAATATATCTACAATTTGAAAGTTGTTCCATGAATAACTCAATTTCACTTCTCCTATCAGCAACTAATTCCGGATGAAACCCTAATGCAACATTTACATCGTCCGTATTCCCAAAGTACTGTAATGATTTTAAATACGCACGTGGACTCGTCGTAACTGCTAATACCCTTACTTTTCTTTTTTTTACTTCTTCAAATACTGCCAACGGATTTTTATATAAATCCAAATGGCAATGAAAATCTATCATATAACATTATACTCCTTTAACAAAGCACCTATTTCCAATAAACCACGTTCAATAACACCTAAATACAAATCTCTTTCCTCCCCTTTTGCGAAAGTTAGCATACCCTTCACAAGACTTTCAATACCATTTTCTTTAAGTTGAACGACTGCTAATGTTGCAGCTGCTACATCTTTAGAATCCGCTAATTGCAAATTTTCTTTACAATATCCCCCCTCCGTTTCATCACACATTCTATTTTTCAGAAAAGAGGCTCTTCTCACCAAACATGGAACACATACGCCACAATGACGCAATCCATATCTTTGATATTTACCACAACTGGTTGATCCAAAAATAAATTTTTCCATCAAATTCTGATTCTTACATTCCTCTAGAACTTCACCTTTTGTTTTATATTTATACGGTAATACAAAATCAATATTTATTCCTACATCATTCCATATCTCCTGTAACATATTCATATACACTGGATGTGTTGTCTTTGTACTTAAACTACCGGTTCTAAGTGGATCCAATGGCATATTCAAACTGATATAGCCATTTTCAGGTACAAATAGCTCCTTTCTTCCTTGAGTATTACAATTAATGCCACAAGACGCCAATAATGCAAATGCAAAAAACATAATTGATCTTGCTCTGGTTGAATTTTCGGATTTTCCTTTTTTATACACCTTATTACTCCACTGGCATAAATTATCAGATCCAAACTGCATAGCATATTCTCTCTGATGATCTGCATCTCCTCTAACTATTTGAGACACAAATAAAGGATTTCTTCCTTCTTCATGCAAATCAATTGCTCCTACCAGACTGTCCATGCCGCCCGACAACAAACAAATACAGTCTTGTTTTCTTAAATCAAATTTTTTCTTTGGAACTAATGATTCAGGCAAATCTTTTATAGTAAGCATCCAAAAATCCCCACTGAGAAAACGAAGCATATCCTCCAACTTTCTTTTTTCTTTTCTCCATTTAGCTGCATCATGTAAATATATGTAAAGCTCAATTTTCCTCGTCCAACCATCGGCACTATTCCTTCTTAATATTGCTTTATCCGCAGCAACTACAGCCATAGCAATAATTGTAAAATCCAAGGCCTCTACAGTTGGCGTAATTTTCGATTTTTTTAATTCTTTAAACAATTGCACTCCAACATGACCTACATTACTTCTTTTATGTTCTGGAATCGAAAACATTTCAAAGTAGTAATACTCATCATTATAATATTCGGGAACGCAACATCGTGGATAACAAATCACTTTACTCATACTTCAACCTCGTACACTTCAAATGTATTTTTTATAGCTGTTCGAAACAGCTTCTCCATACCAATTGTCTGACTACCAGAATTTCTAAGTTTATTCAATTGAGTTGATATTTCCGACTGCAAATATTCTTTCATTTCATTCATTCTATTAACACGTTCCGCTGCCGACACATTTTGTTTTTCAAAAGACTGTCCTATATCCAATTGAACTCGACTATATGCCTCATTTCCAAGAAATGCACCTGTAAGAGACCATATCTGATCATCTGTTAGTTTATTAATATCTGCACTCGGATTTTGATTCATAAACTCACTCAACGCAAATCTTCCAGAATCTCTACATGTTATTTCATCTAAACTTCCACCACTTGGACACACATTATCTATAATTGTATCAATAATTTCATTCGCATTAGCACCTCTTCCTTGCAATTCCAACAAAATCTTTCCTAATGCAAAATCCTTATTGTCCCTTAACGCTTGAAATGTCCGAAAAAAGTTTGTGGCTACTTTTGTTGAAGTGCGCATTCGTTTTGAAAGATTCCTTGCACCACCCATTCCTATTTTGGAATAATGTCCCAAAGATTTTCTCAAAGAGTCTTTACTTCCAGAACGAACATATTCCCCCATTCCTCTCCTAGCACTTGCAAAGCGAAATTTAGGTGCTATATCAGGTATTTTGTTCCCGTCTAGTTTCTTTTCATCAAATTGATTATCATTTTCTCCACTGTCATTATTGTAATCGTTCAACGAGGCATTATCTTGATTAGGTAATTCTATATCATCTAACCATTCTGGATCCAGCGAAACGCCTGCCCCTGGTCCCATACTTGAAGCTGATGTTCCCATATATTATTAACCTCTACTTTTTTGTATTATCGCCTTTTTTACACTACTTGGCGTTTCAGAATCGTCGTTCCATTGTTTTAGCATATCTTGAGCCCATTTTTTATCCGCAATAATAGGAATAATAGGAGCTTTTCTAGATTTCGCTGGTATTTCCCCCAAAGCCGAAGCTAAATTTCGACCTAATTCAGGAAAAGCTTCCGTAATATGCACTGCTGCAAATAAAATATTTATATTCCATTGTTCATTGCGTCCCAGACTAATTATTCTCTTCAACAATTTCTCCGCTTCTTTTATTCCTAACGCCTTAACTTCCTCAACAAGATCCTTAATATACGTACCATTTCTTACATTCTTTAACGCGGTTAACAATTCTTCGCCTTTAACAGAAAGTTCGTCATATGCCACAAACGAAAGTGCCTTATCTTTACTAAGATATAGCAATGGACGTAAATCAATTCCGCCCAATTTGGGTTCGATTAATAACCATTTCTGCACAAACTCATCGTTCCATGTAGCATCTGGAGCTTTATATGTTTCGCCATTTAATAGACTAGCTTCTATTTCTTGTATAAATTCTGGACTTCCGCCTTCTGCATTAGCTACTTCTTTAGCCAAATAATCGAATGCTCCTTCTGATGCACATCTCTCAAATAATAGCATCTTTATTAACACGCCTGAGTCTAATGTCATTCCATTAAATTTGGCAACCTTTTTTCTTATTTCAAGTGCATTTAATAACCTTTTTATCAACCTAGGATTACCTTTAATATTATCAGCACTTACCAGAATACCTGCCAACTGATCAGCGATCGCCACATATTCCTTCATAATATTTTTAATATCTTCATCAAAAAAATCTTCAATTTTTTCTACTGTCAGATCATTTTCCCAAGCTTTAGACAAAAGATTACTAAATTTTTCTTGCACTTCTAAAAAACTTTCTTGTTCCACTCTGTTCTTTCTTACTTCCATCTCCATGAACAAAAGAACTATGTATGATTTTACCTCGGCAACTCCCAAATGTGGTATTTTAATTGGAACCTGAATTAGTTTATCAAAATAACTGGTAACTAATCCATCCGACAATTCGACTCCATTAAAATGAGCACGAACTCCATTTCTTATCATTTGTTCATCTGCAGCAATAATAAAAGCGGTTCGTCTTACAAATAACAGTAATCTCATTGCTTCAAGTGTCGAAATTGCTGTTTCTGGCATACACCTATCCAAATCATCAACTAGAACAACCAATTTCACTTTTAACGCTTCAAGTATTTCTTCAAATTCTATTCTAATTTCTTCAAGCTGCTTTGTAGCCGGCTCTGTCATTTCTTCGTTATCCTTAAAAACCCCATCTAATTCTGGAAGTAATTCTTCAATTGCAGTATTTATCTTTTCGCTATTTTCACTCCTTTTACCACGATTATTCAAGCTACTCTTTATGGAATTAACAAAATTTGCAATAGCTCCAACTGGTGCTGCTCCCGGAATAACCCCTGCCACTAGAGGGAATACTAACTTAGATACTTGAAACCAATTAACGCGTTTCAAAAATTTCTTAAATTTCTGTCCGATTTCACTCTTTTCATTAATTTTTTTATTTCTAATTTCTTCAGTTAATTTCGTTGTCACTGCCTGAAGCAAAGCCGATTTTGCATCTTCATATCCCTGATATAACCATGCATTAAATTCAAGAAATATATATTCATCACTACCTGATTGATCATTCAAATCTTTACCAATCATTTTCACCATAGATGATTTTCCGGCTCCCCAACTTCCAGATATACCTATAGATATTGGACTATTCCCTGATTCAATTATTAACTCTGCTACTGTTTTAGATACAACTGAAAAATGTAAATAATCCGTCGTAGTTTCAATATCATTCCACATATATCTATCCCCCTCTAGCATGCATGTGTTTGTATACATTATAAAACAAACTGTCTTAAATTAAAAGAACTCCTTCATATGTTCAAAAACCTATCCTATTGCACGAAGCAAAATATCTTTTTTCAAAATTCCACTTGGCCGACTTAATTTTATCTGGAATGAAACTCCCGCTATTTCAGAAACCCTCTGCCTTAATTTTCTACGCAAAACTTTCTCTCCAAATACACTTGTTCACACATAGACATATTCTATAAACAGATATTACATTACACCACAAATTTTTCTACGTCTCCCCTTTTATATCTTATATATGTTCACATATCTTTCTCAATTTTACTAATCAACGTCACATCTGCCGGTAGCCACTCTACATCTTTTAACTTTTCTTTTGTCAGCCACCTTGCAGCCTCATGCTCTTTCAACTTAATATCTCCACTCACGATCTCGCACCAGAAGCAATCCATGGAAAGATGAAAGTCTGGATAGTCATACTCAATGGTATCAATTACCTCTCCCACTGCAATTTCTGTATCAAGTTCCTCCATAATTTCACGTTTTAACGCTTCCTGCGGTGTCTCGTCAGGTTCTATTTTTCCACCTGGAAATTCCCAGCCGCCTTTTAAGGAGCCATAGCCACGTTGGGTTGCAAAAATAATGGGTTCGCCTTTTTTATTAACAGCTTTTATTACTGCTGCGACTACTCTAACTGTTTTCATAAGTTCCTCCTCATCATGAATTCACAATATACTCATAAATATCTTCCCTTACAGGTACATCAAGAATCCACTCTATCTCCACTGCTGTTTTTTCTGTATTTGCCATTTTAAATTCTTTCGTTTTTCCGCTTGCTGTCATATGCCCAAGATAATAAAATTCTTTGGAAATTTTATCATCCTTGTTTTTTCGTACAAAAAGTTCCACTTGGATTCCTCGCTCTTTCGCTTTTAAGAAATTCTGTACATCCTCTGACTGCAAGCTTCTTCCTGATTTCGAAATTGCGATTAAACGATCTCGAAATCCAGGAATAAAATGATCCTCATATTTGGTTGTATCGCTAATATTTTCTTCTTTATCATAATTGATAAATACAGGAAATGTTTTTGTCTTTTTGTCAAACTTGTAACCACCAATATTTAAAGGCACTTCATTTTGTGCCCAGTTCAGCAAGCGGCAAACATCTTCATAAGTATATTTTTGATATAAAACCAAATCAGTCTTAGCATAACTATTCCTGTAATCTCTTTCATAGCGGCTTATTCCAAAATCAACCAATTCTTTAAGGATATTATAAAAATCATCATTTGATAACATTTCCACAAACGATTTCGTTGGTTTATAGTCATTTCCAGCTTCTTCAATAAACACACACTGAGAATAGGTCTTCTTACCTGTTCCAGCAGGAAATTCATTTGTCATCACATTTACAATATTTTCTTTTTGATCCTGGTTAAGTTCTTTTCCATATGATTTCATATCTTTGGAAAGCTCTGCAAAGAGGCCTAATTTAGGAAACCCATGAGAATACGTGAGCATTCGTTTTAACAGTTGAAGCTCCTGTATACGTTTTCCATTTGCTAATTTCTTGGATACAAATTCAATTACCTTTTCCTCATCCAAGGACAACCGAACTTTATATTCTTTTTCATATTTCACCAGGAATTTATAGTAGGAACCAAGACTGTTATTGTCAAAAATCCGAAGAACATCCATCTCGCCGTAATCGTCAAAATCTCGAAGTCTCGGAATCCTTCCAAGCTTATTCTTCAGATTCGTGTAATTTTCTTTGATAAGCTTAATATCACTGAAATTTGCATTATCTACAGATGCAAAAATTCTTTTCCGGCTAATTTCATCAAAATGTACGGTAGAAGCTCCTGGAATTATCCTTCCACCTTCCATAATGTATCTACGAATATTGTCTTTATTGTAAGTTCTATCCCCTGATAGCGCAATGGGAATCATAAAATTGTTATTATAATTTCCAATAAAATCCAGAATAACTACATATTCCTTTCCCTTGGCTTTTCGCAAACCTCGTCCAAGTTGTTGAATAAAAACAATTGGGGACTGCGTTGGTCTAAGCATAATAACTTGGTTAACCTCAACAATATCCACACCTTCATTTAATATTTCAACAGAGAAAATATAATCCAACGGCTGGTTGTCATCTGTTGCTTCATCCTCGTTCATTGCCAATCTTTCAAAAGCAGCTTGTCTTTCCGATTCAGAAGCATTCCCATTAAGCGCTATTGTATGTTTTAGCGTCAAATTGTTTCAATTTTATCATAATATGCTTTCATGCGATCAGCAAAACCTCTGCCATCAGTATTATCCAATATGGTAAACCAATCTTCAATATTTGATGAAATGATTGCATTTTTCCTCAAAACACTAGCTATATCCGTAGCCGACATAATTAATATAGGATGTCCATCTTCCATTACTTCCTTGTATGCCTGATCATGAACATAACTGGTAGTAATCAATACACCAAACTGCCTATATCGTATTCTTGAAATGAGGCGTGACATTTCCCTAACACCAACAGAATGGTTTTCTGAATAACATTTTGCCTCCATTGCACAATCAATTCGCAAAGGATAATTTGCCTTGCTTTGCCCACCGATCACATAGTAACCCAAAGCATCCCTTCCACCATCTCGCCAAGGACGTGTCAAGGAAAAATCCTGAAATCTTTCATCCATCTTTTCCAGAATATTTTTTGCACAATTCTCAAATCCATATGGATTATCTTGATAATGATCTCTGATCATGGACAGGCATTTTGTCCCCTCAACATCACTTTGCAATTGATCATATTTGGTTGGAATTTTAGGAAGTTTTTTTGCTATTAGTGGTACTATTCCGTTTCTGCCTTCACTGATAAATTTTTTCCAAACATCTGGCGCGTACTGTAAACTATCATCATGATTATAAATCAATGCTTCAAGCCACTTTCTGCTTATCGGCTTCTCAGTCTCTAGAACTGTAAAATATGCTTCATAATTCTGGAAACGTTTATCATCCATTGTTCTCCAAAAAGCAACCAAATCCTTATCTGGTGATATTTTGGGATTCCCAGGTGCAGCTAATCCAAGAAACTGAACATCCCATCCAGAACCACCTTTCTTGAAAATAAGAAATGGCGGAATGTTTTTTATCGATCCATCCCTACTGTTAAGGCAAGCAAATACAAATTCTAATAATTGATTACCTTTTCTTGGTGTATCCAAAATGGTTCTTCCAGGCGTTCTATTATCGCCATAATATCTAAAAATTCCGGTTTCTTCATCTAAATAATCCGGCCAAGCAAGCTCCTGCATCGATGAATAAAGAACAACATACGCAGGCATCCCACTTCCGTCTTTTCTCATCACTTTTCTAAAGCCACCAGAGTTACTGCAATTAGGTAACAATTTGGAAAGGACCTCTGAGCCTTTTCCACTTATTTTGCCACCTTTATATACAGTGTCCACAACCAAATCTGCGCCCTGCAATCCTTCAAATGATACTTCCATCTATTTTCTCCAATGCTCTTATGTACGCTTAATATTTTGAATGATCTATTAATTGTACAATATTGTATTTCTCTTTGTTGTAAAAGCATCCTCAATAATAGCTTTTCTTAATTCAAACATCTCCTTATAATTCTTGACGTCTGAAAAATCAGCAAAACAATCCTTAGGAATAAACTCATACTTTTCTATTTGATCTCTAAGCCATTCACTCTCAATCATTATAAGTCGTTTTTTATTCTTTGAAGCATTTTCATTTTTGGGTAATAAACCTAAGTTAAGCAAATTATGCTGTATTACCTCATGATTTTTAATCGAAGACGTCTCGAATGACGCCTGTGGAATAATATGATCCACTTCTATTTCATTTAATGAATCCGGACCTTGGATATATCTAAGGCAATACATATGATACAGTAATGGTGTCATGAGTGTTTGACTGATTGCGAGAGAATCGATGGTACTTTCTTCAAATATTTCTTTTAATACACGCTGCCAGTTTTCCTGTGATACAGATTCGAATACATCAGGCTCGTTTGAAAGATTTGAAATGTTATATGCTGTTTTTTGATCTGCTGCGCCACGCCATTGCTTATAAATGTATTCATATATAAGTTTATCCCATAATATAAAGCAATTTTTCTGGAATTGTCTTGCCTTAATATCAGATCCAATCGGCTTTCCTTTTCTTTCCCAGTCTTTATATGCAATGACAAAAAAGTCTATAGCTACTGCCTCACTTGTTAGCTCGAAAATCGTTGCTCTCCAAGATTGAAAATATCTGAAATAATCATAAGATGTCAGCAGTTTAAACATATTCTTTAAGTCATATATAAGCTGATCAAAATCTTTATTCCAATTCAAAGCTGTACTCTTACTCAGTTTTTCTATGGATTCTTTTTTTACACCACCTTCATATATACCTGCAACAATTTTAAATCCACAGGTTAACTCTTTAACAAAATCTGTTTTAGTAGGAGCAAATTGCTTTATCACGCAATTTGTCCCTAATCTTCTCAATATAGTTGCTGGATAGTCCCATCTGACAACATCAGAAGGAACCGTTTCTAATTCTTTGTAAAGTTCTTTAACCGCATCAATTGCTTCTTGTGATGGGTTTATAATTGGAATATTCCAGTGTGGTTTTGCGGATAATATTTCAACAGCCTTCAGCTTTTCGCCTTCTGAATTGATTATGTTGAAGATCTTCTGGGAATCTGACGGTGAAAGATTTTTGACTTCTATCATTCCAATCTTACTGCTAGTAAGTTGGGAATCAATTTTGTCAATAATAAGCATCCTCTCCAAAATTTCATCCCATTTATCATGGATTAACTGCTTTGTTTTCTTTTCATCTTTCACAATGCTTCTAGAGTCCAAATACTCATAGAAACAATCCTCGTCCTCATAATCTTGTCTATATGCGTCTGCGTGATTTCTATATTCATCAATAAACATTTTGAGTTTACGGGATGATAGTGCATTCTCTCCGTTCTCCATATACGGAAGCCTGTCTACATATTTTGTGAAATCAAATGGTTTCGTAAAACCAGTATTCTTTTTCTGCTTGTTATGAATAATCTTTATAATATCCAAAAGTAATTCCAGACCAGAAGAAGAATCTCTTATTACAACATCTTCCTCACTTTCTGCTGGCAGACTATCATCTTCTCCTTCTGATGTATTACCGTATTCTTCATCTACATCTGCCTCTATATATTCATTAATCTTTTCCCAATATTTTTCTTCCAATTCAAACGGCTGGTCAGAATTCTTAAATCCAATAAAAGCTCTTGCCCAATTATAGATATTTTCTGGATCCTCATACATTTTTGTCAGCGCATTTTTTCTTTGCCTACCGTCCAACAACCATCTGACTGTCTTTCCCTTAGACTCATCTACACTTAATATACAAACCCCAATAGGATATTCTTTAAATAAGCTAATACATAATTGAAAATTTTTCTTTGGGTCCCAGGTCTGCTTTCTTTGAAATCGCGGTAATCGAACATTTCTATCTGTAATAAATGACTTTACCGTTTCTGGTCTAATTTCATACATTTTCTTAGTTCCTTATCTTTCGTATATTGTAATAACGTGTCTTCACAGTATCAATTATTAGTTAGTTCCATCTACATTCAATATTTAACACAGATGTTGGCATACCTACGAACTGAACATCAAATTTTAAACTTGGTTCAACTTTCGTACTTGCATTATGAATTCTAAAACTAAGCTGCCATCCGTTATTCAAATACATTTCAACAGTATTCTCACTCTCTGGTTTAAATTCTAATGCAACTAACCTGGTCGGAAGCTCAACTACCGGAACTGTTATTGCAGATATTGTGTTTTTGCCCGGTTTATTTAACGTATCATGCATATTAAACGTATGAATCAGCGTAACACGTTTACTATCTTTACTTACAATCTTATAATAATCCTCAATGCCAATAAGATATTCTATCATCTTTCGTGGCATTGATTTATCCTTCCGGTATGATCGATTTACTTCATCGATGAATGCTTGTAATAATGGAATGTATACCTTTTCATTTTTATCATCTAAATCTGACCATTTGACACCATTGCTCTTTGCATCTTTAAGTGTTTCAAAAATCGGTCCGACTGCATTCCAGTACTCCTCACTACAAGGTATTTCGAACCATTCTTTTCCAAAATCCAATTTATGACTTAATCGACTATGCTTTACCGCATCATGATTGTGTTTAATGCTGAGACCGATTTCCCATTCAATATTATTTCTGCGAATAATAATATCTCTTACATCGCCTTTTGCCCCAGCTCCATCCTTTTGAAATTCGAGTGTAAGTTCGCCATTATCTGCTTCAGACATTCTTGGTTCCAATTCAAGGACTGTATCAATCGCAGCATTAGCAGACGTAATGAACAGTTTCTGCATTTCATCATCCATTGAATCCCACGCTCGTTCATTTGCCAATAAACTGGTATTTTCTACAATACGAGTTTTTCTGGATTCACACAGTGCTTTATATAACGTCTGAATCCATGCATATTCATAAGCACGCCCTTGATCATTACTCTTTGAGCTCATTTTTTTCTCATTAGCTTCTTTTGCGTCAAGGATCTCATTATCAATGTCAACAGTATCGCCATTTCCATCAAGATACATTTTAATAGCTACTGCAATCTCATATGCTAAATTAACCGGCACAGCATTGCCAATCATCTTATATGCGGTATTAGTATCTTCATAAATAAATTTGAAGTCATCCGGGAAGCCTTGTACTCTTGCAACTTCACGAATTGTCATACGTCTATATAGATGTTCCTTACCTTCAACAAATCTGCAATCATTCTTACCGAATTTAACCATTTTAGGTGCTTGAGGGTGAAGCTGACATTGTCTTCCGGAAGCCTGTACCGTAAATGCTTGTTCATCCCATGATTTCACACGATTTCGACTCATAAAAATAGGTGAATACGCACCTGTGAAATATTCATTATTGTTAATTGCATCTGGATTATGATGATTTTTCGGTCCTGAAGGAACAGCCGTCTCCTGTAAATCCCAGATAATATCTCTTAATGTAATCTTCTTGGAATCATCTTTTGTGGATCCCTTTGGAAATCCAAACTGTATATTTAAATCTTTTCTAAACCCAATATAAAACACCCTTTTTCGCTCTTCAGCAACACCATAATCTTTGGCGTTAACCAGGGTAAAAGACACATCATATCCGGCTTCCTCGAACATATGAAGAATATTCTGTACAGCCTCCGAATGTCTATCCGCTAACATTCCGCTAACATTTTCTGCCAAAAAAAACTTCGGCTGAAATTCTGTCAGAATTCTAATGTAATCAAAAAACAGTTGTCCTCTTGCATCTTTTATACCTTTTAATGAACCTGCCTCAGACCATGATTGACATGGTGGTCCACCAATTATTCCGTCAACTTCTCCATCTATGTATTGTGCAATGTCTTCTTTTGTAATTTGACGTACATCTCCTTCTATAAGATGTGTATTTGGATGGTTAACTTTAAAAGTTTCCCAAATTGTTTTATCAAATTCATTTGCAACAGGAATATTAAATCCTGCTTTTTCAAAACCTAAATCTAATCCTCCACAACCAGAAAAAAGACTTATAACATTCATCTGCATTACCCTTTCTTATTAATGATATACATTTCTCATATCTGAGTTATTCGAATTAATATCATCCGTAGTATTAATCGATAATCTGCCCAAACAATATAGAAGGCGACTTGCCATTTCGTCACCATTAGCTTCTAGTGGTGCATCAAATATTAATGATGAACTCAATTTTCCGTTTACAATATTCCAATCAACCTGAACAGCCAATGGTCTATTGCCATCATACTTTCTATAGTATGTCCGATAGTTTAACGCTTTACAGGCAAAATAAATCTTCGGATGTCTTTCTATATAATCCCCTATCGGAACCATTCTATCAATTACATCCTGTGCGGATCTTGCTGTATCTGAAACAAGAATATACTCTGCTATTCCAGAATTTCGAATCAAACGTCCATTTACGTACGCATTTCTCTTATCTGGAGATAAATTAGTTCCAGCATAAACATCATATAACTGCTGTCTTGAAAGACACATTTCACCTGACAATTCTCCGCCTGGTTTGTTTAATAATTCAAACTTCCACCCCAGAGTTATTGCCCCCTTTTCGATTTTCCTGAATTTTTCTTTATACACTCGCATTCTTTGTTCAAATTGGCTGCGAATCCCTGATGTTGAATCTTCAATTATTTTTCTCCAGTCTGGTCCAAACAATTGTTCCGCCCGTTCCGAATTCATCTTATTCTCTAAAAAATTTGCATTTTCTTTTTTATAAGAGATTTTAATCTCTTCAATTCCATAATTGCTGCGTGCAGCTACATATACATCTGTTTTTGGTTCACCATAAGAACACGTCGGTTTACCAGCTTCTTCAACGATCATTCTTTTACCATTATGTAAAATTTCTGTACCTCGCTGGAAATAACTTAACATTCGTCTTTCAAAATCACCAAATGAAAGCATATTTTTTCTCTTCTTTCTTTTGTTTAAGTTAGCAACCACCAGTTCAACTGGTGGTTTATCCTTGGTTCTCCAAAGGGTCATTGTTACTGCTCACCCCAAAGGGCGGTATCGCAAGCACTTTTACTGGTCCGCTATAAAGTGGTACTACTGGAATCTTCTCGATTCCTCTGCTTGCTCATTTATATATTTCTGAACTGCTGCATCTGTTATATTGCTGATTGTTTCAACATAATATCCTCTAGCCCAAAAGGCTTTATCCCATTTACTTTGCAGTTCTGGATGTCTGTCGTAAAGCATCAATGTGCTCTTCCCTTTCAAATATCCCATAAAGTCTGATACACTAAGTTTCGGTGGAATTGCTACGCTTAAATGCACATGATCGATACATACGGCTCCCGCAATAATTTCTACACTTTTATATTTGTATAGAGTTGATATTATTTCTCTCACATCTTCTCGTACCTTTCCATACAATACTTTCTTCCTATATTTAGGAATGAATACGATATAATACTGGCATTTCCAGCGAGTATGTGATAGACTTTTATTGTCCATTTGAACCGCCTCCTTTGAGTTTGGCTTGCGACACATTCTCATCATATCACAGGAGGCTTTATTTTGTTATCCTCACCGCTTCCGCCTTCTCCATTCTCCCCAGCATAGCTGGTGGATTAGACCTTTCATTTATCTGCTCTTTCGATTCGACATTCCATTTCTGCTCTATACTTTAATAAACGTAACAGATAATCTGGAAGTTCTCTTTTCTCTGCTTCCCAATCTTGAACGGTACGATACGGAATACCATAGTAGTCACTAAATTCACGTCTGTTCATTCCCATTTTTTCTCTTAATTCTTTTACTTCTTTTCCTCTACTCATGATAAAACGCTCCTATCGTTTTAACGCATTGCGTTATTTAATAGTACCAGATATATGCTATGTTGTCAATCAATTCTCCCTCACCTCTCATTATTTTTTCGCCCATACATTTTTTTAAATTGAAAAGACAGGCCCGAATACCCTTTAAATCAAGTCTTTTCGTCCTGTCATTAATATAACAGGTGTTCCTGTTGCAGAAATCAAGAGTGATCTTTTCTCTCCTGATTCAACAATTTTTCGCAGATTAGTAATGAATTTCACCTGTATATTATTTGGTTTCAGCGTATAACTTTCTATTGACGTAATCTCTTGTTCTTTAGCACACTCTCTTTGATGCTTGATTATTTTATAACGTTCTCTATAGTTTTCATAGAATTCATCATAGGCTAACGCATAAAGTGAGCTCCATAATTCTCTGAACCCAGCAACAATTTCTTTTGCCATTTCGCCTTATTCTGTTGAAATCAGCTTGGTGTTCCATTCACGATTACTAGAGCGTGTTTGCGGACACGTTAGCGTTGTTCACGGTATTACCGGAAATCAGTTCGGTAACAGATATGGAAAACGCATCTGCAATGGGCTCCAGCAAAGTAGAGTTTTCTACACTAATAATCTTCGTTTGTAGGCAACGCCAAACTTATTGTCCCAAAAACTTTTCCATTATATCCCAATAAACTTCCATCGTCTCATCCCCGCCACAATATATCTCATGCTTCGTCCCGGGCATGTAGACATATTCGCAGGGGGCAACACCGCGCTTTCTGATTTTCACTGCGAATTTCCGAAGTGCGCGGACGGATACGAAATCGTCTTTTTCGGCCTGGAAAATAAGGAGAGGAGACCGGAGTTTCTTCCAGCCGTGGTATCTTAAATACCAGCTCATTTTTATGGAGGCCTTCAGCCAGCCATAGGATGGTGCACAGGTCTGGAGAAACTGTTTTTCTTTTCGCAGGTCGTTGTATCTTATAAATTTAGGTTCAGAGGTGCCGGCGCTGGTTTGGAAGGTGTCGGTTCCGTCGTAAGGTTTCTGGCCTAAGACATAGGACTCTTCCTTTCCCCAAAAGCATTCTGCATGGGCGATCAGTACGGTCAACGGCCAGGGCACGCCTCCAGTGAGCGGTTTGCTCATAGGCGAACTTAATATCACTTTATGAAAAAGAGCGGGTTCCCAGGCTGCGGCAATTGCGCCGATTGCACCGCCCATGGAGTGGGAAAAAAGGTTCAGGGGCAACTCCGGGTATGCCCTTTTGATTTCGTGGCATACTTTCAAAAAATCTCTTACATACCGCTTCCAGATATCAATATGTACCAATGAGGGATCTGCTGCCAGACGGTAGCTTTGACCGTGTCCCATATGTTCTGGCATGTATACGTGATAGCCAGCCTGTAAAAAATAGTAAATCAACTCCTCATATTTTGGTGCGCCTTCTGTGAAACCATGACTGATCACCACCACCCCCACAGGATTCTCTGCCAGATAACGCTTCACATGGATTTTTCCCGTAATTCCATTTTTCCCATGGTAAATGTCTTCTGCTCCGGGAATGTATCCCTCTCGGCAATGGACTTTTAAATAAGGTTCCACCTCATTTTCCATAATATATAAATATTCGTTTTCCTGTATTATTTTCATTCCAAAACTCCCCTTACAAGCAGCTTATAAAATCATAAAAAACAATCATCACGATTCACAAATTCCTGATAACACAACTCATTCAAAAGTATCTTAAAGAAAGATATACTGTGACATGTGTGTTACAATTTACGAGAGGCTTAATACTTTATTACTATCCCCCAATAATCCCATTAATCTTCTTCTCATTATAAAATACCAGAATAATTCCGCCCACCATACAGAACACCGCTGCGCCAAAGGCTGCGATCCTATAACCAGTTCCGTCTCCTGTTCCGATGGTAGAAACAGCAGTAAAGATCAGCATGGAAAGACTCTGGCCAAGTTTGAATGCAAAGGTTCTTGCCGCATAAAACATTCCTTCCCGGTTGCTTCCTGATGTGATGGAATCACTCTGGGCGATATCTGCCACAACCGCCTGGGGCAAAATTCCAAAAATTGCCATCGGTAGCGCTGCCACCACCGTCAGGATCAGCCCCTGTACGGTTTCCGAAATAAAACTCATTTTTCCCATAAATCCTGTATAGAAATAAGCCAGACTGAATACAGCAAATGCAAACAGGATCATCTTTTTCTTACCCAGCTTCGGGGTAAGCTTATTTACCGGAATGTAAAATACTAAAGACAATGCTGTCATCCCCACAAAATACAGGGTTGTCATCGTCTCCGGCAGCTTCAGAAGGCTGGTTACAAAGAAGGGCAGGCCTGTCTGAAACATGGTAAGGGCGATCCAGTAAAAAATATCGGAGCCCACAAATTTACAAAATTCTCCGTTCTTAAACGTAGCAGTCAGGGAGCGAAAAGCAGACTCTTTTGCTGGAACTGTGTCCACGTAATCCTTTTCCCGAATGCAAAATACAGGTATCAGCATGCAGATAAATGCCACCACTGCCATCAGCGTAAAGGTGACACGGATGGCGCCAACACGTCCAAATGCCGGGATAAATGCCCCCCAGATAGTTGGGGCCAGGTATGCAACTGCAGTTCCTGCAATGAATGTAAAGGAAATCACCGTAGAAATATTAAGCCGCTCCTGCTGGGTATGTCCCAGCTCCGGGATCAAGGCATTATACGGTGTACAATAAGCTGTAATGGAAAGGTAATAGGCCAGAACCATCACCAGCAAAAACGCTGCATTGAGCCAGCTTTTCTCATTGATCGGGGACCAGAACACTAACACTGTGGAAAGTGCCAGAGGCAGGGACGCCCATTTCAGGAACGGAATTCGCCGTCCATTTTTGGACGTACACCGGTCTGACCAGGACGCGATCATAGGATCTGTGAAAGCATCAAAAATTCTTCCGAAGGCTGTGATTCCTCCGATAATGGTGAAAATGCCAAGCACCACCAGTCCCTGGGGAATAAATACGGTCTGCCCCTGGCTGATGGCGGTTTCATCTGGCTGATAAAAATACACAAGCCAGTTTGAAATGATTCCGGACAACATTGCCCATCCAAACTGACCTGCTGCAAACTGCCAGATTTTTGCTGTTGTAAGTTTCTTCATCACGCACTTACCTCCTGCTTCTTTATAATAATGATAGTATCATTTATGTACCCGCTTCACAATATACAAATCATTACTATTGCACAATTTTCACAGAATTTGTTACTACTTTACAGGTAATATTTCACTTTACAGTTCTTTTCCCTTTAAATATAATATCATGATGATACCAGGGTCAAAAAGTCAAAAATCCTCTTGCAAGCTCGCTTGCAAGAGGATTTTTGGTCTCTTGACCCGCCAAAACATTCGTAATCCGCTGATTCGCTCAAGTATATGCATTGCGTTATTTAATGATACCCGATATATGCTATGTTGTCAGTCCACTATCATCTCACCTCTCATCATATTTTCGTCCATATATTTTTATAAGCATCGTATCGATCTTTATTTCCACGCTTTCCAGACATCCGGCTGATATCCAAGTGTAGATTGTTTTCCATTTCGAACCACTGGTGTTTTAATCACTTGGGGATTCTCAAGTATCTTTCCAAGTTTGTCTTCATCTGCAATATATTTTATGAGTGCAAGCAAATCCTTGTCTTTTCCTTCCCAGTTGACCATGTTTTCCAAGCCACCATTTGCCTGGGCAACAGAATTGAATTCACCTTTGCTCATTCCCTTGTCCTTCATATCAACAAACTGATACTTAATACCACGTTCTTTGAAAAATCTTTCTGCTTTCTTGGTGTCATTGCACTTCTTCGTTCCAAAAATCTGTATGTTCAAATTCCTTCTCCTCTCTTAAAAATCAAGTGAAGTTTTTTTGATAACTTGATATAAAAAAACTGGAAGCACTTCAGAAATCATAACTTTTATAACTCCATGCATTCCGCTGCTTACATAGCTCTCTGATGCTCCCAGATCTTATTCAGCATTCCACAGCCACTTTGATCACGCCATCTTTCTTATTTTCAAAAAGCTCATACGCTTCCTCAATTCTGCAAAGCGGATAGGTATGAGTGAGCAGAGGCTCCGTATCAAGTCTGCCTTCTGCAATCAGCTTCAGTGTTTCCTCGCAGTGACAGCCATCCACTCCACCGGTTTTAAATGTAAGATTCTTGCCATACATATCCGGAAGAGGCAGTATCTGGGCTTTATCGTAAAGTGCCACCACAGTCACAATTGCATTTGGTCTTGCGCATTCCCATGCCAGACGAAATGTAGCTTCCGCTCCTGCGACCTCAAGAACCACGTCTGCTCCTCCATGCGCACTGTTCAACATGACAAACTCTTTGCAATCTTCCGGTGATACAGTAAGAACCTCCGGATAATGTTCCTTAATAAAGTCAATACGTTTTTCATCTTTTTCGCACATAATGATCCGCTTCGGTTTCTTCAGCATCACACAAAGCAACGTACAGATTCCGGTAGGACCGGCTCCTATGATCAGCACTGTATCCTCCTCTGTAATCTGGGAAATATGTGCCGCCCAATAACCGGTAGCCAGAACATCTCCTACCAGCAAAGCCTGCCTGTCAGTAACCTCATCCGGAATTTTGTTAAGCCCCTGATCTGCAAAAGGTACCCGCACGTACTCTGCCTGGCCTCCATCTATGCGGCAGCCAAGAGCCCAGCCGCCATTTTTATCCGTGCAATTATTAACATAGCCTTTTTTACAGAAAAAGCATTCCCCACAGAAAGTTTCCACGTTTACCGTTACTCTGTCTCCCGGTTTCACATTGGTTACACCACTTCCAGCTTCTTCTACAATTCCTACCATCTCATGACCAACTGTTATCCCCGGAACCGCACGCGGAACACTTCCATGTTTGATATGCAGGTCACTTGAACAGATACTGGCAAGAGTTACCTTTACAATAGCATCCCTATCATCCATAAGCACAGGCTTAGGCTTTTCCATTAATTCAAATTTTCCTTTTGAAACATATGTATATGTCAGCATTTTTATCTCATCACTTTCTGAAAATTTATTTTTAAACATTCACTGTCTGCCATCCGGAACTTTCATGGTAAATATAAAGGCAAGTGAACTAAGCAGCAGCATATAAGGATACAGCAGCATTGGAAGTATATCAAATGCACTGACCACTTCTCCTAAACTGGCTGCAGCAGAAACAGCAACCAGCATTTGCGCTCCGTATGGTAAAATCCCCTGAAAAATACAGGAAAATGTATCCAGGATAGAAGCAGCTTTTCTGGCGCTGATACCGTAATCCTTTGACATTTCCTTTGCAATCGGGTTCGCCATAACGATCGCAACTGTATTATTGGCAGTTGCAATATCCATTAGCCCAACTAACAGTCCCATTCCCAGGAGCCCGCCTTTTTTTCCTTTAAACACTTTCTTTATCCAGTATAATAAAGCGGAAAATCCACCATACTCCTTGATCAGGGCACAGATTGCAGCTACCAGAATCGCAACCATACTGGTTTCAAACATCCCGGCAGCACCGGTTCCCATATTTCCGATCAGGTCTGTGGGTGCTATCATTCCTGTTGCAATCATAATAACTGAGCCACTTAGAATACCTGTAATCAGCACGAAAAATACATTAAATCCGATGATTCCACCTATAAGAACCAGAATATAAGGAATGATCTGTATTAAATCATATTTTTCTTCGATGAATCCACCATTATAATTTTTAACAGACAAAACCAGCAGAATAATAATGCTGGCAATAGCAGCTGGCAGTGCAATAAAGAAATTCTCCTTAAATTTATCTTTCATTTCACAGCCTTGTCCATTACATGCAGCAATGGTTGTGTCTGATATAAATGACAGATTATCTCCAAACATGGCGCCGCTCATGACGGAACCAATACAAACCGGCAGTGCAAATCCGGATACTCTTGCTACTGCAACTCCAATTGGAACGATCAGCGTAATTGTTCCTACAGAGGTACCCATTGCAAGAGAAACAAAACAGCTGACCACAAAAAGCACAACAACTGCAAACTGAGGCGGAACCAGTGACAAAATAAAATATGCAACACTGTTTGCAGATGTTCTTCCGACTATACCTACAAAAATACCTGACAGCATAAAAATTATGATCATTGTAATAATGTTAGGATCACTGATTCCCATCCCCATAACTTCCAGCTTATCATCCAATTTAAGCTCGCGGTTCTGTATACAGGCAACAAGTAATGCAACCAGAAATATAACGACAACGGGAATTTTATAAAATCCCATCTCGATATCCAGACCATACTCAAATAATATGCCAAGCCCCAGATACAAAACAACAAACACTACTATAGGAAGCAGTGCTTTTCCATTTCTTTTTTCATTTTTCCTCATCCTACATTTTTCTCCTTCTTCGTTATAGTACTAATAGTACCATTTTTGTGCCGGCTTCACAATAGCACGTCAACTGGATATTTTACATAAAAAGTCCCGGCAGGCTTCTGCTTCTGAGCGCTCAAACTCAGGTAGTATGAAACCTGCCGGGAAGTTTTATTTTCATCAACCGAAAAACTACAGCTTGCTAATAATCTGTCTCTTATATTCCAAAAATTCTTCTGACAATGCAAAATCCTCTGCCCTTGGTTTTCTCTCCTGGATCACGATCTCATCTTTGATGGTTCCCGGAGTTCCGTTCAGGATGTAAATCCTGTCGGACAAAAGAATGGCCTCGTCAATATCATGGGTGATAAACAAGGTGGACAGATCAATATGCTGCATAACCTCCAGATACCACTTATGCACACTGGCCTTGGTCAGCGTGTCCAAGGCACTGAAAGGCTCATCCAGAAGGGCAACTCCGCTGGAACTTAAATAAGTTCGAAGCAAAGCCGCACGCTGTCGCATACCGCCGGACAGCTGGCTTGGATACTGATACTGGGTGCCTTCCAGACCAAATTCTGCAAAAAGCGGATTGGCCTTTTCCCTGGCTTCTGCTTTCTTCATGCCTTTCAGTACAAGGGGAAGTGCTACATTGTCGATCATTTTCTTGTGGGGAAGGAGAAGATCCTTCTGCAGCATGTAGCTGATGCTTCCAGGAGTGGAAGTCACATCCTGATCTTTCAGATAGACCTTTCCTTCATCAGGCGGGATAATACCGGAAAGAACATTGAACAATGTGGTCTTTCCGGAACCGCTGACTCCCAGAAGGGAAACCAGCTCCCCCTGCTCCAGATGAATGGAAATGTCCTCCAAAACCTTTTTTTCACCGTATGTTTTTGAAATATGTTCTGCTCGTAAAATTACTTTATTTTGTTCTGATGACATATTCGTTCCTTATACACAGCGCTACTTCCATAACCAGTTCCATTTTCCGCAATAATTGGGGTAAATTTGCCTGACAGAATAGCTCTATGCGTTAATTTCTTTCTCTTTCATTCCTTACTGTGGAAGATACTCGTTAGAAAATCCGACTCCAGTAAGATCCTTGTCGCAAAGCTGGTTCTCATACAGCCATTTGTAGAATGCATTCCATCTGTCTGCATCAATTACGCCCCAGCTTTCTGCATCGTCAATGTATTTTGTGGAAAGGAATTCCTGACTCTTCTTTACAAGCTCTTCAGCATCCTTCAGAGAGCCTGTATTATCGCCGTCAATGAGGATCTGTGCTGCCTCATCCGGATTCTCTGCTGCAAACTCATATCCCTTTGCAGTTGCTTCCATAAATGCTTTCGCCTGATCCGGATTCTCAGCAAGATAGTCGTTATTTGCAATGATAACCGGTGTGTAGTAGTCAAATACAGGATTGATATCAGAGAATGCAAAATAGTCGCAGTCTACACCTTCTACGTCAGCATTGATTCCGCCCCAGCCCTGGAATACCCAGATGGCATCCGTCTGATTGGCAGCAAGTGCTGCAGGCTCATCTGTAATATCATTAGGGATCAGGGTAACCTGACTGAAATCTCCGCCGTCGCCGTTTACAACATTTTCCAGCACAGCAAGCTCGATTGGGGAATCCCATGTGGAATAGGTTTTTCCGGTAAGTCCGGCTGGTTTATCAATTCCGTCACCTTTTCGGGAAAGGATTCCGGAGGTGTTGTGCTGAATGATTCCTGCAACTGCTGTGATTCCAAGAGGCTCGTCAAGTGCAAGGGAAGCAGCCATGGTATCCTGGGCCTCGATCGCAAACTGAGCCTGACCTGCTGCGCACATAAGGGCTGCACCATTTTCCGGTGGCTGAACGATTTCCACATCAAGACCAGCTTCTTCGTAGTAGCCTTTTGCCTGTGCTACATAAAGTCCGGTGTGGTTGGTATTCGGTGTCCAGTCCAGGCAGAATGTGATTTTCTCCTGTGCACCATCTTCTGCGTATACACCTGTAGGAACTGCAAGCACCATAGCTGCCGCTGCAACTGGTGCGATTACTTTTTTCAGATTCTTATTCATGATTTTTCTCCTTTTCTACCTGCAGCCATGGCATTGTGATCCGGCTGACAATATTTACTGCCAGAAGAAGTAAAAGGCTGATGATCACAATGAAGATAATGACTGCAAACATTTTATCAAAAGAATATGCTTTTTTTACACGGGTCATATAAACACCAAGTCCGTTAAATCCACCCAGCCACTCAGAAACAACTGCTCCTACAACTGCATAGGAAGCAGATATTTTCAGCCCGGAAAAAAACTGGGGCAAAGCACCTGGAAATTTCACATGGCGGAAAATCTGTGCCCGGCTGGCTCCCATGGCCTTCATCAGACGAATGGCATCCGGATCCACACTTTTATATCCATCCAGCAGTCCGATTGTAATTGGGAAAAAAGTGGTGATCACAACCAGAGTGATCTTAGGTGCCATTCCAAATCCCATCCAAAGCACCAGAATTGGCGCAATGGCAATGGTCGGTATGGTCTGCGTAATGATCATGATCGGATAAAATGCCTGATCCATTACACGGAACCGATCCATCATAGTTGCAAACACAAATGCCAGCGCGATTCCAATGAGAAGTCCGTAAAAGGATTCCAGCAAAGTGAATTTCGCATGGAAAAGTATGGTTGGCAGATCGCCAAACAGGGCTGTCAGCACTGCTACCGGAGATGGAAGCATGTAGGAGGGAACAATTCCCGAAATGCTTACCACTTCCCAGCCAAGCAGAATCACGGCCATGGCTGCAATTGGAGGTATCTTACTGGTGATGTTTGGTAACTTTCTTTTCAATGGTAAGTACATCCCCTTCTGGTTTATATGCAATTTTAACATATACGCTCATAGCCTTGCAGCCTGCGCGCTCAGCTACATGCTGACACTCTTTTACAATATCCATCAGCTGGTCGTAATCACCTTCAATGGTGGTCTCAAATGGTCCTACATAATAGTTCAGACCAGTGGATCTGATGTAGGCGATCACCTCGTCTACAATGCGGATAACTTCCTCTTCATCCTGTACATTTGGCAGTACCTGAATTGCTACACTTGCGTTCATTTTCTTTTCCTCCTATTTTCTGTCCCATAAACAGGACTTTGCGTTAAAAATCGAATAAGAACCATTCTTGAAACTGTGACGGAACTGAACAGGCTCTGTCAGTCAGTATGAAAAAAGAGCACCTGCCATCCAGACAAATGCTCCTAATTACATCGTTAAACACTTCCTACACTGGCATGATCCAACAGGTTAAAAGGGTCTAAGGACTACCTTACTCTCAGCTTCTCAATTGAAACTCCCCTGGTCTTTATTCAGATTTCGTTGCTTATTATAATACACCTTTCTTCAAATTACAAGAAACTATTTTTATCTCAATTATATTTTACATACCCTTAACAGAATTGTACTGCTCGCAGTCTGACCAGCACGCTCTAATTAATATTCCCATTTCATCAGAATTCGTAAAAAAAATCTCCCTGCATATCACAGTTATTTCCTGCAGAATATATAATAAATCTACAGATTCTCAAAGGCAGCCTGAATACTGTCATAGTGCAGGAATTTTCCCTGGGCTGCAAATTCCTTGATCTGATTCAGAGTGGCAAACATGTGGCCGTCTGTCTCTTCTTCCTGAAGGTGTAGATCTTCTTCTTTCACATCCATCACAAAGCGGTAAACATCTACGAAATAGTTGTCTCCCTCCCCTGGATTCTCTCTTTTGTAAGTAAAAAGATAGCCGCCCTGCGCACCGCTTACATCAAGGCCTGTCTCCTCTTTCACTTCGCGGAGTACAGCATCATAAGAAGATTCCCCTGCCTGTGCTGCACCGCCGGAAACTTCCCACCAGCCTGGTGCCCAGGCTTTTGTCATCACACGTTTGGTAATGAGAAACGTACCATCTGGTCTTGCCACTACTCCAAGTACGGTGAGATGGTATTCCCCGTCTTTTAAGCACCAGTCGTTTCGCTTCATGGTGCGGCCTGTAGGTTTCTTGTTAATATCATAGATGTCCCAGAATTCCAATTTTTATCACTCCTGTTATATGTTTCTCTTGTATATTTTTATATTATGATTATTTTGCGAATATTGTTATCGAATATAATAATTCATCTTTTCTATTTCAGAAGTTCCTCCACCATCTCTCTGGTATACTCTACCTTCTCTACATGGTTGACCTCGATCTGATACAGTGCATTTGCCGCAATGTGCTCTGCTGCCTGCTCCAGATCACGAATACCTGAAGTATTGGAATAACGCTGGATGATTGCCTCCAGCGCCCCCTCTGTGATAATGCACTCACTCTCTTCCATATGCATTCTCTTAAGAACTTTCGGAAGAGAGAATCTGGAAAAGATTACTTTCTTCTCCTCAGCTGTATAATCCGGAATATCAATTACTGCGAATCTGGACATCAGCGGTGCACTGATCTGGTCACGGTCATTTGCAGTAGCAATTGGATAAACACCGCCAGTTGGGATCATACACTCCATATAGTTATCTGTAAATCCAAGATTGTCCAGAAGGGTAAGAAGTACGTCTGCCGGATTTCCATTTCCTTTGCCGGAATTTGCCTTATCAAGCTCGTTAATAATAAATACCAGATTAGAGGCACCAGCCATGGAAAATGCCTCCATAATAATTCCGGGCTTTGCATTTGCGTAAATACGGGGGCTTCCGGTAAGCTGCTTAGAGTCGTTAATTGAGCTCATGTCCAGCGTAGTCCACGGAAGTTTCAGGATTCTTGCAACTGCATAGGCTATCTGGGATTTGCCAGTACCGGCAGGTCCGATCAGAAGAAGTCCGTAGGCCGGAAGGGTATGTGTACGGTTGATCTGGATAATCGTCTCGATAATACGTTGTTTCACACGCTCCATTCCATAAAGCTCTTCATCCAGGATTCTCCTTGCCTCAACAGGATCGATTGCTTCAAAATAATTGTTCTTCCACTGGATATTCAACATAATAGAAAGAGCCCTCTGTGCATGATGGCGCTCTTCCTGGGAAACTTCACTGGATCTTGCCACTGCCAGATTTCTTCTGGTCCAGAGTCTGATATTATCCGGCAGTGTTTTGCCTGCGCAGGTCATAAAATCGGTAATACTCTGAATGCTGGTAAGCTTCATCTCATCACCGTTTTCCTCCTGTTCCTCATCCTCTTCTGCCTCAGCAGGTGCATTACTCTCCAGAAGTCTCTCAATCATAAACTGCAGAAAGCCATCCTCTGCAGAAAGCTTTGTGCCGCCGCCAAAAGCAGTTTCGCGAATGCGGTATACCGCATATCCGTCCTCCCTGTTAGTACCAGACAAACGTACATTGATCCTGCTGTCTCCCAGCCATTTCAAAAGACTGGTAAATCTGGAATCAATTTTCACCACATCTGCTGTATGGTTACCGTCTTCTTCCTTAAAATCAAAAGCAGTACGGTTTACCGGATTGGTAAACACACCGCAGGAATGATGTTTCCACTGTCTCTCTTTATTGTCAAGCACCATGATCGGCTGCTCCGGTGAAGGCTTCGTATGGCTGCTGTGAAATGTTGTGTAAGTACACTTTGCCTCCGCTTTACTTGCAGAAGCACCGCTGAAATCAAATACTGGCATAGCTTTTTCCTCTTTCCTGTGTATTTAAAGGGATATATTTCTCTAATTTCTCTTATCTACTATAACAACATTTTTCTCTAATGTCCAGAATGAGTTGGCCTGTTTCATAATGCAGCATTGTCTTGTATTATTGTTCACTTTGTGACCAGTAACTATCTTATTTTTTATATATCTTGGCATTTCTTAGTTTTTTACAAAAAATCTCTTGCCAAAATGGAGAAATTCGTGTATTCTATTATACGGACTACTTTTCAACAATTTGATTTTCACTTAACATTTGATATATATTTCTGATTTTTAGTGCGCAGACACCATAGTCCCTCCCAAAGCTTCTAATGGAATACTGCAATCTAAAAATAAAAGACTCCCGGGCGCTCTAGAGCGTGTCTGAAAAAGCTTTCTGTAAGATTTTTCAAACAGGCTCAAGTGTTCCGGGAGTTTTTCTATTCAATTATGCCAGACTTAACAGCTGCTTTCCTTCTGTCAGTCTTTCTTCAAACTGCTCATAGAAATCTCTGCCCACTTCATATGTTTTCATATAAAAACGATTCACCACATATAAATTCAGATTTTTGATCAGCTGGGCATCTGTGGCATTATAAAGAACCTCCTGCACATCCAGCAAAAAATAATGCCAGTCAGCTACAAACTTTTCATACTGGCGAAGATCCGGAGTGTCGATCCATTTCTTTACCTTGATCTTGCTCCGGCTTGTCTTCTTACATTCATGGATCTGCAGAAAATACTTAAATCCTCCATTTTCATAGAAACGTCCCAATGGGAAAAGTCTGCAGAAACCAGGACGGAAGTCATGGATGCTGCACCGTCCCTGTTCATTCAGGAAAACACAACATTGGTTTTTTCCACTCATGCAAAGATGAGGCAGAATGTTCCCATCCATGGCATCAAACTGGATCAGCCCTGCGCTTACCAGTTCCTGCGGTGTTTTTCCCAGATTCGTACACAGGCGGTACACATCCATGGGATCCAGCACAACTGAATCCCCCATTCCCTCACAGCAGTCATGACATCCTGCACAATCCTGGCAGTCTGCCTTTACCATATCGTTTAATTCATAAAGTCTTCCGTCGGAAATCTCTTCCAAAGATACTTCTCGGCGCATATGCAAATTCCTCTTTCTTTTATTTTTTTGTGGACAAACAAGGTTACGGTTCACTTCGCGATGCACAGAAATCATGCATTCCCATGATTTCCCGCTGAGATTCCCGTTTTTTCTGTAAACGATATTCACAAAAAACGTCTCGCGGAACATTGCCAGTGAACAGTAATATAACATGCTGCCATCAACAGCATCTCCGTATTATCTATCCTCTGTATTTACAGCTTAATTCCAGACAATGCCTGTGCAAAAGCATTATTCACCGGCTCATTTGCCTCCTTCTGCTGCCTGCGCAGATAGTTCTGCACGTCACGCTTGCCTACTCCTGCGCCCTCTTTCTGGCGTCTTGCCTGGAACGCGGAAAGCTTCTCTTTATAACCGCACTGGCAGACAAACGTCTCTTCCTTACCTTTCACATACATTTCCATACGTTTATGGCATTTTGGACAACGGGCATTGGTAGTGCGGGAAATCGTTTCACGGTAGCCGCACTCCCGGTCCTGGCATACCAGCATTTTGCTGTTTTTTCCATTGACAGCCAGAAGTTTTTTGCCGCACTGCGGACATACTTTATTTGTAAGATTGTCGTGGCGGAACGTGCCCTCCCCGGTTTTGATCTCATCTACAATTTCACAGGTATAGTCACGGATTTGGTGAAGAAAATCCCCCTGACGTATCCTGCCTTTTGCAATCTGGGAAAGCTTCATCTCCCAGTCAGCTGTGAGCTCAGGCTTTTTCAGGTCTTCCGGCACCAGCTCCAGAAGCTGTTTTGCCTTTGAGGTAATATGGATCTCATTGCCTTTTTTCTCCATCATAAAGGAATGGAAAAGTTTCTCAATAATGTCTGCTCTTGTGGCAACGGTTCCAAGCCCCCCAGTCTCTCCAAGGGTTTTCACCGCTTCTTTATCTCTTGTCTCCATAAATTTCACCGGATTTTCCATAGCTGCAAGAAGAGTTGCCTCTGTGAATCTTGCTGGCGGTTTTGTTTTTCCTGTATTTAAGGAAGTTTTCAAAATCTTTAGTCTGGTTCCGGTTTTCATCTCCGGAAGACGCTGGTCTTTCAGTTTTTTCTCATCATCCGCCTCATCTTCCAAATCATCATCTGCTCCGCCTTCGTAAACTTCCTTCCAGCCCATGCTCTTTATCACTTTGCCGCTGGCTGCAAAAGTTTCTCCTGCCGCTTTCGCCTCCATGGTCACCTGCTCATACTGGCTTGCAGGATAAAGAACTGCAAGGAAACGACGGACAACCATATCATAAATCTTCCGTTCTTCATTTGTCATGTGGTCCAGCTGAACAAACTGTTCTGTCGGAATGATCGCATGGTGGTCACTGACCCTCTTATCATCCACAAAACTTCCATTCACCTGCACAGGCTTATTCATAAGTGCGCCAGCAAGCTTTCTGTACGGACCGATTCCGCAGGCCTTCAGTCTTTCCTTAATAGTAGGAACAATGTCCTTTCCAATGTATCGGGAATCGGTTCTGGGATATGTGAGTACTTTGTGATTTTCGTAAAGGCGCTGCATAATATTCAGGGTCTCTTTTGCAGAAAAACCATATTTCAGGTTGGCTTCCCTCTGCAAAGTTGTCAGGTCGTACAGGCCCGGGGCCATAGTCTTTTTTGCTTTTTTCTCTACACTGGTTATTTCAAGAGCAGCGTTCTCCAGCCTGCCTTTGATCTGCTCTGCCCTTTCCCTAGAAAAAGTACGGAAGCTCTTTGTTTTCTCATCTCTCCAGGTCCATTTCACATCCTGGGTCTCCAGAGAAATACCATAATATTCTTTTGGCACAAATTTGCGGATTTCTTCTTCGCGCTTTGCGATCATGGCAAGGGTGGGGGTCTGCACCCTGCCACAGGAAAGCTGGGCGTTGTATTTACAGGTGAGAGCTCTGGTACCATTCATTCCCACCAGCCAGTCTGCTTCTGCCCTTGCAACAGCTGCACGGTAAAGATTATCATAGTCATGCCCGTCTTTCAGATTGGCAAAGCCTTCTTTAATTGCTTTATCTGTGACTGAGGAAATCCACAGTCTCTTAATTGGCTTATGGCAGCCTGCTTTTTCCAGAATCCAGCGGGCAACAAGTTCCCCCTCCCGTCCTGCATCTGTGGCTATAATGATTTCTCCAATATCTTTTCGGAAAAGCTGAGTCTTTACTACGGAAAATTGCCTGCCTGTCTGGCGGATGACTACCAGCTTCATCTCCTTGGGGAGCATGGGCAAGGTCGCCATTTCCCATTTTTCATACTTTCTGTCATATTCTTCCGGGTCAGCCAGGGTTACAAGATGTCCAAGTGCCCAGGTTACTACATAGTTTTTGCCTTCGAGAATACCACCATTTTTCTGGTTTGCGCCAAGAACACGGGCAATGTCTCTGGCGACGGACGGTTTTTCCGCAATTACAAGTGATTTCATGTATACACTCCTGATTATTTTCGTATTTGATGATGTCTGCTTAAGCAAACAGTGAAATCCTCTCCATAATTGTTAAGGAATAGTTACATTATAACACACTTCAGAAATTTTTAAGAATATTTTGTTAAAATTAATTTGTAAAACGATCCCACCAATGCTATTATGTAACCATAAAAGACAGAGAATCTACATCGCAAGGCTTCAGGTTCTTTGTCTCAGAGCATGCCCCCAAATACTTTCCCTGATATGTGCTTCACAATTTATGGGAGATTTTGCAAACATGTTCTAAAAACCTAGGAGAAGTTATGTATTATTTTATTGTTAATCCCAATTCCCGCTCTGGCAGGGGACGTTCCATCTGGAATGAAATTCATCAGCAGCTTATGCTTCGGGGAATTGATTTCCAGTACTGCCTTACAAGATATTCCGGACATGCCGCAGAGATTGCTTCTGATGCCTGTGCTCTTGGCACTGAATCTGAGCCTGTATATATCATTGCAGTGGGAGGTGACGGCACCATTCACGAGGTGCTCACCGGCATCACCGATTTTGACCGGGTAGTCTTCGGATACATTCCAACCGGCTCTGGCAATGATTTCTGCAGAAGCATGAGACTCCCTTTTGATCCAATGGAATCACTGGAATATATCCTAAAGGCAGAGCATATCAGCAAAATGGATGTTCCTTACCTGCTCCGCAATAATAAGAAGTCCCGATTCGGTATCAGCACGGGAATCGGATATGACGCCGGCGTATGCCAGGAGGTTCTGGCAACGCCCTTAAAGAAGATATTCAATCGTCTTGGGCTGGGAAAGCTGATTTATCTTTTCATTGCATTGAAGCAGCTGATTTTTATTAATCCAGGAAAAATGACAGTGACCCTAGATGGAGAGAATACTTTTTCCTATGACCACGTATATTTTACAGCGGTTATGAATCAGAAATATGAAGGCGGCGGTTTTAAGTTCTGCCCGGATGCTCAGCCTGACGACCAGCTTCTGGACGTGATCCTTGTGGAAGGTATCCGTAAGATAAAGCTTTTATTTTGCCTGCCTACTGCTTTTTTCGGAAAGCATGTGGGCATCAGGGGAATACATATTCTCACCTGCAGCGATATCCATGTACATAGTGCGTCCGCTCTTCCCATTCATATTGACGGGGAATCTGGCGGAATTCGCGAAGATTTAACAGTTTCCATTGAAAAAAGCTCTTTAAAAATCATTTTACCTGTGGTATAATCTCTCACGATTTGGGGGATCCGGAATTACAAGACCGGTAACCCAGATTGGAAAAGGAGTGAAAAAGACTTGGTACAATTTATAAAAAAATACAGGCATGGTCTGATCATACTTGCGTATGCCATTGTTTATATGCTTTTTTTTGAGTATCTGGAGTGCAGGCCGGTATGGGGATTTCATGTGATCGACACTGTTTTTGATGATTACATACCATTTTGTGAGTATTTTATTGTCCCCTATCTATTATGGTTTCCGTATCAGATTCTCACAGTTTTATACTTTATCTTCAGGAACAAGAATAAAAAAGAATATTATCAGTTGATTTTCAATATGATGATGGGTATGACTGTTTTCCTGATCGTGTCTTATGCATATCCAAATGTACTGCACTTAAGACCATCGGAGTTTCCAAGGGAAAACGTGTTTACAGATATGGTAAGATGGCTGTATCGGACGGATACACCGACCAATGTTCTGCCAAGTATTCATGTATTTAATTCTCTGGCAGTTCATATGTCACTTACCAATTGTGAGGCGCTGAGAGACCACAAAGGGGTAAGGTATGGATCATTGGTTCTTACATTACTTATTATCATGTCTACTATGTTCCTGAAGCAGCATTCCGTAATTGATGTGTGCTGTGGTGCTACGCTGGCGCTGTTTGGATATCTGTTTTTCTATCCGCAGAAGGCAGGAGAAGAAGCAAGTGGCATGGCAGTAGAGAGAATTGGACGGAATAATCGCAGGAAACATTATTAAACAAAACGCGCACTTCCAGAAATGGGAAGGCGCGTTTTTTTTAACAAAAATACGAGCGGCGACAACCGAATATAGATAAAATATGCTGCAAAGTGGGGCGTACAGATTGCAGGAATGATTTTTCAAACAGTCTCCAGAGCGCCCTGATCATTAATCAGTTAAATCCGTAGAACTTCTGGCAAAGCTTGTATGCAGCTACAGACACCTTACGTCCGCCGCGGCCTGGAAGGTTCATGAAGTTACCCATGAGGCTGTGGCGAAGTTTTCCGTAGAGGGCACGGTTCGTGGAGCGGATATATTCCAGAAGCTCCTTCTTCTTGTCGAGAGCTTCCTTTGTGCCGGAGCGGATCAGCATAATGGAGGAAATGGTAGTAATAATATCCAGATAACTGATCATGTAGGCTCTGGTGCGTTTATTCATGCTGCCGCAGCTGGTGTAGGAATTTACCATCAGTTTATTTACGCGGAGCTGCTGGTCAATTCTGCGGATCATAACTGTCTCGTTTACGGACTGGTCATCGCGGCCGATAAAGTAACGGTAGAAATTGGTATCCAGGTAGTACATGTTCTGTACATACGGCAGCGGATCAAAGGCAAAAATATTATCTACGTAGAAGGTATGCTCCGGCAGAGTCAGGTTGCACTCAAGGAGAAGCTGGGTGCGGTAGATCATGGAGTGCATGAGAAGATATTTTCCCTTTGGCATGTGACCTACTTCATTCCAGGTGAAAATCTGGTTCACTGGCAGGCAGTGACGGTACTGCATAACCTTCTTGCGGGTCGCACCCTGTTTCTCGTATACAAAGTTACTGATGAGAAGGTCAACTGTTTTGGAGCCTTTTACCAGCTCTTCCAGAGTTTTCAGGATCTCTTTGTAGGATTCTTCATTTACCCAGTCATCGCTGTCTACAACCTTAAAATAGAGGCCCTGGGCATTGTGGATGCCGGTGTTTACAGCGCCGCCGTGGCCAAGGTTTGGCTGATGGATGGCGCGGACAATGCCTGGATATTTCTCCTGGTATTCATCTGCGATCTCGGCTGTTCTGTCCTTGGATCCATCGTCAATTACAAGGATCTCTACTTCATCTCCGCCTGGTAAAAGGGATTTGATGCAGTTCTCCATATAAGCTTCAGAATTATAACATGGAATTGCTATACTCAGTAATTTCATTTATTTTCCTCCTCATGTAGTGTAACGATTCTGTATTTTAAAATTACGCACCTTGCGATGTATTTTTCTTTTTTTCTTTGAGTTATGTTCTCAAAAACGCCAGCAGAACCGTTACATATATTTTTCATAAGCGCCAAACGCAGAAGGTATGGCGTAGTTTCTCTCTGATTCTTTTTTATCTGCAAAAAGAATTCCCGGGATATGTGTCTGCTCCAGGGAGGACACGCGGATCCGGTACGCTTTCATCCGCCACTCAATGTGGGAAAAAATATGCCTGGCCTCCGGCAGTTCTTCTATATATAAGGGCTCTGCGCCAAGCTCTTTCACGTATTCCAGGGCTTCCTCACGGTTCAGGTATCCTTCTGTATTGGGAAGCTCGTATAATCCGGCAAGGAGGCCTTTCGGCGGCCGCTTGCGGATCGCAGTGCAGCTTCCATCCTGAATAACCAGAACGGTTCGCTCTTCCACCACTCTTGGCTTCTTTGGTGCTTTCACCGGAAACTTTTCCATAGTGCCGTGAAGTCCCGCCTGGCAAAAGCCTCTCACCGGACAAAGGTCGCATTTGGGCTGTCCGTTGGGGACGCACACTACTGCTCCAAGCTCCATCATTGCCTGGTTAAAATCACCTGGACGGTCTTTCGGGATAATTTCTTGCAATGCGCTTTCTGTCTTTTTGCGAAATGCAGGTCTGGTAATGTCTTCCGAATCTTCCGTCATTCTGGTGACTACACGGAAAACATTTCCATCTACGGCTGGCACCGGAATGCCATACGCTATAGAAGCGATAGCTCCTGCAGTGTAACTTCCTATCCCCTTTAACGAGATAAGAAGGGAAAAGTCTTCGGGAAGTCTGCCATTATATTTTTCTACCATTTCCCTGGCTGCCAGCTGCATGTTCCGCACACGGCTATAGTATCCAAGACCTTCCCACAGCTTTAACAGCTTTTCCTCCGGACAGACTGCCAGGGCCGGGATATCCGGCAGTTCCCTGATAAATCTTTCAAAATAGGGCTTTACAGCTTCCACGCGGGTCTGCTGGAGCATGATCTCGGATACCCAGGTGTAATAAGCGTTGTGCTTATCCCTCCAGGGCAAAATCCTTTTGTTCTCATCATACCAGGCAAGAAGAGGCTGTATAAACTCATCTGTCATCTAGTTTCCTCCAAACACACAGGCACTGGATTCTGTATTTCCATCCCGTCCGGCTCTACCAGACAGTCATAGGCCAGAATATGCACCCCTGCCTTTTTCGCTTTCTGTAAGGTTTCCCCAAATTCCCGGTGCGTATCCCAGTTTGGTTCAAATCTTGTAATTCCCTTCATCTGGATCACCAGAAGCAGATAAGCCTCATATCCTTCCCTCATGCAATGGATCAGCTCTTCCAGATGCTTCACGCCCCTCGCAGTAGGAGCATCTGGAAAACGGGCAATATTGTCTGCTTCCAGGGTTACACCCTTGACCTCAATAAAAGCCTTTCTCTTATCTGAACAGGCATACAGATCGAATCTGGAATTTCCATAAGTTTTCTCAGGAGTTACCTGCACTTCCTCCGGAAAAAGATGTCCTGCCTTTACCCATTCCAGGGCGGCTTTATTGGGAATCTGGGAATCCATATTGATCAGGCGTCCGCCTTTATTTACACAGACCAGATCGTATGCTGTTTTCCTTGCCGGATTACTGCTCTTTTCCAGAAAAACCTGAACACCAGGAATCAAAAGCTCCCTGCATCTGCCTGTGTTCTTTACATGAACCGTCTCTGTCTGTCCCGCAATCTCCACATGTGCGATAAATCGGTTCGGACGATCCAGGAAACGGCCTTCTGTAATATTTTCGTATTTCATAGTTCACCTCGTGCTGCTGCCTGACTCCCAAAACGTGTCTGAAAAAGGCTTTCTTCAATGACAGTCTCAAGAAATAATGTAACTATTTCACTGCAATATAAAACTGACCAATAGTTCAAAAGCAACAGTCACCTTTCCTATCATAACATAAAATCGGCAAAAAGCCAGTTAAAATTGAAAAATCCCATATTAGGAGATTGATTTTTTTGATTTTCCTATATAGAATAGAAACCGTCAGATTTCAAAACAGAATGAGAAAAGAAGCAATTTAAGAATTTTAAGCACACCAGAAAGGACTAAAAACCTCAAATGGACAGTATTATTTTTGATATTGACGGAACTATATGGAATTCCACCGACGTTGTAGCTATGGCGTGGAATAAGGCTTTAGAAAAAGAGAATCTTGATGTCCGTGTGACAGCTGATCAGCTGAAAGGGCTGTTTGGCAGACTTCTCCCGGATATTGCGAAGGCAATCCTTCCAGAACAGACTGAAGCGGAGCAGCTTCGGGTCATCGATATCTGCTGCCAGGCTGAGCACGATCTGCTGCGTGCGATGGGGGCACCTGTTTACGACGGACTGGAAGAAACTTTGAAGGAGCTTAACAAACGCTACCCTCTTTTTGTAGTAAGCAACTGCCAGGCTGGATATATTGAGCTTGTTTTTGAGAAAACAGGGCTTGGAAAATACTTCACCGGTCATCTGTGTCCAGGAGACAGCGGGGAAGCCAAGGCAGCTAATATCCGTTCTATTGCTAAGAAATATCAGCTGAAAGCACCTGTTTATGTAGGAGACACCTTCGGGGATTACCAGGCATGTCAGGAGGCAGGGGTACCATTTGTATTTGCTTCCTATGGATTCGGACAGGTAGATACACCGGATTATGTAATTGAGAAGCCGGCGGATTTGTTGAAATTATTCTAATTATTTATACAAATTTTATTAGCATTCCTTACTTTTCAAAAAATAGTGTGCCTGACTCATCACTGAAGTAACGAGAATGTGACACACAGTTATTCAAAAGCAGATTGCGGGAATGATTTTTCAAACAGGCTCCAGTGCAGCTCAATATCCGGATTACAAAAGAAGCACCTGTATATCAATTTCCAGATATACAAGTGCTTCTTTTTCATCTCATTTCTTACATTTCTTGCGAATCACTACCACCATGATAATGAAGATAACAATTACTGCTGCCAGATAAATGATATCGTATACATAGCTCTTGACCACCATATCCAGACCGGTGAGGATTCCGAAAATGAGCAGGGTCACACCGGAAACCAGCTGGACCTTTTTGTCATCGTAAAGCTTCTTACGCTCAGCGGCATTTCCACCTTTCATAAGAACATCTCCATGACCTGTAAGAAGCATAACTCCCATTACAAGAGCTGCTATAGTCAGTATCATATCAAATGAATCCATATTCATATTAACTTATTCTCCACTTCTTTTGTGTTGTTCTGCTATCCGCAGCCTCAAAGACATGCAACTGTCTTTTCATTCAGCAAACACGCTCTAGTACATCGTTTTGTTCGTGCTCAGTGACCGAAAACTTTTTGTTGCTGTTCACAGCAATTTTCCAGTCAGATAAATGATCTTTTAGTAGAAGCACACGATCGGCACATTGGTATCAATAATGCTGTAAAGAGTAGCTGCTGCATCCAGCGGCATATTGATACATCCATGGGATCCGGCGTAGGTATAGCGGTCACCGCCGAAATATGCCTGCCAGGTAGCGTCATGGAAACCAATTCCGCCGTTAAACGGCATCCAGTAGGTAACCTGGGTTTCGTACTCGTAAGTGCCGTCCGGCTTCTTCTCTCCCCGAAGCACATCCGGGCTCTTCTTATAATACAGGGTAAAAATTCCCGGAGGTGTAGCTCTGTCATCATAGCGGATATCTCCGGAAACAATGTCAGAGTCAAAGATGATGCTGCCATTCTGGTAATAGTACATGTGCTGACTGCTCAAATCTACCTCGATATAGGTACTTCCAATATCATTGTATCCGTAAGAATTGGCTCTCATGGAATATACTGGTTCCCGTGTAGTCTGGGTACCCGTACGGATCTCTTCTGTCAGCTGTGCTGCTTCTGCGTCCTGATCGATCTTCCAGCCATATGCAGAGCCATAAACAGAAACAGTACGACCACTGGTCGTATTAAAGGAACGTGTTGTTCCAACTGTATCATGCTCACTTGCCAGCTGTGCCACAAAATCTTTGATATGCTGGGTAAAGGAAGCATCATCCTGCACCAGCTGTCCCTTGTCATCAAACTGCAGCCATTCCTTAAGGGTGCTTCCGTCAAGAGTGACTGTCTGCTCTCCAAATGTATAGGTAATGCTGGCCTTGGTATAATTATTATAAGCATCCCTGGTGGCCTGAAGGGTGGGATCATCGCTGGTCACTGCTGCCACTGCATATACATCCGGCGTATTTCCCAGATCAATGGATGTCTGGCTTCCGGAAATGGCGGTGTCCAGCGCCTTATAGGCTTCCTTCACCTTCAGCTTGCTGCCCTCTGTCTCAGGAACAATGGTAAACTCGCTTCCCTCAAGCGCCACATATGCATTCTCCGGCTCAACCTGATTCTCTGACTGTGCGCACTTCAATTCCTTTACTTCACTCTGAAGCAGACTCTTATCAAAAGTCACATTCTCCTGGGTGGTATAGCTTCTGGTCTCCATGAAACCCTTTACCCATTCATATGGCTTCTGCTGCTTCAAAAGATCCAGAACTTCTCCGTCAGACACATAGCGGTAATTGATCTGGTTTCCGCTGATGGTCTGCGGCTCCTGGTTCCGCGCGGTAACCTCAATGGAATAATCCTCCACATTGCTTGCAATCAGCTGCTCTGTCTCGTAGGCAGTCTTATTGGAACAGTTGATTCCGTTAATATAGGTTCCTTCAAAGAATCTGTCTGCATAATAGTAACTCACTGCTCCATAAGCGCATCCTGCTGTCACCGCAAGAATAGCTGCCACAATCCCCGTAACTTTAAGTCCCTTATGCTTCTTTCTGGGAACAGGGATGATCTTCTCATCCAGTTCCTCATCGGTAATAGGAACATAGGAAATCTTCGTCGGACGGGCAGATCTGGCTGCCGGCTTCGGAGACGGTCTGGCAGATTTCTTAGAAGTCTGCTTCTCAGGCTGGTCAGATGCTACAGCACCGACAGAGTCTTTTCTTCGGTGCTTTCTGCCTTTATTGGAACGGGGCGGAATAATTTCCACCTGAAGCTCTTTTTCAGATGTTTCCGGTTCATCTGCTGATTCATCGTCCTCTGAATCTTCGCTCTCTGAACCTTCTTCCTCTGAATTCTCTTCTTCAGATTCTGTCTCTTCCTCGTCCCAGAAGTCCTCTTCTTCCGAGCTCAGCTCTGCATCATCCTGGTCGTACTCTTCTTCCTCTGGATACTCCTCTTCAGAATCCTGCTCAGCCAGTTCTTCTGCATCGGAATCGTCTTCACCCTCCCAGGAATCAAAATCACTCTCCTGGTCATCCTCATCATAAAAGTCTGCGCCGTGGAATTCCTCATCCGGATCTGCTTCAAGACCTGCCATAGCCGAATCTATTTTATCTTCAAAGTCTCCCGGGCTTCCCTGAGTATGCTTGTTGTCCTTACTCATGTATAAAACTCTCCTCTGATAAAAACACTGTTTGAACAAGGCTTCTCCATCTAATGGCGAAACCTTGCTTCATTATAACATATATTTTCCATTTTGTATCTTAAAATGTATATTTCCTTCAAAAGAATCCCTTTAATAAAACTATCTGATACACTTATTCTATTAAACTTTTCCTTTTGCTTTGTAATCCCTGTTTTTCAATTTTACAGGCACAACTTCTTTTTCATATCCTTCATCACATAGAAGTAAAGTCCAATAAGAAGGACAGTTGCTACAATCCATGCAAAAGGACTTGCCATACATGCCATGGTATAGCTCTTTTTATTGGAAGCAACAATTGCCATGATACCTCTTCCAACCAGCTCTGCAACACCGGAAAGCATAGGCAGAAGTCCGTATCCCATTCCTTGGAATCCATTTCTGTAGGAATTGACTACATACAGGGGAATCATAAACATCCCAACGCATTGCAGATACGTTTCCACCATAGGAATTACCACCTCTGCGTTATCAGAAATGAACAGATAGGCAAAATATTTTCCTACGAAAAAGAGAATAAAACCTACGAGCACCCCATATGTACAGCCGATCACATCTGCAGAACGAAATCCTTTTCGAACACGATCCAGCTTACGTGCTCCGATATTCTGCGCATTGTATGTAGACATGGCAGTTCCAATTGCTACAAAGGCCTGGGTAAAAATACTCTCAATCTTGGAACCGGCTGTAAATGCAGCCACTGCATAGGAGCCCAGGATATTCAGGGAGCTCTGCACCATCATGGTGCCGATCGCTGTGATGGAAAACTGAAGACCCATGGGAATTCCCACGCTGATCTGTTTCCCTGCAATATATTTGTCAAAATGCCAGTCCTCTCTCTTCATCTTAAGCTCCGGCACTGCCTTCCAGATGTAAATCAGGCAAAGCAGCCCGGACACGCCCTGAGAGACGACGGTAGCCCAGGCAGCTCCCGGTGCACCCCAGTGGAAAAAGATAATAAATACAAGATCAAGCACAATGTTAAGCACGGCCGCCAGGATCAGGAAATAAAGCGGCGTCTTACTATTTCCCAGTGCCCTCAGAATACTTGACACCAGATTATAGAGCACCTGGGTAAAAATCCCCGCACAGATGATCATAATGTAGCCGTATGCTCCGTCAAAGATATCCTCTGGCGTATGCATAAACACAAGCAACCTATGCATTCCAAGCATACTTACAGCTGTCATAACAACTGCGATGACCACTGAAAGAATCGCTGCATTTCCAACCGTCTTACGCATCTCATCCATTCTGCCGGCTCCGAACTTCTGAGAAGTAAGAACCGTAAATCCTGTAGTCAGCCCCATCAGAAATCCAATAATAAGGAACGTAATGGTTCCAGTAGCGCCTACCGCTGCCAGCCCCTTGGTTCCAACAAACTTTCCAACAATAACTGCATCTGCCATACTGTACAGCTGTTGAAAAACATTTCCCAGAAATACAGGAATAGTAAAATTCAACAGCATTTTCATGGGCTTTCCCACAGTCATATCTGTCTGCATATTCTGTTTTCCTCCACAAGAAAAAATATCGTTTTAGAAGGATTATAGGCGATATTTTTTCTACTTTCAAGCCCCTATTTTTATTATTTTGCAACTATTCCGCAGGTACTGTTCCGCACGTTTTTTTTGTGAACAAAGTTCACAGAAAGCCCGAAAATTGCAACGCGAAATTATGCAAAGCGTGTTACTGGTCACGGAGAGAACAGTAACACACTGTGAAGGTACTGAACAATTACATTATTTAAGCGCTTGACAAAAACCATTTTCTGCCATACTATAAGAACCACATAATGAAATGTTAACGTGTGAAAGACATCTGTCTTTTTCGTGCTTACGTTTTATCTGCTTCCAGACTATGAAAGGGAACCACGATCAAACGGCAGCATTACTATTTTTAAGAAGGGAGTTCCCCATGGGAGAAAAAGTTATAAACGCAGCCCTGCTTGGGCTTGGAACAGTTGGAACCGGTGTTTACAAGGTTCTGAAGAACCAGGAAGAAGAAATGACAGCCAAGATCGGCTGCAAGGTTAAAATACGCAAAATACTTGTCCGCAACCTGGAAAAGGCAGCTGGCAAGGTAGATGATCCGGCTGTCCTTACCAATAGCTGGGAGAATATTAAAGCAGATCCTTCCATTGACATTATAATCGAACTGATTGGAGGAATCGAACCTGCCAGAACCTATATTCTGGATGCTCTTCACGCAGGCAAGCACGTAGTAACAGCAAACAAAGATCTGATTGCCGTCCACGGAAAAGAACTTATGGACACAGCCAGAGCTTCCCATGTGGATTTTCTCTTTGAAGCAGCTGTAGCAGGCGGAATCCCTATTATCCGTCCTTTGAAGCAGTGCCTGGCAGGCAACCACATGAGCGAGGTCATGGGTATTGTAAACGGTACTACCAACTTCATCCTCACAAAAATGTCCCAGGAGAATATGGAATTTAAAGATGCCCTGGCACTTGCCACAGAGCTTGGCTATGCAGAAGCGGATCCTACTGCAGATATTGACGGACTTGATGCAGGACGCAAGGTGGCTATTCTCGCCAGCGTTGCATTTAATTCCAGAGTGGTATTTGATGATGTTTATATCGAGGGAATCACAAAAATTTCCGCCAAGGACATCCGCTATGCAAAAGAGATGGGCTGTGCCATCAAGCTTCTTGGTGTTGCCCGCAATACTGAGTTCGGTGTAGAAGCTTACGTCTGCCCGATGCTGATTCCAAATGATCATCCTCTTGCAACCGTTAATGATTCCTATAATGCGGTCTTTGTCCATGGAGATGCTGTAGAGGATGCCATGTTCTTCGGACGGGGTGCAGGCGAGCTTCCTACTGCAAGTGCTGTAGTTGGAGATATTTTTGATATTGTGCGCAATATGGAAGCAGGCTGCTGCGGCCGTATCGGATGTACCTGCTATAAACAGCTTCCTGTGAAAAAAATGGAAGATACCTACAACCGTTACTTCCTTCGCCTTCATGTAGAAGACCGCTGCGGTGTACTTGCTGAAATGACAGAGGTTTTCGCCAAATATCACGTAAGCATTGCCCAGATCATCCAGAAGGACAGCCAGAACCAGGACGACCATCTTGCAGAGGTTGTTGTGATCACTTCCAAGGTTCGTGAGGGTGACTTCAAGACAGCGGTACAGGAGCTTTCCAATAAGTCTTCGGTAAAGCGTATTTCAAAGACTATCCGAGTTTATAGGAAGTAATTAGAAAAATCAAAATTATATTGTACATATGTTTATCTTAAGCATACAGTCAAAGGCACGATTCGTTCGTGCCTTTTTTATGTAATAAGCTGTTATATAAAAAGCCTGCCAAGGCAGAATTCTTTCTCATCAGAACTCCCATAGTAAATACTGCTAAAAATAGTTTCCAGAAATAAAAAAAATTGTGATTGAAAAATCCCAGATTTTTGATACTATATATAAGGAACAACAAAAGGGAAATTTTATCATATAAAGGAGCACATTATGAGCAAAAAACCAACGGTTTTAATGATTCTTGACGGATATGGCCTGAATGAAAGACATGACGCAAACGCTGTATACGAAGCGAACACACCTGTCATGGACAAGCTGATGGCTGAATATCCTTTTGTAAAAGGTAATGCAAGCGGACTGGCTGTAGGTCTTCCGGACGGTCAGATGGGTAACTCCGAGGTTGGTCATATGAATATGGGTGCAGGCCGTATCGTATACCAGGAGCTTACCAGAATCACCAAAGAGATTCAGGACGGAGACTTCTTCAAAAATGAAGCACTTCTTGCAGCTATGAAGAATGCCAAAGAAAATGATTCCGCGATCCACTTCATGGGTCTTCTTTCTGATGGTGGTGTTCACAGCCACATTACTCACCTTTTTGGTCTTCTTGAAATGGCTAAGAAAGAGGGACTTAAGAAAGTTTATGTACACTGCTTCCTGGACGGCCGTGACACCCCTCCAGCTTCCGGAAAAGGATATATCCAGCAGCTTCAGGCGAAGATGGATGAGCTTGGCGTAGGTGAGATTGGTGTTGTTTCCGGACGTTATTACGCAATGGACCGTGACAACCGCTGGGATCGTGTTGAGCTTGCTTACAACGCACTTACCAAGGGCGAGGGTGTTAAGGGAACCGACGCAGCTGAGGCTGTACAGGCATCCTATGACGACGGCAAGACAGACGAATTCGTTCTTCCAACAGTCATTGAGAAAGATGGCAAACCAGTTGCCGTTGTTTCTGATAAAGATTCTGTTGTATTTTTCAACTTCCGTCCTGACCGTGCACGTGAGATCACAAGAGCATTCTGCGATGACGAATTTACAGGTTTCGCAAGAGAGAAACGCCTTGACCTCACATATGTATGCTTCACAGATTACGATGACACCATTGGAAATAAGCTGGTTGCATTCCACAAGGTTCAGCTTCACAACACATTCGGCGAGTACCTTGCAGCTCACAACATGACTCAGGCACGTATCGCTGAGACAGAGAAATATGCTCACGTAACCTTCTTCTTCAACGGTGGCGTTGAGGAGCCAAACAAGGGCGAGGACAGAATCCTTGTGAAGTCCCCGAAGGTTCCGACTTACGACCTGCAGCCAGAGATGAGCGCTCCGGAAGTTTGCGAGAAGCTTGTTGCAGCAATCAAATCTGAGAAATATGATGTGATCATCATCAACTTCGCCAACCCGGATATGGTTGGTCATACAGGTGTTGAAGCTGCAGCTATCAAAGCTGTTGAGGCTGTTGATGAGTGCGTAGGAAAGGCTGTAGAGGCTCTGAAGGAGGTTGACGGACAGATGTTCATCTGTGCTGACCACGGTAACGCAGAGCAGCTTGTAGACTATGAGACAGGCGAGCCATATACTGCTCATACCACCAATCCGGTACCGTTCATTCTGGTTAATGCAGACCCGAAATATACTCTTCGTGAGAACGGCTGCCTGGCAGACATCATCCCGACTCTGATCCAGCTTATGGGCATGGAGCAGCCAGCTGAGATGACTGGTAAATCACTTCTGGTGGAGAAATAATCCGCTTATACAGCTCTGTTGCTTTAAAGGGTGCTGGCTTAAATGCCAGCGCCTTTTTATTATGTCCTTTTTTATTATGGCACAAAAAGAACAGCTCTGACAGATTTTCCATCCATCACAACTGTTCTATTATTCCTGATACCTATTGTCGCCAGCTCTTTCTGAATTATTGTTTCCCTTATACAACAACACGATCTAAATCGTACTTCCACTGTTTACTACTTCTTATATAAAAACTACTTCTCACTGAGCTCCTTCAAAAGCTTCTGAAGATGGCGGATATAATGAAACCCTGCACACAGAGTTACCGAAATAATAACAGACAACAGTGCAGCCATGACCACATATACCACAGCGCCAGATTTCGCCCCTGCTACCATACAGTAAAACAGACACGAAGACAATGCAGCTGCAAATACAGTGGAACCTGCTATTTTTAATCCTTTTCGCATATCTTAGTCCTCCCAGATAGGGTGACTATAATCACCCTGTTATGTTTTTCATTTTAAACCCATAATAGAGATATGGCAAGAACAAAATGGACAGGAATTTGAGTGATGATAAAATACGACAGATTCTGGGAGACATTGAAAAAACGCCATATTTCACAGTACTATCTCATTAATGAGTGTGGAATCGAAAAAAGGTTATTGCGCAGACTTCGGGACAATGAAAATGTAGAAATCTTTTCATTAGACCGAATATGCACTGTTCTTAACTGTGATCTGGATGATATAGTAGAATACGTACCCAATAACCCTGATATCATTGAGGATGCGAAAACAGCCCAAAAAGAGGCAGCCGCATCACATCCTGTTCACACTCCATCGAAATAACTGGTGCTTCAGACTCCCACAGTATAAACCATACATAAACTATACGTGTCTCAGCTCTGATAAACACGTTTTTTTGAAAAAGAATAAAAATACTTACATTTTTATTTTTTTGCACGGATGCCTAATTCTTTGTTTCGGCTGAGTGGAGAGAGTTTGGAATTATTTTTAGAGCATTTTGTTCTTTTTTTTATATTGTTTTTTAGTTAATCCAGGGTATTAATTTTTCCATAAAGAACCCTGCTGCATAAAAAACACCGCCAGGTGACTTTCGCATTTTATCTGCGAATTTTCATCTGACGGTGTTTTTATCTTAAAAATTATTTATTCAACCTCTTCCGGCTCCATACTCAGCTTATGCTCCACTTCTGTGCCAATATCATACTTCTGTCTGTATTCCTTAAAATAAGTGTAATATTCCAGACTATCTGTAGGATAAATCCTGGAGTTGTGAATGTGGATATCGGTTGTCTCTTCCCCACTTTTCATAAGTGCTGTCATGGCACTTGCACAGTGGGAAGCAATACGTCCAAAGCTGTTCAGAATATCGCTGAACACAGTTCCCTCTTCCAGTCCGCATTTGCCCTGGCTGAGGCGCTCTGCATGGCGCATCTTCAGTTCATCACAAAGTCTGGTGATTACCACGCCAAGTGGTGCAACACGCTGTGCGGCTTCTCTGTCATCGTTCATAAATGCATTGCAGGTCACATTGATTTCCTCACGGACTGCATCCATGACTACATTCAGCTCATCCCATGCTGTCTGAGAGAAGTTCGTGTGGTTGTCATGCATTTCGTTGGACATATGTGCGATGTAGGAAGCGTGATCGCCAATTCTCTCAAAGTCATTGATTGTGTGCAGATAAAGGGAGGTCTGGCGCGTCTGGGCGGTGTTCATCTCACGTTTGGTGAGCTGGATCAGATACTCTCCAAGACGGCTCTCATATTTGTCGATCAGGTCTTCCTTACGCTGTACCTTATCATATTTATCCTGCTGATAATCATTCAGAAGGTTCATAGCTCTGTTTACATTCTTACGAAGCTTCTTGGCCATACCATTCATAGCACGATGACACTGTCCAATTGCAAGTGCAGGATAATTTAACAGACGCTCTTCCAGAAGATCGAAGTCTGCCTCGTCCTCCAGCTCCTCTGCGCTGTCCTTAACCAGATAGCAAACCAGTTTCTCCAGCTTGGAAATAAACGGGAAAAGCACCACAACGGTAGCCACACGGAAAATGGTGTTCAAAAATGCGATGGATACCGGAGTCATGATCATATCCAAAAATCCAAAATGAATGAACGCATTCAAGGTATAGAATACAATGGACCACAGGATCAGACCGAATAAGTCATTCAGCAAATATACAAGAGCTGTTCTCTTACCGTTCTTATTCGCTCCAACTGCAGAGATCAGTACCGGACATGCAGCACCAACACCGATACCAAGAACAATTGGAAATGCACTTGCAAAGGTGAGGATTCCGGTTACGGAAAGAGCCTGCAGCACACCAACTGTTGCAGATGCACTCTGAAGCACTGCGGTAAATGCAATACCTACCAGAATACCTGCAATTGGGTTGGAAAACATTGTCAGCATATCAATAAATACAGGACTTTCACGAAGAGGAGAAACTGCTCCACTCATCATCTGCATACCATTCATCAGAATAGCAAAGCCCAGCATAATGTTTCCAATATTTCGGTATACAGATCTCTTACAGACCATACGAAGCATGATACCGATTACAGCAACTACTGCTGAAATAGTGGCTGTAGAAAGAATACTTGCAATTCCACCGGAGCCCTGGATATAAGACAGACACAGAATCCATCCTGTAATACTGGTTCCGATATTTGCACCCATGATAATACCAATTGCCTGTTTCAGCTTCATCATACCGGAGTTTACAAAACCGATTACCATAACGGTAGTGGCGGATGATGACTGGATTACACTGGTAACACCTGTTCCAAGTGCTACTCCCTTCAGCGGGGTATTGGTCATTTTGTAAAGGAATGCTTCCAGCTTATTACCAGCAACGGATTTCAGTCCGTCTCCCATCAGCGACATTCCAAAAAGGAAAAATGATACTCCGCACAGCAAAGATAAAACCATTGAAAAAATTGCCATGTTCTAATCCTCTGTTGTCGTTTCCCTCTGCCAATTCTGCAGAGGCGACCTTTCTTTTCAAAGTATTTTCTTTTGTTAACGTGGATTTTTCTCAATTTTTACATATCCTTAATTATTATGCCATAATCATAGGCTGATTACAATATTTGATTAATTTCAAATTGTAATTTTTTGCGGTTCAAAATTTCCATTTTTCTGTATAATCTGACGAAATATATGGTAATTTTTATTTCTATTCAGCTTACTGACGATAAGTAGATACCATTATGCAAGAATCTTACACACAACCGGCATCTCTCTTATCAGTGACATCACTATATATAAAATTCCCATCTTCTGATTACCATGTAATTTAAGCGTTTAATTGCTTTTTATCTGGATTAATATATCTGATCTGCCAGATAATGCATTTAATTGATACTGGAACTGCAACAAGACAGGCAATAGCACCAAATAGCATAATCGCAACATCCTGAAAGAGGAATCTGGAATTGAGAATGATTTCCAGACTATATTTTTGTGTCTGCACATAGGAAAACAATAAAATACTCCCTCCAAGATATGCAAAAAGCAACGTGTTTACTGTTGTGCCTATAATTTCTTTTCCCACCTGATACCCTGTTGAAGTAAGTTCTTTCTCTACCAGACTGTTTTTATGAGTCCAGACTTCATACACAGATGACGTCACAGATAGTGCAGTATCAATGACAGCTCCCAGAGTGCTGAAAACACTTACAAAAACAGCCACATGAAGCATATTAATACTGATATCTGTGTTGTAATAGTACATAAAATCCTCTTCTGAAATCTGAAGTTCATTTAAGCCATAACTTCCTGTTCTCCACGTAATAGCAAAAATCGGAATAAACAGAATCAGCATTACAAACAGTGTAGCCAGAAAGGCAGCTCGCGTTTTGACATTATTTCCATTCTGATAAAACAGAGAATTATAACAGACACCTGCTCCTGCCGCCAGTATCAGAAGCAGTGCGGGAAAACCAGCTAACATCAATATAACCGAAAAAAACAGAATAATAATATTACCTGCCAGTGCCATGATTGAAACAGCTCCACGTTCTCCTCCAATTGTAATCATCAAAAAAAGCAGCACTAATGTAAGAAAAAGAATCATTATTTTCCACTCCTTTTCAGTGATGGTATTTTCATAATAATCGAAGCAATTAAAACAGATACTGGTATTGCCAACACTATTCCAATACTTTCTATCAGAAAGCGACAGATATCATATGGAATGTGATATCTTACAAGCGTTATAAATCTGATCTCATTATTCATTTTAAGAATAAACATTGGAATCATGCCACTTACAAGAACAAATAGCAGTACATTTATCATGGTTCCCATAATATCATATCCGATTTCCCTTCCCGAATGTATCAGCTTTCTTATAGAAACTGATGGATTTTTGCGAACAATTTCACCAGTTGCTGCACTTATAGTGACTGTTACATCCATAATCGCTCCAAGCCCTGTCAGCATAATATCTGTCCAGAATATGTCGGCTGAATTACTCATGCTTCCAAGGTATTCCAGATTAGAATAATCTAAATCTCCATACCTGTGAATAGAAAAATCAAACAGCATCATAATCAGGAAAAGAACACATAAAGTCGAAAGAACAGCAGCCCATGTTTTCCTGTGAATTCCATTCAGACAGATCAATGTAGTCAACGAAAAAAGAAGTGCAATTACATTACATATTCTCAGAATATTCTTTCCATCTCCCAACAGTTGAAATCCGTACGCAAAAATCAATGTATTCAGTATCACTGATACGATCGTATAACCCCCCTGTTTTCTCGTAATATAGATCAGAAGAATAATCAGACCACCCACCAGTACGACCAGATAGATGTCACGTTTTACAGAACGTATAGTTTTTCCAGGTCTGTCTTTTGACCCATTCAGAAGTACCGTATCTCCTTTATGGTATTTCTGCGTCTGAACCTGTGAAGAAGTGTATTCGTTAGAAAGTGTAATTTCTTTACCTTTATATGCACCGTTCAATATCCGGGCTGTAATTTTCTGAGTATAATAGTGTTCTTCTGCACCTCTGGTTCCTTCTCTGCTCATGGTTTCCATTTCTGATACAGAACATATTTTTGCCAGAGGAGTGTGATAGAATCTGGCATTAAAACAGGTAAATATAACACAGATAATATAAATGCCAGCTAAAAGATATTTTTTATGAGATAGACAAAATTTCATTGAATTTATTTTCTCCTTCCAGATTAATATTTCTGCCAATATCGCATTGTACGCTTTTATTCGATGTTGGTCAATGTAAATTGCAGATTATTTGCAAATATTGTTGGCATTTTGATACTGTTCACTGGTAACATTCCGCGAGGTGTTTTTTGTGAACAAAGTTCACAGAAAACCCGAGAGTTGCGGCGCGAAATCATGCAAAGCATGATTTCTGTGCATCGCGAAGCGCGTTACTGTGAACGGAGTGAACAGTAACGGCATTTTTTTCTGTCCCGCGCCAGCATCTATAATACAAATAGTTTGCATTTACACAAAATTATTTTCTATTTCCGGAGTTAATAAATGATAGATAAAAGGCCCCAAAGCTCTGTTTCAAACATTCTGATGGAGCAAAATATATACCTTATAAATAGTTTTCTTGAATCAAGCTATCTCTGTTTAATAAATAGGATAAACATATTCCTCTTCTGACGGCTCTGCGTCTTCTATATCAGTGACAGTAATTTCCATCCCTTTATGTTTGTCATAGTGATATGTACCTGTTACATTTATCCATGCATCCTGCGTCAAATCAGAAGGCAGGTACCATATTGGTAACCTCAATCTTATCCCCTCCAACCTTTGTTGCAAAATCATACATAGGATAAAAGCTTGCCATAACATTTATTTTTTTTCCAGAAGAAGTATCCTCAGTTTCTGCTGCATATGCCAGATTAAAAGAACCAATGCCAAGTGCTATTGTAGCTGCAAGTGCTGTTCTAGTTAATAATTTTTTTCTCATAATAAAATCCTTTCTGCACAAACCTGATGTGCCTGAAAATAAAATTTCAAAAGCATATTATCTCATCCGCTTAAAATAAGCGCAAACCATTTGCGTTTATTAAAATAACGCATAGAATACCGGCCGTCAATAATATTTGCAAATTATTTGCATTTCTGGAGCATAATTGACTTAGGCGAAATAAAAAGATACAATAGAAAAAAGCACATATGAAAGGAATAAAGAAAATGGCTGAGCGAAAACCCTATACTACAAAAACAAGACAGATTATTCTGGAGTATTTGAAGTCCCAGAAGGCTGTCACTGTCAGTGTGGCTGATATTGAAAAATATTTAAAAACTGAAGGAATTAAGGTAAATACAACAACTGTATACCGATATCTTGACAAGCTTTGCGCCGAGCATATTGTAATCAAATATCCGGATCTGAACAGTGATAAAGCTGTGTTTCAGTTTGCAGGAGAAGAAAAAAAATGCACAGAACACCTACATCTGAAATGCATCAGATGTGGCAAGGTTGTGCATCTTGACTGTGACTTTATGGATGAATTTAAAGAGCATTTGTATAAAGATCATGGCTTCCGGCTGCATTGCAGCGGAGATATGCTTCATGGCATCTGTCAGGACTGTGAAAACAAAAAAATTTCTTCTCCACAGAGCTGACTGTCTTTTAGTAAACAACAGTTTCCCCGTCTTCCAGCATATCATAGTTAGAAACACCGTACGCTGTTAATTGGCCACGCATCGTAAAGCGTGTAACTGATGCATGAGCAACATTATCCATATGTGTCAGATAAAGCTTCGCCTCTGGTGCTGTCAGCGAAACATTCCATACATCCTCAGCACCCATAATCAAACGGCCATTTTCCTTTGTTTCAGCAGCACAACACGAGATGGAAAACCTGTCAATTTCTCTGGTCTGCCAGACAGTTTTTCCACTGAGGATCGCTGCCTTTTCTTCTATTGTCATCTTTTCAACCAATTTTTACTGTTTCATAATTGTTTTCCATCCCACTTTCATCCTTATTCAGCATTCTTTCTTTTCTTATATCCTCTAATTACCAGTACTTCCATTCCTGCCATGAAAAGGGCTATTACAGTGTCGATACCAATTCCTGCTTTTTTCCAGTTTTCCATACCTGTTTCTTCGTGTTCTCCATCATAAGCCCAACTGCTTACAACTGTATACATGACATTTTTGCAGGCATTTCTCATCTGAAGTACAGATGTTGGATGCTCTGGATTGGCTACATTGTTCTCTTCTCCATTGAATGTAGACAACATTACATCTACTCCATTCGCCAAAGCTGCATCTGCATTCATAAATCCATGACCATTGTTTCGGAAGAAGTCTGTAAGCGCCATTCCCCTGAATCCCCATTCATCTCTGAGAACTGTATTCATAAGGTTACTGCATTCTCCAGTCCATTTATCTCCAAGGAAACTCCAGGAAACCATAACCGCATTTGCTCCACCTTGTTTTACAGAAATCTCGAATGGTTTCAGATAAATTTCCCGGATTGCCTGCTCATTCGACCAGACACTTACCATTTTGGCATTACCTTCATACATAGCAAAATGTTTAATGTAAGAATAAACTCCGTATTTTCTTGCTCCTTCTACTGCTTTTGCTCCCATATTTCCTGAAAGAATTCCATCTTCTGAGAAATATTCATAGTTTCTTGCACCAAATGCGGTTCTATGAGTATTCATACCTGGTGCATACCAGCCCTCTGCACCCATTTCCTGACTGATCTTGCCCATGCATTCACCCCAGGCCTGTGCAAGTTCCTTATTCCATGTGGATGCAACCACAACTTCAATTGGGAATCCAATAGAACCAACTCCTGTAAAGTTGTTATTAATTGCTGCTGGTCCATCAAAATCAAGTGTAGCCACTTTTCCCACAGAATCCATGGCTGCTGTCTGATAACCAGCCATTGCAATCATATTTGCCATTTCATCAACAGTAAGCTGATCCAGAAGTTTTTCCCAACGAGGATCGTCATAATCAGCATCACGCATATCAGCTAATGTAAGTCCATTATCTGCTCCCGTTGTCGGCATTACATCCTCACCATTGAGATATGTAGTCTTATCAAAATTGCTGTTCAGATGATATTCAGAAACATATGGCTCACCCAGCTCTGCAGATGCCGGTGCTGCTGTAGCCTCTTCATAATTTGCAAAATGATCTGCTCGTGATAAATATGTCACATCGCCTTTTGCATCTTCAAATACATTTGTTGCTGCAGTATCATCTGATGCTCTTTTATTTTCTCCCTTATATACTACATCTTTATCTGCAGTATAAGTTTTCTGATCCAGCACAGTGTGTGAATCACTGTTAATAGAGATTACATAGTCACCTTTTTCAAGAACATACGCTTTTGCATTATTCTCATCATAGGAGGCCATATCTTCTATACTAAATGTAACTGTAACAGTCTGAGATTCTCCCGGCTGAAGCAGATTTGTTTTTTCAAACTCAATTAGATTTGCAGAAGATTTCTCAATTCCTCCATTTGTATATGGCGGTTTATAATACACTTCTACTACATCTTTTCCGGCAACATCTCCGGAGTTGGTTACTTCTACATCTACAGAAATCTGTCCGTCTTTTTCCTCCAGTTCACCCATTTTCTGTTCAAATTCTGTGTAACTCAGACCATATCCAAATGGATACTGTACAGTCTTGTCGTAATCAATCGCACCTTCCTGTGCAGCTGTTTCATAGTACTTGTATCCTACATAAATGCCTTCCACATAATTGGTAAATGCCGGAGCATACACCTGCGCAGTTCCTGCGTTCATTCCTTCAACAGCCATATCTGCCAGATTTGTATACTCTGTTTTTTCTGCATTATTCCACCACGGAGCAGTCGTCATATCATAAATAAATGTATCCGGTGTTTTTCCGGAAGGATTGACTTCACCTGAAAATACTTTACCAAGTGCATTAAATCCCACATTTCCCGTTCCTGGGCACCATACAACAGATTTAATCTGAGGATATTCATCTGCGAAACCAAGTTCAAACTGATTTGCTCCATTATAAATTACAATGACATTATCAAAGTTTGAGCAAACCATATCCACCATATCTCTCTCAGTTTGTGAAAGCTGTAAATAATGCTCTCCCTCAGGAAAATCATCATATTCATCAGAATTATTATCATATGCTGCTTTTCTTACATCCATAGGAATATCATTATGACCTTCACCTGCTTTTCTGGAAAGAACCACAACTGCCACATCAGAATACTCTTTCGCACTTTTAATAAGCTCATCACTGTATGTATCTACAGGTGGCTCCGGTAATGTCCAGCTCTGTTTCTGGATAGACATTTCCGGATCATCTGCACCATAATTGTTATAAAAATCAACCAGTTTCTGGTTAATAGAAAATCCGGCATTTTCAAGTCCCTGATTCAGACTGACAATATCATACAGATCATTAATTCCACCGGAACCAGCTCCTCCGTAAGCCGGATTAATAGATTCCCAGCCAAAAATATTCAGTTTTTTTGTTTCATTTAAAGGAAGCAAGCTTTCATTCTTCAGAAGAACAATTCCGTCTTCCATAATTTCTTCTGCCACTTCCGCAGCTTCTTCATTTGTTTCATCGCTTAAAGTTCCATTTCCCGTTGCAAGTCCAATCAATGTAGCCATTGGTCCAAAACAGATCATATTCACGCAGACAACAACAGCAAGAACCATTGCGATCACAGCTTCTCCTCTTATCAGAAATCTTTTGTCCCTGGACATCCTGCGGCATGCAACCATAATTACGATTCCAATTACAAGTGCAGCAATAATACCGATAATATATGGTTTGCATAATTGTAATACCGCCAAAACATCTTCCATTTCAACACTGATCATTCTCTTTTTCCTCCTTTAACTCCCTCGTCTTTTTCAGGTATCCTTTTCTTCTTGTTTCATATAATCTAATATAACATCTCCAAGATACGCTACATCCTCAGCTGCAAATGCCATTGGAAAATTATCAGAGAAAAGAATTTGTGCAGAAGGTGGAAATTCCTCATCACCTGACCATAAAATAAAACATAATTTTAATTCACGAAAAACTTCAAATTCGTAGGATACATCTCCATACTTTTGGCGTATCCCTGCCAATTTTTCCATTAATCTTTCAAAAACATCTTGTCTATTTCCATATGTTTTCGCGAGCCTCATAATACAACGCCCATAAAACTGCCTATAATAAACCTCTCCCCAAGGAAGATCACGATAGGACAAAAGATCCCCCGCAGCTTTCATATAATCTCCCTCTGAAAAATATCGTAACATCAAGATTTTTGCATGAATATCATTACACAAAATCGCATCTTTATCTGATTTATCTATGCAATGAATTTCGAACTCTGGATAACTGATCGTGTATGTGTTCTGCATAAACTTTATTATAAATGACTTGCTATTATCATCAAATGGTATATCCAGCCGACTTGTAACACCCTCTGGATTTACATTCTGAAACTCCGCAAGGTAGTATTCATATGGTTTCATTTCCAGATTATGTTTTTCATAGTAATCCTGTAACATTCTAAATCTCCTTATTCTGTTAAATAGAAAGTAGGAATTCTGTTAAGTTTTCAATAGCATCTGGTTTTTCTGACAGTTCTTTCCCCATCAGCCCCTCTCCCATAATGCCAGGATCCGCACTAAGAGATACAGCGACTCGATTTGAATTCCATACAGCTTCATACATCATTTCCTGATTCTCTTTTGTTACTTTATTGAGAACGTAATAAAATGGTTTTCGAATACTTTCCGATAATTCCCCGATTTTTTTGGAAAGCTGTAGGGATTCATAGGATGGATCTATGATTATCAATATCAAATCTACACCGTTATCAATTCCACGTCCAAAGTGTTCAATACCAGCCTCCATATCCATTAGCGCAAATTGGTCTTCTGTAAGCCTGAGATTTTGGATAAATTGAGTCATAACAGTTCCCATAGCACAAGAACACCCTTCATTTGCTTGATGAATTTTTCCACTGGTCATCAGTTTTACACCGTCCTTCAGACTATAATAATCTTCCGGTATATCATCTATAGTCCAGGTTTTCTCAAAAAACTGATGAGTAAATTTTGATAACATCATATCATTTAAAACATTTTGCTTACCACCGAAATAGTCTGTAAAATCTCTGGGAAGCTTCATACCTAGCTGTCGGTGTAGACCATAATTAGATTCATCGGAATCAATTACCAAAATTTCTTTTCCTCGTCTGGCTAAAGCCTTAGCCAACAGACTGGTTACTGTACTTTTTCCACATCCACCTTTTCCACAAACTGCTATTTTCATCTCTATATTTACTCCTCTTCTTTTTTCTAAATAATAAGAATTACATATGACCATACTTCAAACTGTCTTACTCCACTTCCTCCAGTTCTGTTCCTTCTGAAAGAATATATCCGCAGTTATCGCATACTCCGTCCTCTGCTAGTATCCCGTCTTTCACAAAGGCTTCAATGCCTCCCTGTTCATGACAGCGTGGACAATCTAATTCCTGTATCTTTTTCTGATTTCTTACATCCTGGCAAGTGGAAAATTCAATTTTACCCATAGTGATTCCTCCATTTTCATTCCATATCAATTTGTCTTCGCAAAAAAGTTCCTACCATACGGGAAAAATTACTGATATTACGAATATAGGCAAAGTCTTTTCCATAAATTCTCTTTTCCACAGAGAGCTCTTCTTCATTCCCTACAAAAATACCAATTACGAAAATTCCCTGATTTCTGGCCCGACGCACCTCATATGCAGTATCTTTCACAGCTCCTTCTCCGTCATAGATCCTGGGCTGGCGGGTTCCTGGTCGTTGTATGCTCATATCACAGGGTTTTCCATCACTTAATACGATTAAAATCTTATTTTTTTCCGGTCGCTCCATGAGAGAGGAAGAGACTGTTTTCAGTGCAAGCCCGTCTCTGTTATTGGCATATGCCCGAAATTGAAAGATTCTTTCATTTGTTTCCCTTGGATCTTCATAATCCCGAAATCTCTGAAGTACTGTATATCCCCAGAAAGCACAGTATCCTGTCACCCGATGAGGAATTCCTGCCTGGCTTAATGCTTCACTGATAATATATCCCTGCGCCGCTACCTGAGCCTGTCTGCCAGCCTGGGAACCACTGGAATCAATCAGGACGTCTATTACAAACTCAGAATCTTCTGATCTCTTTTTTCTATTAAATAACTTGTCATCGTCTGTTCTTCCAATTTTCCATAACCTCTCAGGAACAAGCTGCCCTGCATCAGATCTGCTGACAAAATCATCCTTTCGGATTATAAACGCCCGTTTCAGTGACTCTGCCAACACAGAAATATTTCTTTTGATGATCCAGTGATTATTTCCATAATAGGCTTTATTTTTTTCAAACTGCAGCTGAGAAAAACGGTATTGATTATTTTTTATCACAGGGTTCTGTAAAATTCCATCTGTAAGATACAGGATACAGTTTTTGTGGATTCCTGTACAAAATTTCCGGTTGACTCTGGCCTGCTCCGATTCACTTAGATACGATTTTCCGTAATTCAGTTCCACATATTCCCGTATCCGTCGCACTGCCTGTGGATTTAAATTCTCCGGGCTTTCCGGAACTTCTTCATTTTCCGGAGAGAAATAAAGTCTTTTTTTCTTTTTGTTTTTGATATCCAGACTCATCATCTTTTTTTTGAGATTAGAAAGATATTTTTGAATGATGTCTTCCATCTGTTCATCCGTCATGCATTCCTGCCACGCGTCATTGGCCAATGCCATATCCGGTAAATTAAGAATCTTCTCCAGATTTCCATTCCTTTTTTCAAAAGAAGGATCCAGAACATGATTATAAATCTCATCTATCACGTTTATGACATCTTCCGTATTTTCCGCATTCTTCAGAGATAGAATCTTGTACAATGCAATCTCTGCCTGTGGATCCATTCCCTTATCGTCTGTGTTCTCCAGAACATGCCTTATATACAGAAGCCTGATCCTGTGAATCAGGCCTGTTCCAGCTTTGTCTGATACCTGCTCTTCCTCGGCCTTTTCCAATTCTCTGAACGCCCATTCTCTGATTTCCTTTGTTCCCAAACGTTCTCGAATGGTAAACCGATTCACTGCAGCATCCATGCATAATCCAGCAAGAGGTAAAAGCATATCTTCTCCAGCAGAAAAATGTAATTTTTTCATCAAATACATGCCAAGTTTCTTCTGATCAAAATATCGTGCAAAAGCACCCTGTTTCACTGCCTCATACAGAACCGTTTGTTTTGAATAAACATATTTTTCTGTGTCCGGTTCAAATTCCGTATCATAATCACCACTGACTGTCCAAAAAAGATTTCTGATACGATTGCTGATCTCCAGATGATGTTCTTCCAGTTGTTCCGCCGGCCATCTGACATCCTCCATACAAGTTTACCCCCATATGTCTTTTCCGGTCCAGGAAGATGGGATTCTGGTAGAAACCACATCTTCTACGATCTCTTTTTCAAATACATCAAAACTTTTATTTATGATTCCCATCTGGATTGCATCAATTGGAGAAAGTCCGCTTCTTGTTGCTTTTACAGCAGAAACCAATCCTCTCAGGTCAAGAGATTTTGTTGAGATTTCTCCATGATAAGCTTTGATCTGCAAATCCAGAAACAGTCCTGCAAAAGCTTTCAGTGCACTTTTTTCCCCATCTGGAAAATGTTGCCTTAATATAAAAAGGACACTATCCTCATCCATTTCAGGCATATCGATTACCATAAACCTTGAAACCAGTGCTTCATTTAGTTCTCTGGTACCTGCGTAACCATAATTCATCGTACCGATAAATCGTGTTGCCGGATGAAGTAAAATCCTGTTATATCCTGGAATATCGATTCTGCGCCGATGATCCAATGTGGCATGCAGTACAGAAACGGCATCATTTTTTGCCATATTGATTTCGTCCAGGATTCCAAATCCTCCAAATTCCGCGCATTGGTAGATAGGGCCTTTCCGAAGGCGAACCTCATTATTTATAAAGGTATCCGTTCCAATCAGATCGGCACTGTCTGTATTTACATGAAAAGAAATGTCGTATTCCGGTCTTCCGAATATCCATGCCAGTGTCTCACATAGTACATTTTTTCCTGTAGCTTTCACACCGGAAAGTAACAGGTTATCTCCCTGAAGAAGTGCTGCTATTGACATTTCCAGAATCTTTTTCCCATAAAATAGGATATCCGGTTTTTCTACTCGTTCCTTTACCTGATCCTCTACCTCATAACGCATGTGAAAATCTCTCAGTTCTCCAATCAGTTCCTGCGCTATCTTCTGGTCTTCTAAATATTTTTCTATTTCTGTCCAATGACTTCTCATGAAGATTTTCCTTTCTTTGCAATTGGTTATACCAAATCAAATAATATTTCTGTTTACTCAATCTTCAAACTTTCAATCCTCCAACTCACAATCCTAACTTCTTTACAATTTCTCCCAGTGCACTTCTTACAGGAGAATCTTTCGGAAGCCGTATGATCGGCTTTCCATCACAGTCATACTGATATACCTGGTCATCATGTGGTACAACGCCTAACAGTTCCAGTCCCTGATTTCGGATTTCTTCCAGAGTTCCGGCATCCAGTTTTCCATCTGGAACACGATTCACGATTAGTCCAGTTTTCTGTGGTTTAAAGTTTAACTCCTTCATCAGCTTCGCAATACGTCCGGCTGCCTGAACACCTCTTCTGGAACAATCGCTTACAAGAATGGCAACTTCCATCATTGGCAGGATTCCTCTGCTGATATGTTCCATACCTGCTTCGTTATCAACCACAATATATGGATAATGGCTTTGCAGTTTCTGAACCTGGGTCTGTACAAGACCATTTACAAAGCAATAGCAGCCCTGTCCCTGGGTTCGCCCCATTACCATCAGATCATAATCATCTTCTTCCGCAATCGCATCAGAAAGACGCATTTCCAGATATGCCTGTTTCGTCATACCAGATGGAATCTGATATCGTGGATCTACGCCTGCCCGCTCAATTTCCTCTCTCAGCTCCCCAAGTGTGACCTCCGGCTCAACACCGAGCACTTCGTTCAAATTTGCATTTGCATCTGCATCCACCGCCAGGACCGGACGTTTTCCGCTTTCACATAAATACTGGATCAACAATCCACAAAGAGTTGTTTTTCCTACGCCACCTTTTCCTGATACTGCAATTACATGTCCCATGTTTTTCCTCCTAAAATTCTGAACAATCTGTTGACTTTTTCTTTAAACCTCATTATAGTTGTTACTATATAAATTACAATAATCAGTCTGTGAGATTTGTATGGTTACTCAACACATCAGAAAAATTGTTGAGAAATTATATGATACTAACTAATACAGGAGTATATAATGTCAGAAAAAACGAGAAAACAAGATCGCCGTACCCGCTATACCAGGCAAACCATAAAAGATACGTTCTTAGAATTGTTAAAGCAGAAAAGTTTTACGAAAATTACAGTTACAGAGATCTGCAAAAATGCTGAAATCAACCGTGGCACTTTTTATCTTCATTACTACGATATCCATGATGTATTATCAGATATTTTTAATGATATGACTCAGGATATGTTAACAACGGTAGATCATTTATTCTGTCTAAATCAAAAAAGCTGTTCCTATCCGTTCTGTCAGAAAATACAGATGGAATCACAATACAGGGCACTGTTTCTGGATGATGCAATTGCCCCTATTCTTCTGGAAAAAATAGCAGAAAATACAAAAGAAGGCTATGTGACCTGGCTTATGTCACACAGCCTCCTGACCTTTGAACAGGCAGAATCGGTTTTTTATTTTCAAATGAATGGCTGCCTTTCCATCAACAGACTGATGCTCCGCAATCACTGTAATGACTGGAAACAGATTCAGACAGTAATCGACAAATTTATCAAAGCCGGGCTGGAAAGTTTTCTGATTCATGATCAGAGAGAAGAAAAGGCTTCCGATAATTTTTGCAGCAAAATTTCTCCAACTGTTACCGCATCTTCTACACTTAGATAATGATCGGCATGATCCTGAAGAAATATTTTGCCAGATACAGGAAATTCTTCATCTGCAAACCATATTTTTAAAGTTACCGGATATCTTGGCAGAACTGGAAAAACAGCACACAAATCCGCCTTTGTCTCTGTAAATTCTGCACCCAGGTTTTTACATGCTTTCTGAATTTTCTCAGGATCTTTATCCTGCAAAAGCTTTTCCAGTTTCTGCTCTGCGGTCCGGTCAAACTTGGTTCCTCGAATCAATCCATCTTTCAGGTTACCAAAAGTAATGAGCTTCTGTGAACCTTCTGTTCCATCGGCCATATCCAGATAATGCAGCAATGTCAGATAATGCCATTCGTCCATGTTTGAGTTAATACGAAACTCAGGGAGTTGAATTTCAATCGTTTCATAAAAACTCAGTACTTCAAGCACATTTCGGCTGCTATGAAAAACAGCCCCACTTTTTGCAGCAATCTCCTCTCCAGAACGATTTTGTAACCGTTTTACTGCTGCCAGCAGCATTTCCTGAAATGCACGATTTTCTGTTTGATTTTTGTATTCCATAACTTCCCCTTTGCGAACATTTTATCGCATCATATAATAATCAATGTTTATGCAAGAATTTGGGTGGTTTCATAAATCTGGCTTTGTCCGGATTCTCTTTCATCCATTCCCGGGCAAAATCCATTACCTCAGTCATAGTTTCATAATCTTTTCCACAAAAACAGCAACTTGGGCATGTTGGACATGGCCATCCCTTATTTTTGAATCTGCATGCGTCTAAATGTCGGTATGCTCTTAATAAATTTGCTTCATATTCTTCTTTAGACTGTGAAGCTTCCCTGTTTTCACGATAATAAAGGTGATACATTTTTTTAGTCATATGTTTTTTGATTCTGGTATATAAATTTCCTTTTAATTTGTCCACAATCAGCATATTATACAATCCTCCGTAAGTTTTATTACTATGTTGACTTTTCCTTTAAATTTCATTATAGTTGTAATTATATTATTTACAATCATCAAAATAAAAAATATGTACAATTTCTCAACACATTAAAAAGAGCTGTTGAGAACTTGGGATGTTTTTGACAAACCAGAAATATTTTCGCCTCAAAAACGTGAAACCAAAATCATTATATCATACTACAAGGAGTTTCTTATCATGAAATACTCAACGAAATTAAGCGATACTGTCCATGTAATGGTTCTGATTGCTATCAACCAGGAAAACTCACTCTCCAGTGCCTCAATTGCAGAAAGTATCCATACAAATCCCGGCTTTGTACGCCAGCTCATGTTAAAACTAAAAAAGGCCGAACTTATGACCAGTGTAGCCGGACATGCCCGTCCTTCTCTTTCAAAACCAGCAGACCAGATTACGTTGCTGGATATTTATAAAGCAGTGGAGGGCGAGAAACCGCTACTTCATTTAGATACTCATACCAACCCTGATTGTGGCGTTGGCATTAATATTCAGTTGTCCTTGCAGGGATTCTATAATGAAATTCAAAAAAACACTGAAGAAAAGATGAATACAATTACTTTACAGGATATCATAAATACTTATTATCAGCGAACATCCATGCAAAATGATTTACAAAATATTATATAGCAGGAGAAACGAGAATGGACTTCCAGATATGGATTATCTTCTAAATGATGAAGAATCTGATAACGATTTGGCGAGTAAAATTTTTATATTTTCTAATCCAGGGATTTTCTTGTTATCATGCCCGCCTCCGTGCGGGCATTTTTAAATTCAGCAGCGCACCACAGGCGGTCTTTCCTGTACAGAAAAAAAGAAGCGTTCCTACAGGCGCTTCTTCTTACCATATTAGGACTTCGATCAAAAGTTAGTAGGCCACAAAGTGGGCCATTTTTCAAAAAATTACATGAATTTATATAGAGTTTTATCCAAGTCGGAAATCCGCTAAATGCTCTAGCTATCAGCGTCTAAAGGCATTTAACAACTTATATGGACATTTATGAAATCGGCCTCGTAATAACGATACCTAATTTCATTGCTTCTGCCTATCCTACACCAATTTATGAAAATAAAAAGATCCAGAATTGTGAAATTCCAACCCGACTCACAATCCTGGATTTTTAAATATGTATTGCCTAATTTCCATGTAACTTCCATAAGGCACCTTATCCTCATTCGAATTTTTCTTTTAATTTGAGATACATTTTATACAATTCTTCTTCCTTGCTCTGAACATCGGAATCTTTTTTGTATTCCTCAAGAACGGCCTGGGATGGTGTCATAACACTACTAAGTGCTTCCTCTGTAGCATGTGTGTACACATTCTCTACACTGATTGCCTTATGCCCCATTTTTAATGCAGTATTCACTACATTTGCATTTTTTGCAGTATTCGCCATGGTATCTGCAGTGTGTCTGAGTGAATGAAGACACAGCCCTTTCATCTGACCGCCTTTAGTGAGATGCACATCTCTGTCAATATTAAGCTTGTCACATAATTCCTTAAAGCACACTTCCATAGAAGCATTTGAACGTCTCTTACCATTAGCAAATGTTGGATAGAGCAAGTCATCCGGATTGTCTTTACATTTAAGTCGGGTCTGCTCCATCATATACAATACACATTCCTTGCATAGATCCGACATCATTATGAACCTGGCTTCTCCATTTTTGGGAACTTTTGTGTAATATTCTATCCCTTTTTCCTTATCATTATCCTTAAAACGAACAGATCGTGCCTCTACAATATGAATCTTGTTATTCTCTAGATCCACATTGTCATTTCTCAAAGCGGCAAATTCTCCGATTCTAAGCCCTGTTTCCAATAGAAATAATACAACAACCGGATACTGTCCCATATTATTTTTGTAGGCATAATAAAATTTCTGAATGTCTTCTGGCGTGAATACTTCTTTACGATTTTTGATATCATCTTCTCTTTTCTTGTCGTATTCATCAGAGATTTCCTTTTTTACTCTCACCTGGGCAGCATAATTCTCTTTAAGCAAGCTCCGATCAACCAGCCATTTACAACAGCGTTTACATAGCTGCATCGGCAGAGAGCAGGTTTTCTTACTCTTTAATTCTAATATCGTGTCAAAATACCGTTCAAATTCCACAGCATTCAGCATATGAAGCTGGTACTTGGATATTGGAAAATCAAAGAAATTCCGGTTCATGTTATTAATATATGTATGATAGCCGCTTCCAGTTATATTGGGCTTTACCTCTGTCTCAATATATTCAGACATATATTCGCCAAAGGTCTTGGCTTTATTAATCTTTGTATCTCTGCCTCTCTCAATTTCCTTCTCCCAGGCGACAAGATCCAGCTTTGCTTTTTCACGGGCTGCCTTTTCTGTTTCTCCCACTCGTTTAATTCTTTTGGGTTTCCCGGTCTTTGGATTAATGTATTTGCTTTGTACTACACATTCATATTTTCCGCTTGGCAGTTTTCTTACATTGCCTTCACCATTTTCTTTTCTACCCTCATAGTTCTTCGCCATTTACTTCCTCCCCTGTAGCAATTATCACTTTTTTGAATGACAGTGATTTTTCTTTCCAAAAGTGATACCAAAAGGTGATAGTAGGTAAATTATAAAACGCCCCTACCCACAATTCAATTGGTAATATTTACCAATCAACCTTGTGTTTAGGGGCGTTTAATTACTTCTTGCTTGGACACATTAGCTAAAAAATAGCTATTATTTTATTATTTGTTATAGTTTACGATATCGCCGAACTCTGGTTTCAGAGATGCACCGCCTACAAGACCGCCGTCGATGTCTGCCTGAGCAAATAATTCCGGAGCTGTCTTAGCGTTTACAGATCCGCCGTACTGGATGCGGATTGCTGCTGCAGTGGCCTCATCATAGATCTCAGCGATGCAAGCACGGATTCCTGCGCATACTTCCTGAGCCTGCTCAGTTGTAGCTGTTTTGCCAGTTCCGATAGCCCAGATTGGCTCGTAAGCGATAACGGCTGTTTTAGCCTGATCAGCTGTAACATTCTGGAAACCAACTTTAACCTGCTGACGGATGAAGTCCATAGTTACGCCCTGCTCTCTCTGATCAAGAGTCTCTCCACAGCACATAATTGGAGTGATTCCGTGCTCAAATGCTTTAAGCATTTTTTTGTTTACAGTTTCGCTTGTCTCAGCGAAGTACTCTCTTCTCTCAGAGTGTCCGAGAACTACGTATTTAACACCAGCGTCTGTAAGCATGTTCGGGGAAATCTCGCCTGTGAAAGCACCTTTCTCCTCGAAATACATGTTCTCAGCACCTACCTGGATATTGGAGCCTTTTGCAGCCTCAACTACAGGAAGAATATCGATAGCCGGTACGCAGAATACTACGTCAACGTCATCGTTTGCTACTAATGGTTTTAAAGTTTCTACTAATTTAACTGCCTCACTTGGAGTCATGTTCATTTTCCAGTTTCCGGCAATAATTTTCTTTCTAGACATTTTATATATCTCCTTTTGTGTAATAAGGAAGTCCGATTCACTAAACGGACATGTCGCCGGCAGGCGACATCACCATATATGAAAATCAGCTGGTCTGCGCCGTTGGCTTGCTCTCATTAAGTTCCTTCGAACCAAATTCGCACATAATTCAAGCTGCGCTTACAGCTTGCTTTCATTAAGTGCTCTATTTATTTATCGTTAGCTGCTGCTACACCTGGTAACTCTTTTCCTTCCAGGAATTCAAGAGATGCACCGCCACCTGTGGAGATGTGTGTCATCTTGTCACCATAGCCGAGGATGTTAACAGCTGCTGCGGAATCACCACCACCGATGATAGTGGTAGCATCTGTATCAGCAAGAGCCTTAGCAACAGCCTCCGTACCACGAGCGAAGTTCGGCATTTCGAAGCAGCCCATCGGTCCGTTCCAAACAACTGTCTTGGCATCTTTTACAGCGTCAGCGAAAAGTTTCTCTGTCTCTGGTCCGATGTCCATTCCTTCCCAGCCATCCGGAATCTCGCCACGTTTTACAACCTGGATGTTGCAGTCGTTGGAGAAGTCATCTCCGATTCTGTTATCTACAGGAAGAAGAAGCTTAACGCCTTTATCTTCTGCTTTCTTCATCATGTCTAATGCATACTGAAGATAATCATCCTCGCAAAGGGATTTTCCGATATGTCCGCCCATAGCCTTGGAGAATGTGTAGGACATTCCACCACCGATGATCAGAGTATCTACCTTGTCAAGAAGGTTGTTGATAACAGAAATCTTGCTGGAAACCTTAGCGCCGCCAAGGATAGCTACGAATGGTCTGTCAGGATTGTTTACAGCGTTTCCGAGGAAATCGATTTCTTTCTGCATCAGATATCCAACAACAGCTGTATCTACATATTTGGTAACACCAACATTAGAGCAGTGTGCTCTATGAGCGGTACCAAATGCATCGTTTACAAATACATCGCAAAGAGAAGCAAGTTCCTTGCTGAATTCATCACCGTTCTTAGTCTCTTCTGCACGATAACGAGTGTTCTCAAGAAGAATGATCTCGCCGTCTTTCATGTCAGCTACTGCTGCTTTTACAGTGTCATCTACAACAACCGGGCTTGGAACGAATTTCACTTCCTGTCCGAGAAGTTCTGTGAGACGTTTTGCAACAGGTGCAAGAGAAAGCTCCGGTTTCGGCTCTCCTTTCGGTTTTCCAAGGTGAGAGCAAAGGATAATCTTTCCACCATCTGCAACAAGCTTCTTGATTGTAGGAAGAGCTGCTACCAGACGGTTCTCATCTGTAATCTTACCGTCCTGCAGAGGTACATTGAAGTCACATCTTACGAGGACTCTTTTGCCTTTTACGTTGATGTCATCAACAGATTTCTTATTCAGCATCTTGTTATGCCTCCTTATAAAATTTAACTTTTTATACAGACAAAAGGGTCCGGTCCTATTCAGACCGGACCCTTCTCTGAGTCTTATTCATATGCTGTCAAGCCGTGGCTTGTCAGCATTCGAAAACCCTACTCTGCTTCTGATTAAGCGTTAAGCAGTTTGCCAAAGTGTTTGATTGTACGAACCATCTGGCTTGTGTAGGAGTTCTCATTATCATACCAGGAAACAACCTGAACCTCTGTTGTGCCATTCTCAAGTGGAAGAACCATTGTCTGAGTAGCATCGAACAGAGAACCAAATCTCATACCAACGATATCGCTGGAAACGATCTCATCTTCGTTGTATCCGAAGGACTCGTTAGAAGCTGCTTTCATAGCTGCGTTGATCTGCTCTTTAGTTACATTTCCTTCAACAACTGCTGTAAGGATTGTAGTAGAACCTGTTGGGGTTGGAACACGCTGTGCGGAACCGATCAGTTTGCCGTTCAGTTCTGGGATAACAAGACCGATTGCTTTAGCAGCACCTGTGCTGTTCGGAACGATGTTAACTGCAGCTGCACGGGATCTTCTCAGATCGCCTTTTCTCTGCGGTCCGTCAAGTGTCATCTGATCGCCTGTGTAAGCGTGGATTGTGCACATGATACCGGATTTGATTGCAGCAAGATCATTAAGTGCTTTAGCCATTGGAGCTAAGCAGTTTGTTGTACAGGAAGCTGCGGAAATGATGTGATCCTCTTTTGTAAGAGTCTCATGGTTTACATTGTAAACGATTGTCTTAAGGTCGTTTCCAGCCGGAGCGGAAATGATAACGTGTTTAGCACCTGCATCGATATGAGCCTGAGCTTTGTCTTTGGATGTATAGAATCCAGTACACTCAAGAACTACGTCTACACCGATCTCTCCCCATGGAAGCTCAGCAGCGTTAGCTTTTGCATAAATTTTGATTTCTTTTCCGTCAACTGTGATGGAATCCTCTCCAGCTACTACTGTATCTGCAAGAGCATATCTTCCCTGAGTTGAGTCATATTTTAATAAGTGAGCGAGCATTTTAGGAGATGTTAAGTCGTTGATAGCAACGATTTCAAATCCTTCTGCACCGAACATCTGACGGAATGCAAGACGACCAATACGTCCAAAACCATTAATTGCAACTTTTACTGCCATGATAAATTCCTCCTATGAATTAAATGGTAAAAATTATGTGAGTGCTTCAATCTTTGTGAAAGAAACATCAACCTATAGCGTATTGTACCTAATTCCGAACAAAAATTCAAGCCTATTTTCAAAAAAATAACAAGCAAATTGCCACAAATATCCTCTGATATGATATACTGCTCTCAAATGAGACAATTAAGTCCCTTTTATGACACAGTGGCAGCATTTATGCACATTTTTTCCTTTCTTTTTCGTGTAGGAAGAATTTTTTTCACATGTTCCTTCGCTGTACACTTATCCATAAAATATATCTTTATATTTACAGAAAATATATTTTTAAAATACTTTGCTTGGTTTATAATTCATAAGGAGGTTATTATGAAAATACTTTCCAACTCTCCCGGAGTTTTGTGGGACTGCCACATGCATTCTGAATTTTCCGCAGATTCCGGCACTCCCACTGAGGATATGATCCGCCAGGCCATTGCACTGGGGTTTAAGGGAATCTGCTTTACAGAGCATCTGGATCCAGACTATCCACCAACTCCGGATGACCTGGAATTTGCCCTGGATATTCCCGCCTATTACACCAAACTCAACGAACTGAAAGAGACCTACAAGAATCAGATTCACATCCATTTCGGTATTGAGATCGGTTTGCAGCTTCATCTTAAACAATATTTTCACAATCTTTTAAAAGAATATCCTTTCGATTTCGTGATTGGTTCTTCTCACGTAGTCCACGGTGCCGACCCCTACTACCCGGAATTTTTCCAGGGCAGGAACGAGGAACAGGCCTACCTTGAATATTTCGAATCCATTCTGGAGAATCTGGATGCATTTCATGAAATGGACACTTATGGACATCTGGATTATATTGTCCGCTACGGTCCAAACAAGAACCAGTTTTATTCTTATAAAAAATATCGGAACATTCTGGATGCGATTCTGAAAAAACTGGCAGACACAAATGTAGGACTGGAGGTCAACACCGGCGGTTATCACTACAGGCTTGGAGAGCCAAACCCATGTACGGATATCATCCGACGTTATAAAGAACTAGGGGGTGAAATCATCACCATTGGTGCTGACGCGCATACACCGGATAAAATCGGCTATGCCTTTGACAAAGCATCAAAGGTACTGAAAGAATGCGGATTTGAATATTATACAGTATTTGAAAACCGGAAACCAACCTTTGTAAAGCTATAAGGAAACCCTATTTTGCCATGCACTGCAGAAGCGATCAGCTTCTCACATCAGCCCGGCTTTTAGAACGTGTTAAAAAAATGCCTCATCGCCAGAATAAGCGATGAAGCATTTTTTGCGTTTCTTTTCAAATTCAGCTTGAGGTATTATTTTTGATTGCCACTCAAGACCAGGTCAGTCATTATTTCTGCACTTTCTCCAAAAACAGAGAAATAATTCCTTTCTTTTCCTTCTCATGTGCCTTGTTATACAAAGATCTGCACCATTCTGTGATAACTTCGATTACGACCGGAGAGAAGGTCATCAGGATAAATACCAGGATGATCATTCCGAACTCCAGTGAGCCAAGTGCAAGCAGGTTCTGCACACATACGGCTGCAAAGAAGAAAATAAACTGCATACCGTAAATAATGATTTTCCTGTACCTGCTAAGCGGCGCGTATACCGTCTTCAAAGCTGCCATGTAATTCCATCCTGTTACCAGGAAACAGGCTGTACTCAGCATTACATTGCTATGGTAAACGTTCTGGCAGACCAGCATAATGGTAAATACACATCCCGTGATGGTGACTGCTGCTGGGAATGCATTCATAAATACATAACGCAGAAAACCACTCTCAATCTTGTTGAAGTTGTTTTCCTGGGCGAGCAGGAAGGTTGGGATACCCACTGCACAGGCACTGATCAGGGACATCTGAATTGGCTCAAACGGATAGCTATCGCCCCAGAAAATAGTAATCAGACACAGCAGCGCAGAGAAAATAGTTTTGATCAGGAACATGGAAGCTGCGGTGCGGATGTTGTTCACCACACGGCGTCCCTGGTTCACAATCTCCGGCATAGCAGCGAAATTAGAATCCATAAGGACTACATTTGCAATGTTCTTGGCAGCGTCACTTCCCTCTGCCATAACTACGCTGCAGTCTGCCTCTTTCAGTGCCAGAACATCGTTCACACCGTCACCGGTCATGGCAACTGTATGCTTCTGTTTCTGAAGGGCAAGCACCATCTCTTTCTTCTGCTGCGGGGTTACACGGCCGAATACGGAACACTCTGCAACGGCACGCTCCATATCCTCCGGTGTAGTGATAGTGGTGGCATCAATATATTTATCTGCATTCTCCAGGCCTGCTTTTTTTGCAATGGCAGAAACAGTCACAGGATCATCACCGGAGATCACTTTCAGATCTACGCCCTGGTCTTTGAAAAATGCCAAGGTTTCAGGGGCATTATCCCTGATAATGTCAGTGAGCATAAATAACGCAACCGGCTTTAACCCTTCCGGAAGCTCATTCTCCCGATTCAGGTTTGGGCTATGCGCCAACACCAGAACACGTAAGCCTTCTTTTCCATAAGCAGCACACTGCTTGATCAAGTCTTCATTTCCATCCGGAAAAAGGAACTGAGCAGCACCCATCAGATAAGTTCCTTCTGTTTTAAAGGCTACACCGCTGTATTTGCGGTCTGAGGAAAACGGAATGCAATGATCTACCGGCATGTCCGTTCTTCTGGAGAAGCGTTTGTGGAGTGCATCTGCGGTGGCATTCTTATCCTTTAAAACGGACATCATGTTTGCCATGACACGCTCGATCTCGCCCATGGTCAGTTCTGGCTGGGCGCCGCTGATGGCCAAATCAGTATTGACATTGCCCTGTGAATCTTGTGCTGACAGCTGTTCAGTAGTTCCCATAACAGCTCCTATCTGCAATTGTGCCGCAACCACGGATACTTCAGACTGCGCCTCTGCAGCTGCCATTTCTGGAACTTTCTGAGCTTGATTCGCTGTTCCATTTATTGTACTTTCGCTTATATTCTCATTTTCTGCTTCCGGAGTCCTGATCTCCATACCCTCCACATAGGGCTGTACCTGCTCCACACACATGGTACCGGCTGTGATGGTTCCGGTTTTATCCAGACAGAGGGTATCCACTCTCGCCAGAGTCTCAATACAATACAATTCCTGCACCAAAGTATTCTTACGGGTCAGCGTCAGCGCACCAAGAGTCAGCGCCACACTGGTAAGGAGCACCAGTCCCTCAGGGATCATTCCAAGGACAGCAGCCACCATATTCACTACTGCATCCCGGATTCCGTTTCCCGCAATGTAATATTGCTTATAAAACAACAGCATTCCCATAGGAACTATGATCACACTTATAGTCTTCAGAATCGCATTCAGGGAATTACGAAGTTCTGAGTTATGACGTTTAAATTCCTTAGCCTCGCTGGTAATCTGAGATGCGTAATTATCCTTGCCAACGTGGATAACCTGACAGCAGGCCTCTCCGGATGTGACAAAGCTTCCTGAAAAAAGCTCGTCTCCTTCATTTTTCTGAAGGTTATCCGATTCACCGGTCAGTAGGGATTCATTGACCTCAATACTGCCCTCAAGCACCTTGGCATCTGCAGGCACCTGATCTCCTGTTTTCAGAAAAAGGATATCGTCCAGAACCAGCTTCTCCGTGGAGATAGACCATTTTTTGCCTTCACGCAAGACCACTGCCTTGCTCTCCGTAAGGATAGCCAGCTTATCCAGCGTCTTTTTCGCACGCACTTCCTGGATGATTCCGATCACCGTATTGATCACAATAATCCCCATGAACATGGAGTTCTTATAGGAGCCAACCAGCAATACCATAATCATCAGAGCCAGGTTCAGAAAGTTGAAAAATGTAAGCACATTCTCCCTTATGATCTGCTTATAGCTTCTTGTGTTAGGGTTCTCATTGGCATTGATTTTCCCCTCTTCAATTCTTTGTTGTACCTGTTCGTTTGTCAGTCCTGTCATCGTTACTTCCTTCATTCTTATGTTTTCTTTAAGGATGTTTCGTTTTTACTCTTTTTCTTTCCTGGAGCATGTTAAAAAAATCAGATTACTGCTCACAGAAGTATACTTCGCGTAACTTTATTATAAGCAGCAACAAATTCAGGGCAGATGATAACATCCGCCCTGATGAATTCTCTTTACGGTCTGCCTCATCTTTACCACCTATTTATCTGTAACGAAATAAATCTGCTTAAGGATTCGGTTTCCTGTAAAAAATATTATTCTTTTGTATCGATGACGACACCTCATAATTACTGCAGTTCGCAGTAACTATTAATACTCTTCTTCCTCTGCCTCTTCACCCTCATGGATGTCAGACTTCGGTTTCTTCAGACCTTCGATCTCAATGTGATGCTTCTGTGCGTAATCCCACAGTGCAGCATGTACAGCCTCCTCTGCAAGAAGAGAACAGTGTACTTTCACTGGCGGAAGTCCATCAAGAGCCTCCATAACAGCCTTGTTGGTAAGCTTCATAGCTTCCTCGATGGTCTTACCTTTTACCATCTCAGTAGCCATACTGCTGGTTGCAACTGCAGCACCGCAGCCAAAGGTTTTGAATTTGCAGTCTCTGATAATATGTGTCTCATCATCGATATCCAGGAAAATTCTCATAATATCGCCGCATTTGGCATTTCCTACTGTACCGACACCGCTTGCATTCTCTATTTCTCCAACATTACGTGGATGCTGGAAATGATCCATTACTTTCTCACTATACATCTTTTTTTCCTCCTGGCAAGTGTTTTAATCAAATTTTTTATTTTTTTAACTATTCAGCAGGCACTATTCCGCGAGGTGTTTTTTGTGAACGTAGTTCACAGAAAGCCCGAGAATGTCGGCGCGAAATCATGCAAAGCATGATTTCTGTGCATCGCGAAGCGTGTAACTGTGAAGGTACTGAACAGTTACTGTTTTTTTATAAAATCTTCATATAATGGAGACATTGATCTCAGGTAAGCTACGATTTCTTTCAGCTTATCTACTACAAAATCAGCATCTTCCATGGTAGTCTCCTCGCTTAAGGTCATACGCAGGGAACCATGTGCAATCTCATGCGGGAGTCCGATTGCCAGAAGTACATGGGACGGATCCAGAGAGCCTGATGTACAGGCGGAACCGCTGGATGCACAGATGCCATAATTGTCAAGCATGAGCAGCATGGACTCTCCTTCGATGAACTGGAAGCTTACATTTACGTTATTTGGAAGACGTTTGGTACGGTCACCATTTAATTTCACATACGGAATCTCTTTCAGGATTCTTTCAATGAAATGATCTCTTACCTGAATCTCTTTGTCTGTACGTTCTTTCATAGTGCGGACTGCACGATCTGCAGCAACACCGTAACCTACGATTCCAGGAACATTCTCTGTACCTGCGCGGCGCTTTCTCTCCTGCGCTCCACCGTGTACAAAGGAACGGATCTTAACACCCTTACGGATGTAAAGGAAGCCGATTCCCTTCGGTCCATTCAGCTTGTGTCCACTGGAGCTGAGCATATCGATTCCTAATTCATCTACATTGATCGGCACCTGTCCAAAAGCCTGTACTGCATCTGTGTGGAAAAGGATGCCGTGCTCTTTGGCAATTGCACCGATCTCTTTGATTGGCTGAATAGATCCAATCTCGTTGTTTGCAAACATAACGGAGATTAGGATGGTCTCTGGTGTGATTGCTTTCTCAAGCTCGTCAAGCTTCACAATACCATTCTCATCTACATCAAGATATGTGATCTTCGCTCCGCGCTCTTTCTCAAGATATTCGCAGGTGTGAAGGATTGCATGATGCTCGATCTTGGTTGTGATGATGTGGTTTCCTTTGGATTTATATGCTTCAAAGGTGGCTTTCAGTGCCCAGTTATCAGACTCTGAACCGCCAGCTGTGAAATAGATTTCTTCTTTCTTGGCACCAAGTGCATCTGCGATCTGGCCTCTTGCCTTGCTGACGCCTTCTTTGCTCTTGGATGCGAAGTCGTAAATGCTGGATGGATTTCCATACATTTCGGTAAAATAAGGAAGCATTGCTTCTACTACTTCCGGAGCGGTCTTGGTAGTAGCCGCATTATCCAGATATATCATTTTTCCCATTTTTCTTCCTCCTGGTTTATTGGTATCAATTCGATATGAAAGACTCCCGGGAAAGGGTTATTTCATCTATCTCCTTAGGTACTTTTCTATTTCCTAGTATTTCTCTTGGATTTCTATCCCACTTTACCAGATAATAGCAGTTCTGTCAAGGCACATTTACAGCATAAACTAACTAAAAGGATGAAGAGGATAGGCGGATTCTTATGTCTGACAAACTTTTTATCAAAGGAACCCTGATTCTTACTCTTACCGGCCTTGTCAGCCGCCTGATGGGTTTCTTCTATAGAATATTCTTATCTCATACTATTGGTGCACAGGGAGTGGGAATTTACCAGCTTACGCTTCCGGTTCACGCAATCGTACTGGCAGCCTGCTGTATGGGCATTCAGGCTGCTATTTCCAGGCTGTGTGCCTCTTTCACTGCCCTTGGAAAAGAAAAAGAGTCCAGAGATGCGCTGCTTCTTGGAACATTTCTTTCGATGGCACTTTGCGGACTTTTATCTTTTCTGGTCTATTGGAATGCAGATTTTGTGGCTTCTGCTTTGTTAAAAGAGCCGCGTACTACGGTTCTGCTTCGTATTCTTGCCTTTAGTTTTCCTTTTGCAGCCTTGCATTCATGCGTAAACAGCTTTTATTATGCCAGAAAAACGACTGGAATTCCAGCTTTTATCCTGCTTCTTGAGCAGACTTCCCGGATTGGCAGCACTTACGTGATCTACCTGATTCTGATTTCCCAGAAAAAAGAGATTACCCCTGTAATAGCGGCCGGAGGTGCACTTTTCAGTGAGCTTACAGCCACTGCAGCATGTATGTTGGCGCTTGGGCTGGATTTTTCCAGGGAAAATTACAAACCAGCCGCCAGACTGCTTCGACGTATTTTACGAGTATTTTCTCGTATAAACAAAGGCACTCACAGAAATTCACCTTCTGCTGTAAAATATATTTCACATATACAACCAGCTTCTGCCAAAAACAATACTGCCACTTCCATAAATGCTCTTATAAAAGAGATCGCCCAGATTGCAGTTCCCCATTCTGTCAACCGGCTGCTGCTTACCTTACTCTCTGGCATCGAAATGGTTCTTATTCCCCAAAGACTGCTTCTGGCTGGAATAAATCGGACTGATTCCCTGTCTGTGTACGGAATTTTTACCGGAATGGCGCTGCCGCTGATTCTTTTCCCGGCAACACTGACAAATTCTGCCTCTGTTATGCTGATGCCTTCTGTGGCTAGTTTACAGGCCCTCGGTCATGAAAAAAAAATCCGTCATGTGATCCGCCGCACCTGTGAAAACTGCTTTTTCTTCGGAGCCTTCTGTACATTCTTTTTCTTTATTTTCGGAAAATCACTGGGAAATTTTCTTTTTCACAGTGAAACTGCGGGGATTTACATAAGGACGTTAGCTTTTATCTGCCCTTTTCTTTATACAAATACTGCACTGGAAAGTATTCTGAACGGCCTCGGGCGCCCGGATACCTGCCTTTTTCACAATATTGCAGGAGTGTGTATCCGAATTGGATTTGTTTTCTTTTCCATTCCTGTGCTTGGAATCCGTGGATATTTTTACGGAATGCTCCTTTCCCAACTAATTCTTACCTTGCTTCATTTCATTTATCTAAACAGACTGGAGCGTGTTTGAAAAATCATTCCTGCAATTTGCCTATCGACATTTTTTCCATCATAGTCTATAATATTGAATCGAAAACAAATTTTGCCGATAAAAGGAGAAAATACCATGGGATTTGAATTCATCAAAAAGCTTCCAACCCCCGACGAGATCCGCAACCAATATCCCATTGATGCAAAGATCAAGGCACTGAAAGAGAAACGTGATCAGGAAATCCGTGACGTATTCACCGGAAAATCCGATAAATTTCTTGCAATCATTGGTCCCTGTTCTGCAGATAATGAAGATGCTGTATGCGACTATCTGCTGAGACTTCGCAAAGTTCAGGACAAGATCGCGGATAAAGTTTTAATCATTCCTCGTGTTTATACAAATAAACCCCGTACTACCGGAGAGGGTTATAAAGGAATGGTACACCAGCCAGATCCGGAGAAAAAACCTAATATGCTTGCCGGTCTTGTTGCCATCCGTAAAATGCACATCCGCGCTATTGAGGAGAGCGGATTTACCTGTGCGGACGAGATGCTTTACCCAGAGAACTGGCGTTACCTTTCCGATCTTCTTTCCTATGTTGCTGTAGGAGCACGTTCTGTTGAGGATCAGCAGCACCGTCTCACTGTCAGCGGTATGGATGTTCCGGCGGGAATGAAGAATCCTACAAGTGGTGACTTCAGTGTTATGCTGAACTCTGTTGTTGCAGCTCAGGGAAGCCATACATTTATCTACAGGGGATGGGAAGTTGAAACTACTGGAAATGAGTTGACACATACCATTCTTCGTGGTGCTGTAAACAAACACGGAGAAGCTATTCCCAACTACCATTACGAAGATCTTCGTCTTCTTTTCGAGAAATATTCCGCTAAGAACCTGAAGAACATGGCTACCATCGTGGATACCAACCATTCCAACTCCAACAAGCAGTACGAGCAGCAGATCCGTATTGCCAAAGAAGTTCTTCACAGCCGTCAGGTTGATTCTGATGTTCGTGGACTGGTAAAGGGTCTTATGATCGAGAGCTACATTGAGCCAGGCAATCAGAAAATCGGACCAAATCATGTATATGGTAAATCCATTACAGATGCTTGTCTTGGATGGGAAGAATCTGAGAAGCTGCTTTATACAATCGCTGAGATGTGCTAGCACCTGTTTGAAAAATCATTTCCGCAATCTGCACGCCCCACTTTGCGGTATATTTTCAGAAATAATATTTATTTATCTCCTGTATTCTGATTTCGGAATGCGGGAGATTTTTTTAGGCACACTCTAATATCTTCCGATAGCATTTTCGGTCAGACAATTTTATAATACAAGAAAGAATCTTACTTTGCAAAATTTCCTATTGCATAAAAAAGAATCCTGCTTGCAGGATTCTCCGCCTGCGGCGGGTCGCCTCGAGCGACAACTACCTTTCCGCCACAGTGCGATCCTGCCCGGTAGGGCTTTTTATGTAATAGGAAATTCCAACGGAATTTCCTATTACATAAAAAACTGCCCACAGGTCTCACCCATGGACAGTTATCATCTTATCCGCTCTTCTCAATGTCTTGGATGTGCTTTCATATACACATCTCGCATCCGATTAATATTCATGCTTAAATATACCTGAGTCGTAGAAATATCGGAATGTCCCAGCATTTCCTGGACGCTTCGGATGTCTGCTCCATTCTGCAGCATATGTACTGCAAAAGAATGTCTCAATGTATGTGGCGTAATATCTCTGTGAATTCCAGCCTCCTGGGCATAGCCTTTCAGCATTTTCCAGAATCCCTGACGGCTCATGGCCTTACCGGAGCAATTTGTGAACAGCGCATGCTCTGAATCATCTTTCACAAATACCTTACGTCCCTCTTCAAGATAAAGATTCAACGCTTCCTTGCTTACATTTCCAATCGGAATGATACGCTCTTTATTCTCCTGGCAAACCACATAGCCAAGCTGAAGGTTTACATCTGTGGTCTCCAGATGGATCAGTTCGCTGACACGCATACCAGTAGCATATAAAAGCTCTAACATAGCCTTATCCCGAATTCCCTTAGGCGTAGTCAGATCTGGCTGCTTCAAAAGATCGTCAACTTCCTGAATACTGAGAATCTCCGGAAGCTTCTTCTCTACCTTTGGAGATTTCAGATTATCTGTGGGGTTCTCTTCCATCTTCCTAAGTGCAAACATGTGTTGAAAAAAAGCACGCATGGAAGCAACACTTCTTGAAATAGTGGATGACGCGAAGTTCTCTTTCTCCATATAATCCATGTATCCCATAAGATCAAATTCACGGACATCTTCCGCTTTCATAATCCCCTTCATTTCCAGGTATGCAGCCATCTTGTTCAGATCCCGCTGATAGGAAACCTCTGTATTCTGGGATGTTTTTTTCGTATTATGTAAGTATTCAATAAACTCGCGTATTTCCTGTTCCATATTGTTTACTTCCTGTCTCTTTTGTTATAAATTCATTTCATATAGTCCACGATCATACTGCTTTAGACCATGTTTGAAAAAGATTCTGGAGCGTGTTTGAAAAAGGCTTTCTGTAAGATGTGCGTCACAATTTGTGGGAGATTTCGCCCGGAATTCCTATTGTCCATTGCATTTGCTCTTTCACGCTTTATTGCAGGAACGGGCTACCTCCCCACAATAACTGATCTTAAAATGTATTTGTATTATACTTTGTAATTGACATAAAATCAAACCTTTTTTTCGGCCAAAAATCGTATAAAAACAAGCTTTTTTTGCCCATTTTACAAAATAACGTCGCTTTTATGGTAACCAATACTATATCTTGTATTTTTCATATTATTCTCATTCAAAAAATTTCGAAAAATCCAGAATTTTGTTTAAAATCCATGGATTTACACGCCATTCCAAAAGAATTCCCACACCGTATAAAGCTGTATATAAGAGCACTTTCAGGAGATAAGCGCTTACTTTCTGTGGAAAAATTCCATGATTGCGCCAGATTCCCATAGATTCCCTGTAGACCATCTGATACACCGAATCCCATAATGGCAGATAGATTAGATAATGCGGAAAAAGAAGTGCTACGGCAACTGCGCCTCCGGTAAGTCCGAACTGCAGAATAGACATGGAAAATACGATTCCCAGTCCAATCCCGGTAAAAAACATCGCCATAATTGCCATAGGGACTCCAAATACAGTAAAACCACAGATTAGAGAAAGGAAAAAAATCCCACCGCGCATCCAGAGAATCTGCAAAAGATAATCGATTCCTCCTGCTTCTGTTTTCCCATAGGTTTCCAAAAGGTACACTGCGGAAAATGCCTGCTGCTTCCAGGAAAAACGGTATATAAAGTTCGGGATCAGCATTCCTGCAAGAAATCCTGCAAGCAGCAAAGTCAGTCCTGGAAAAAAACTTTTCTTTTTGATACTGAGTAAATTTTCCATATATTCACCCTGTACCATTGTACGCAAGCGATGATTTGATTATGAATTACATAAAAAAATTCTTTTTGATTTTCCATGAATCAGCCCATGCAAGCATAGCTCGTTCATGGCTGCCGTCCGGGACTTTCATAATAAAAACCGCCTCCGCATCCTTCATATAGTATGAAAAATGCGGAAGCGGTTTCTTAATATTTCTTAATGTAAATTAACTCCGATTATTTGGCATAATCAACAGCTCTGCTCTCGCGGATCACATTGACTTTGATCTGACCCGGATACTCAAGCTCAGCCTCAATCTGCTTCGCTATGTCTCTTGCGAGAAGTACCATCTCAGAATCATTCACATGCTCAGGAACTACCATAACACGGATTTCTCTACCAGCCTGGATTGCAAAGGATTTCTCAACCCCCTTGAACTGATTGGTAATATCCTCAAGCTGCTTCAGTCTGTTGGTATAAGTCTCCAGTGTCTCTCTTCTGGCACCTGGACGCGCCGCGGAAATCGCATCTGCTGCCTGCACGATACAGGCAATAAGGCTCTCTGGCTCCACATCACCGTGGTGTGCTGCTACCGCATTGATCACAATAGGTGATTCCTTATATTTCTTACAAAGGTTTACACCAATCTCAATATGGGATCCCTCAACTTCATGGTCAATAGATTTACCGATATCATGAAGCAGACCGGCACGTTTCGCCATGCGCACGTCTACACCAATTTCACCGGCAAGCAGACCGGAAAGCTGTGCTACTTCAATAGAATGCTTCAGCGCATTCTGTCCATAACTTGAACGGAATTTCATACGTCCAAGAAGTTTCAGAAGCTCTGGATGAATACCATGAACTCCAACATCCATAGCTGCATTCTCGCCATCCTCGCGGATCTGAGTTTCAACTTCTTTCTGTGCCTTCTCAACCATTTCCTCGATTCTGGCCGGATGGATACGTCCATCTACGATCAGTTTCTCAAGTGCTACTCTTGCCACTTCACGTCTGATAGGATCAAATGATGAGAGAACTACTGCCTCAGGAGTATCATCAATGATAAGGTCTACACCTGTCAGGGTCTCCATAGTACGGATATTACGTCCCTCACGTCCGATAATACGTCCCTTCATCTCATCGCTTGGAAGCTGCACTACGGAAATAGTAGTCTCGGCAACATGGTCTACCGCACATTTCTGAATGGCATTTACCACATATTCCTTGGCTTTCTTTCCTGCCTCTTCCTTCGCCTGGCTCTCAAGTTCCTTGTAAAGTCTGGCAACATCAACTTTAACATCGTCTTCCACAGATCTGAGCAATTCTTCTTTTGCCTGTTCGGAGGTCAGACCGGAAACACGTTCCAGTTCCTGTACTCCTTTCAGCTCGAGTTCATCTACTCTCTTTTCTTTCTTCTGCAATTCAGCAAATCTCGCTGTGCACTCTGCCTCGCGCTTCTCAACTGCTTCAGCTTTCTTATCAACGGTTTCTTCCTTCGATAAGACACGCTTCTCATATTTCTGCAGTTCGTTTCTACGTTCCTTGGTTTCCTTCTCCAGTTCGTTCTTTGTACGGAGAGATTCTTCCTTTACTTCCAATAAAGTTTCACGTTTCTTTGTTTCGGCCGCTTTTAAGGCTTCATCAATGATGCCTCTGGCCTTTTCTTCAGCTGACCCAATCGTTTCTGCGTCTTTCTTAACTTTGTTATCCACAGAAACTTTACTAGTAATAGGAACTGCAATCAGTAGAGTGGCTACTACAGCGACAACTGCAACAATAATTGTTGTCACAGGAGCACCTCCTCAATATTTAGTTTTCATTGTGCAATCACAACAATACAAGTTTATCTTTTTTTTAGAATTATGTCAAGTTTTTCTACACAAAAACAAAATTTAAATTTCCAAAGAAACGTCTAGCGTTACTGTTCACTCCGCGACCAGTAACACGCTTCGCGATGCACAGAAAGAATCCAGCAATTTATCAATAGCTTCTCTCACAGGTAATATTCATGTCTTCCAGCACGTGGGAAATATCTCCATAGGAAAAACCTCTTCGAAGGAGAAATCCCTGGAGGCGGCGCATCCCCTTCTCGTCCAGGGCAGTACCAGGCTGACACTTTTTCTCTACTGTAGTTCGGAGAATGGCCAGTTCATCTGGCTCTTCAATCTCTGCAGCCTCTTCCCAGGCTGCAAGGGCAGTCTCGCGGTCAATTCCTTTCCCTGAAAGCCCCTGGAGAATCTTCTGACGGCTCTTGGTTCCCATGCGGAAGGAAATATAATTCATGGCATAGCGGTAATCGTTCAGATACCCATAGGAACGCACATAGTTCATGGCATCCTCTGTGGCTTCTGCTGAAAAGCCTGCCTGACGCAGCCGGTCAGACAGGCCTTTCTCTGTACGGTCCATATGCTCCAGAAGAAGCATTGCCTTTCTTCTGGCATTCTTTTGCTCTTCAGGTGTAACCGCCATATTTTATTCCTCTTCTGCTGCCGGAGCGTCAGATTCTGGTGTAGTTTCTTCTTGCTTCACATCCTGCTGCTCTTCTTCCTCACCTGGAAGAAGGTGATAATGGATACGAACCTTGCGTTCAATCTCATCGCAGATGTCCGGATGCTCTTTCAGGAACAGCTTGGCATTCTCACGTCCCTGGCCGATCTTATTTCCTTCGTATGCATACCATGCACCGCTCTTATTCACAATGGAATTCTCAGCAGCAAGATCAAGGATATCCCCTTCCTTGGAGATGCCGGTACCAAACATAATATCAAACTCAGCCTGCTTAAATGGCGGAGCAACCTTATTCTTAACAACCTTGATCCTGGTGTGGTTTCCAACCATCTCGCCGCCCTGTTTCAATGTCTCTACACGGCGTACATCAAGACGTATGGATGAATAGAACTTAAGGGCACGTCCACCAGTAGTTGTCTCCGGGTTACCAAACATAACACCAACCTTCTCACGGAGCTGGTTGATAAAGATCACAACGCAGTTAGACTTACTGATAATAGCGGTCAGCTTACGAAGTGCCTGTGACATCAGACGTGCCTGCAAACCTACATGACTGTCTCCCATGTCACCATCAATCTCTGCCTTGGGAACCAGAGCTGCAACGGAATCCACGATGATAATGTCAACTGCACCGGAACGAACCATGGTCTCTGTAATCTCCAGAGCCTGCTCACCATTATCCGGCTGGGAAATGTAAAGATTATCAATATCTACGCCGATGTTCTTCGCATATACAGGGTCAAGAGCATGCTCGGCATCGATAAAACCGGCAATTCCGCCTCTTTTCTGAACCTCGGCTACCATATGTAATGCAACAGTGGTCTTACCACTGGACTCTGGTCCGTAGATTTCTATAATACGTCCCTTCGGCACACCGCCTACCCCAAGTGCAATGTCAAGGCTCAGGGAACCGGTAGGAACAGTCTCCACCTGCATATTGGCACTGGACTCACCCAGTTTCATTACAGAGCCCTTGCCATATTGCTTCTCAATATGTCCAAGAGCCGCTTCCAGCGCTTTCTTCTTCTCTTCATTTATCATTATTCCGATCTCCTATTCTTAATAATCAGACAAGTCCGTAGTAATTTCTGTAATCATTAACCGGACTGTATAACCTGTTACCATTCACAAAAGGCACCTGGCAGAACCTTATCCGTGAACAGCAGCCAGGATCTGTTACTGTTCACTCCGTTCACAGTAACGCGCTTCGCGATGCACAGAAATCATGCAAAGCATGATTTCGCGCCGCAATTCTCGGGTTTTCTGTGAACTTTGTTCACAAAAACACCTCGCGGAACATTACCAGTGAACAGCAGCCAGGATCTTCTTGCTTGCGCAAATACGAACCTATGTTCGTTTCTCTGTAGTACATACTATCTTAAATCAGTTCACTTGTCAAGCCCCTACTCGCCATATAAAAATTTTATTTTTCATGTTAAGCCAAACGAACTGTAAAGTTATTTTCACCGGTGGAATCATCCCGGAATACGGGTGTGAAATTCTTGTATACCCGGAGACAGACAAAACTCCGGTAAATTTTGAAATGAATCGTATACGACTTTTATATTGTCGTTTTCCTGTCAGTAATTCTACTATATAGCAAAACATCCGGAATTACAAGAATTATTTCCTGCAACCCGGATGTTATTTACTATCTCATTACTGTTCACTCCGTGACCAGTAACACTAGCCCCTCTTATCCCTGGCTAAGCACGCTTCTGACATGATCCACTTCTTCCCTTGTTGCCTGAGCTGCCGGCACATAATAGCCTCTTGCACGGGCAATCTGGTAAATCTCCTCCTGGGACATCTCGCACTGATTTCTCATCTGTTTTAAGGTTTGTTTCAGCTGAGGATTCTCTGTCTGAGGGATCATCTCCCCATAACGGGTCAGTTCACCGTTAATTCCGGCAAGGGTATCTGCTACCATCACTTTTTCATTCATCTGCGGCACCTCCTACTGTAAATACTGCATAAGCTGATTTTTGCAGTCCACTGCCGACTGGGCAGACTTCTGGAAAAACTGTTTTACCTGGGCATCTGTAGCCTTACTTGCATACTCCTCCATTTTACAATGGGTGGTGTCAAATCCGCCAATCAGGTGACGTAAATTCTGTAGATCCAGTTCTGAAATTTGGTTCATATAACCTGCCTCCTGTTAAAATATGTTACTGTTCACTCCGTTCACAGCAACGCGCTTCGCGATGCACAGAAATCATGCATTTGCATGATTTCGCGCCGCACTTCTCGGGTTTTCTGTGAACTACGTTCACAAAAAACACCTCGCGGAATGTTACCAGTGAACAGTAACTAAAATATTTCTGTAGCGAAAACCAACAGTATGGAACCTTTGTTTTCGACAGCCTTCAAATGTCCATATATACAAAATACAGGAGAAAATTAATCTCTCCTGTATCCTGAGGCGGACACTTTACAGAAAGTAGTATGTCCGAATTTCATCTTATTATGTACCGTATATATTATGTACCATATATATCTATATCCGTACTTTAAATGGCATATTTCTTACAGAATCATTATTCCCCGATCAGCCAGTTGTACATCTCTTCATACTGACGTGCGGAATTACTCCATGAGAAATCCTTTGCCATAGCCCGGTCTACCATCTTATTCCATTCGCGCTTCTTGTCATAGTAAATGTGCTCTGCATAGCGGATCGTGGAAAGCATCTCATGTGCATTGTAATTGCTGAATGAAAATCCGGTTCCGGTTCCTTCGAATTCATTGTAAGGCTCTACCGTATCCTTCAGACCACCTGTCTCTCTGACGATTGGAAGAGTACCATAACGAAGGCTCATCAGCTGGCTCAGACCGCATGGCTCAAACAATGACGGCATCAGAAATGCATCAGAAGCTGCATAGATTCTGTGAGACATGCTCTCATCGTAATAAATCTGTGCAGAAACCTTGCCATGATATTTCCAGTCAAAGTGACGGAACATATTCTCATAGCGCTCATCTCCTGTGCCAAGAGCTACAATCTGTACACTATCCTGACAAAGCTCGTCCATGATATAAGCGATCAGGTCAAATCCCTTCTGATCTGTCAGACGGGAAACAATACCAATCATCATAGCCTTCGGATCCTGCTCAAGTCCTAAATCTTTCTGTAGCTGGATCTTATTCTTAACCTTCTCCTTACGGAAGGTGGTAGCATTATAACGAGCTGACAGATTAATATCTGTCTCCGGATTAAAATCATTATAATCAATACCATTTACAATACCACGCAGACTGTTGGAGCGTGCACGGAGCAGTCCGTCCAGACCTTCGCCATAGAACGGTGTCTTGATCTCATCTGCATATGTATTACTTACTGTAGTAACAGCATCTGCAAATACAATACCACCCTTCAGGAAGTTGCCATCCTTGTATGCTTCCAGCTTATCCGGTGTAAAATAGTAATCGGAAAGTCCTGTAAGCTCCTTGATCGTCTTTACATCATATACACCCTGGAATTTCAGGTTATGTATGGTCATGATGGTCTTAATTCCCCAGAAAAACTGATTCTGCTGGAAGCTGTCGTGCAGATAAACCGGAACAAGACCTGTCTGCCAGTCATGGCAGTGAATAATGTCCGGGCGGAAATCGATTACCGGAAGTACGGAAAGCACTGCCTTGGAGAAGAATGCAAATTTCTCCAGATCCCACGGAGCACTGTCATATGGCTTCGGTCCACTGAAATAATACTCATTATCTATAAAGTAGAACTTAATGCCATCATACTCCATCTGAAGAATACCTACATAACAGTTCTTGTATCCAAGATCCATGTAGAAGTGTGTGACATATTCCATTTTATCTTTCCATTCCTGCTTCATGCAGGCATATTTCGGTAAGATCACGCGAATATCAAAATAACGTTTATCAAAGCATTTCGGCAGTGAGCCGGCTACATCAGCCAATCCTCCGGTCTTAATAAAAGGCACTGCCTCTGATGTTGCAAAAAGAATTCTTTTCATTCAAAAAACCCTCCTTAGTAATAGCAAATAGCGTTACTGCCACTTAATGCCAGTAACCTGCTTCTGTCTTTTATTATACCCCAAATTCGGCTCATTGGAAAGAACGATTTTTATATTCCAGTCTGATTTTGTCAGCAATCAGTGCAATAAACTCGGAATTGGTAGGTTTTCCTTTCCCATTGCTCACTGTATAGCCAAACAGCTGGTCAATGGTATCCATTTTTCCACGGCTCCATGCAACTTCAATGGCATGTCGGATAGCCCGCTCCACGCGGCTTGGCGTTGTCTGATGGCGTTTGGCTATGGTTGGGTATAAAATTTTTGTAATAGAATTCAGCATTTCCATGTCATTTACGGATAAAATAATAGCATCCCGCAGATACTGATAACCTTTAATATGTGCAGGTACTCCGATTTCATGTATGATATCTGTCACATCCGTTTCCAGATTTCCTGAATTGTAAGTATTTTCCTCTTCCTTTTGTCTTGGACGGTTCATTTCCCTGACGCGTCTCTCTCCCGCCCGGCGGATGTGTTTGATTCGGTTCAGCAGCATTTTGTTGTCAAAAGGCTTCAGCATAAAATAATCTGCTCCAAGATCAAAAGCGTCCTCTGTGATCCGCTCCTGTCCCACTGCCGAAACCACAATAAATGACGGCACTTTTTTCAAATTTTCATCGTGACTGAAGCGCTCCATCACTGAAAGTCCGTCTACTTTTGGCATGATAATATCCAGTACAACCACGTCAGGCTGTTTTTCCTTTATGATGTTACAGATTTCTTCTCCATTATGTGCTTTTCCAACCAGTTTCAGTTCTTCGTCCTGATCAATGATCTTACTCAGTACCTCCACCATTTTCTCATTATCGTCCGCAATTGCCACATTCAATTTTTCCATGAGGCCATTCTCCTTCTACTATTTTGAAAATTCTCCGGCAATCCACAGCCGGAAAGTTGCTATATTTCTGATATCAGGAAGCAAACGCGTTTTTCTTCCCAATATCTTCCTATCACCTGTACAAAACAGCAGGGCCCTGTTTGCTCTTGCACATTTTTCAGAAAAATTTTCCTTTGCTGTAACAACGTCTATTATAGTGGAACTGCCATGGGGAAATCAAGCCGAAACTGCCGTTTTTACTGCATTTTCGTTCGATTAGTTTCGAGCTTTTTTGCGTCTTTTAACGACAATAATTTCATTTTTTCTGAGGGGATTTTTATATTAAGACAGCGTTTTACACCGCCTCTCAATTTAACACAGTTTATTTTTTTCGCGTTTTATGATTGAAAGATATGGAACAGGTTCATAAAAATACAAGAGTGAAATCATGATTTTTCTCCATACTAGTACAGTGAAAATTAAGTTTCTGCTATATTGACACAGTATATGAAAAATCAGACAAGTCACTATAGCGGTTACTTAATATTTGCTGTACCAGCACAGTGAAAAACAAAAGAAAAGGATGTGAAAACATGTACCAGAAACGAAAATACAAACATTTTATCCTGCTCTGTCTTGTCCTTGACCTTCTGACAATGGTATTTCTGGGATATCGTTATCTGGACCGGAAAATTCCGGATGAAATACACATTGACAAAAATTCAGGACTTGACCTTTCCCAGATTTCCAATCTTCCTTTTGTATCTTTCGGAGATACAATCACTACTTCCGGGGAAGGCAGCTACCAACTGCCTTGCAGACTTTTTGGAAAAATAGCTTTCAAGAATATTAAAGTGAAACCAACAGAGGCAGACACCATTCTGGTCAGTGGCAGCACAGTGGGGATTTACATGGAAACAGACGGAGTTCTTGTGATCGACACCGGAGAAATCCTTTCTAAAAATGGGCAGATGCAGGATCCGGCAAAAAATATTTTAAAGCCTGGCGATTATATTGTTGCACTAAATGAGCAGAAAATATCCTGCAAGCAGGATTTAATTAACGATCTGGAAACTATTGATGGAAAGCCTGTTACGGTAAGCGTGCGAAGAAATAACAGTACCATTCCGGTCTCTCTCTCCCCGGCACAGGATGCTTCCGGAAAGTACAAGCTTGGAATCTGGGTCCGGGATGACACCCAGGGAATCGGAACCCTTACCTATGTAACAAAAGACGGAAATTTCGGTGCTCTTGGCCATGGAATCAGCGATATCGACACAGGAAATCTTTTGTCAATAAAGGGAGGAAATCTTTACTGTGCCCAGATTCTCGGAGTGCAAAAAGGGGAAAAAGGAAGTCCCGGAGAACTTTCCGGGCTGATCCGTTACAGAAATGACAATGTGATCGGACAGATTCGTGTAAATAGTTCAAATGGAATTTACGGCAGTTTCACCAACAGTTCTGGCAATAATATTACAGAGCTCCAGGCCGCAGCTTCTGCTTCAGATGATACGGTCAATGCTTCTGAAAGCTTTAACCAGTCCAAAACTTCTTTCTGGGATTTTGCAGACAGTTTTTCCGGAAATGATTCTCTGCCAATTTCCCTCCGCCAGATGAAAATCGGCTACAAACAGGAAGTACAGACCGGTCCGGCTTCCATTCTGTGTGATGTAGGTAATGGAGTAAAAGAATACGATGCAGAAATCACCAGAATCGACATGAACCACGAGGACACTAACAAAAGTTTCATCATCCATATCACCGATCAGCGGCTTCTTAACACCACCGGCGGCATTGTCCAGGGCATGTCAGGCAGTCCCATCCTGCAAAATGGAAAAGTAATCGGTGCGGTAACCCACGTTTTTGTCCAGGATGCGGCAAGTGGGTATGGAATTTTTATTGAAAACATGCTGGAGCGTGTCTGAAAAAGGCTTTCTGCAAGATGTGCGTCACAATTTGTGGGAGATTTTGCCCGGATGAGGGCGCCGTAGCGGACTACGGCAACTGAATTCGGGCAAAATATACCGCAAAGTGGGGCGTGCAGATTGCGGGAATGATTTTTCAGACTCGCTCCGGAGCCTGCCTGAAAAAGCTTCTGATATATTCAGAAATCCCCTGTCAGACAGGAGCCTGTCTCACAGAGGATTTCAACTTACATGTTTGAAAACTCATTTTCTCAATCTACAAAAAGGAATTATGCCTTGCACTCCCTGGCCAGTTTTTTCATCTCCCTTGCATTTTCCAGCACAGCGCCAGTGATCTGGGCACCCCCAAGAAGACGGGCCAGTTCGCGGATGGAGGCTTCTTCATCAAGAGGATGGATCTGAGTGGTGGTCTTGGTGCCTTCAACCTGCTTCTCAATCTCAAAATGGGAATCTGCCATGGCTGCGATCTGTGGAAGATGGGTAATGCAGAGCACCTGATGATGATGCCCGATCACTGCCATTTTCTCAGAAACCTTCTGGGCAGTGCGTCCACTGATTCCCGTATCTATTTCATCGAAAATCAGTGTTTCGATCTGGTCGCGGTCTGCCAGGATTGCCTTCAGGGCAAGCATGATTCTGGAAAGCTCACCGCCGGATACGATTTTACCAAGGGGCTTCAGACTTTCTCCCGGATTTGTGGAAATTTCATACTGGATTTCATCATAACCATTTTCTGTAAAACTGCTTCTTCTGGAAAACGTGATGGCAAACTGTACATCCAGGAAATTTAAGTCTTTTAGTCCCTGAATTACCTTTTCCTCCAGCTGATGGCTGTATTCTTTACGAACCTCCGAAAGACGGCTGCAGGCTGCTTCCAGCTTTTTCTCTGCCTTTTTCAGTTCTTCCCTGGCAGCCTCGAAAATTTCTTCATATTTCTGGAGTTTATTCAGCTTCTCCTGCTGTTTTTTCTGGTATTCCTGAATTTCTTCGATACGCTGACCGTATTTGGCTTTCAGACCATTGAGCAGATCCAGGCGGCGCTCTGTCTCATAAAATACGGACTCATCAAAAGTCATGTCATCCATATAGGAGGACAGCTCCCTGTTAAAATCATTGAGAAGTCCGTCCACTTCGCTTAAGGTCTGGGAAAGGGATTCCAGCTGTTCATCGTACTCTGTCACTCTGGAAAGTTCCCGAAGAGCCTCTCCCACTGCTTCCCCGGCTCCCTGTCCGTCATATCCAGTAAGGGCATGGGCACTTTGCAGGGAATCGATAATTCTGCGTCCATTGGAGAGCTTTCGATACTGCTTTTCCAATTCTTCGTCTTCTCCTGGAACCAGAGATGCTTTCTCAATCTCATTGATCTCAAATTCCAGAAAAGCCATTTCCCGATTCTTCTGCTCTTCATCCATATCCAGAGATTTCAGTTCTGCCTGACATTTCTTATATTCCTGATAGGCAGCTTTCACCTTCTCTTTTTCCGGAAAGATTTTCTCACGGCCGTAAGCATCCAGGATTTCCAGCTGTTTCTCCTCATAGAGAAGGGACTGGTGCTCATGCTGCCCGTGAATGTCAAGAAGACAGGCTGCAGCGGCCTTCATCTGGCTGACAGTGCTTGTCTCCCCATTTATCTTATTAATGCTCCTGCCGTCCATGATTTTTCTTGACATGAGGATCTGTCCGTCCTCCGGATAAATATCAAGTGCAGCAAGTGCCTCTTTTGCTTTCGTATTTTCAACCTGGAATAAAAGCTCTACCAGTGCATAGGGCGCATTTTCCCTGATCATGCTTCTGGACGTCTTTCCTCCCAGGATCAGCTGCATGGAACCGAGAAGAATGGACTTACCGGCACCTGTCTCACCGGTGAGGATATTCAGCCCGGGTCCGAATTCCACTTCTATTTCATCTATGAGTGCAAGGTTTTTTACGTGTAAATGTACTAACAAGGTTGACCTCCTTACGTTACTATATCCCCAATGGACAGTAACTCCTTACTTTTTTCTCATACTCTTATAAACAGGCCTAATTGCCCATATGTAATGTCAGGCAGCGATATGCTTCAAAGCAACACATGCCTTCAGATAGCAACAATCGAGCAGGAAATCCCTGCCCGATCCACTTTATGTTCTCAGTCAGCTCTGAACCCTGATTGAAAATTCCGGTCATGCAAACTGTTTTCATTTTTATCTTCTGTTCAAAATACTGCCCAGCTTCTCCATGACGCCCTCCGCCAGCTCAGAGCTCTTGCAGGCACACATAATCGTGTCATCTCCTGCAATACAGCCCAGGATTTCCGGCCATTTCAAGGCATCCAGGGCGGTGGCAACTCCCATTGCCATTCCGGTAACTGTTTTGATCACTACCAGATTCTGTCCAACCTCAATGGACACAACCGCATCATTTAACACTCTTGTATACTGGTCCCCAAGCCCTGGCTGTGTATCCTGCAGGATGGCATAGCGGGATTTCCCGTCTTTTCCTGCAACCTTGGTCATTTTCAGTGCACGGATATCTCGTGAAACCGTAGCCTGTGTCACCTTAAAACCGGCTTCATTCAATCTGGCTGCAAGCTCTTCCTGTGTATCTATGTCATATTCTTTTATCAGTTCGATAATTTTCTCATGTCTTGCTAATTTCACTTCTTAACCTCCCCTGCAAAGATTTTCTGCCCTGAAGTCTGTTAAAAAAGGCTGTCACTTACAATACCCCTTTTTCAAACAAGCTCTGAATGAACCTTTGCAACGCATTCTGAAAATGATATTATCAATAAAATTCCCATACCATGATCAATACTTATAATAATATTTGTATTCTGATACATTAATAAAAATCAGCTATCCCTCATTTTTTGTCTCAACACTTCAACAAAACTAAGATGATTCAGCTTCAAAATCCTGGTTTTCACCTCTGCCTTTCGGATCACAATCTTATCTCCTGTGATCATTGGAATTTCAGAATCCCCATCAAAAGAAGCCAGTCCTTTTTCACAATCCTGGTGACGTCCCTCTCCCATTTCCACCGTGATCACATCCTCCGCTGGGAAAACAATGCTTCGGCTGTTCAGAGTGTGTGGCGCGATCGGTGTCATAATCGTCATCTCTCCACTTGGTGAAACAATAGGACCGCCAACAGAAAGGCTGTATCCTGTCGAACCTGTAGGTGTGGAAATAATAATTCCATCAGCGTTATAAGAGTTCAGATATTCGTCATTGACAAAATTTTTAAATCTTACAACACGAAGGGGACCTTCCCTTGCAATTACAATGTCATTTAAGGCAATATCCTTGCCGATGACCTTGTCTCCCCGGTAAACAGTCCCGGAGAGCATCATTCTCTCTTCCACCTCGTAGACATCCTCCGTAAGCTTGTCAAGAGCCTGGTATACAGACTGCCTGTCCACCTCAGCCAGAAAGCCCAGATTTCCAAGATTGACTCCCAGAAGGGGAATCTGACTGCGCTTCTTATCGTGAGCCGCCTGAATGTCTCTGGCAGCCTGAAGAAGGGTTCCATCACCGCCAAGTACGATAATGCACTGTGTTTCTTCCGGAATCTTTCTTGGATCCGTATAGTGGAACGGACCTGCAGTCTGTCTTCCTGCAAGCTGAACTTCACAGTGTCCGCCTCTTTTTCCAAGATAATCCACTACCCGGTCTGTAAATTCCAGATTTTTATCTTTTTCATTGTTGGTTATAATATAAAACTTATTCATACCAAAGTCCTGTATCTGTTTACTGCCCCTGTAAGCAACAGCATTCAACTGCATACTATTTTTCTGCCGGTTTATCCAATGCTCCGTGTGCCTGTGCAACCACATCCTCCACTTTCACAGTAAGACTGTCCGGAACCTCCGTTCCCTCCAGTCTTTTCTTCAGATGCAGAAGATATTCAATATTTCCCTCTGGTCCTTTGATAGGAGAAAAAGAAAGATGGCATGGCTCGAGGGAAATACTCATGGCGAAATCCCTCACCTTCTCTATCACTTCCTCGTGTACAGCAGGATCACGGACAACCCCTTTCTTTCCCACCTTTTCCCTGCCAGCCTCAAACTGGGGTTTTATCAGGCAGACGATTTCGCCATCCTCTGTAAGAAGATTTCGCACAGGTCCCAGTACCTTGGTCAGGGAAATAAAGGAAACATCAATAGAGGAAAATGCAGGTTTCTCCTGGATATCCTCCGGTACCACATAGCGAATGTTGGTTTTCTCCATACACACAACTCTTGGGTCGTTGCGAAGCTTCCAGTCCAGCTGGCCATATCCCACATCAATAGAATATACCTTCACACCGCCATTCTGAAGCATACAGTCTGTAAAACCGCCTGTAGAGGCGCCTACATCCATGCACACCTTCCCCTCAAGACTTACATCAAATTCATTCATTGCTTTTTCAAGCTTCAGGCCGCCGCGGCTTACATATGGAAGGGTGTTTCCTCTGACTTCCACTTTCACCGTTTCAGTAAACATGGAGCCTGCTTTATCTTCCTTCTGACCATCTACATAAACCTGTCCGGCCATGATATATGCTTTTGCTTTTTCTCTGGAAGGTGCAAGAGCGCGCTCCACCAGCATCATATCCAATCGTTTCTTCATTCTCTTATTCCTTCTGAATAGTTACCTGAAATTTTCTTTATCTTCTCTGCAATGGCATTGGCGCTAAGCCCCAGCTGTACCCTAAGACTGTCCACACCTCCATGAGGCACAAAACGATCCGGAATAGCCACTGGCAGCACCTGGATACCAGGATGATGTTCTTCCATATAACCGCATACCTGCTGTCCAAAGCCACCATTTTGCACATTTTCTTCTACTGTTACCACCAGGCTGTGATTCCGCGCCAGCTGATCCAGCAAAGCTGTATCTAATGGCTTTACAAATCTGACATTTACAAAGGTAGAATCAATTCCTTCCTTCTGTAATTCACTGCAGACCTCTGCACAGATCTCCACCATGCTTCCAAGTGCCAGAACTGCTACCTTACAACCGCTGTGAAGGACTTCACTTTTCCCCATCTCCACAGCTGTCTGATATTCCTGCAGCCCCTGATATGCATTACCTCTTGGGTAACGGATTGCTACCGGGCCATCCGCTTTCACAGCAAAGCGAAGCATTTCCTTTAACTCCCAGTCATTCTTCGGTGCCATCACTGTCATTCCAGGCATCATGCTGAGATAGGAAATGTCAAAATTGCCCTGATGTGTCTCACCATCTGCTCCAACAAGACCTGCCCTGTCCACTGCAAAGATCACATGAAGCTTCTGCATGCACACATCGTGAAGCATCTGATCCACAGCTCTTTGCAAAAAGGAGGAATAAATGGCAACCACCGGGACTACTCCGCCAAGTGCCAGTCCGGCTGCAAAGGAAACTGCATGCTCTTCTGCAATTCCCACATCAAAGAACCGGTCTGGAAATCTCTGGGAAAACTTTTTCAGCCCGGTACCATCAGGCATGGCAGCTGTAATGGCAACCAGCTTCTCTTCTTCTGCTGCCACCTGGCACAAAGCATCTGCAAACACATCTGTATAACCCGGACAGACCTTCTTCTGGGTTGGCTTTCCAGTCTTGATGTCAAACGGTCCGATTCCATGAAACATATCCGGATTCTGTCTTGCAGGTTCATAGCCACGTCCCTTTTCTGTAAGAACATGAACCACAACCGGTCCCTTCACACGCTTTGCCTCATTAAAAAGACGCATCATCTGGCGCATATTATGCCCGTCCACCGGTCCAAGATAGGTCAGGCCCATATTTTCAAAGAGCATTCCCGGAATAAAAAGCTGCTTAATGCTGCTTTTCGTCCTTCTCACAGCATCCACCATAGCGGTTCCCACACGGGGAATCTTTTTTACCGCCTTATTCAAGCTCATTTTCATTCCGGTGTATGCTTCTGCAGTACGGATCGCACTGAGATAATTTGACATTCCTCCTACATTTGGAGAGATTGACATATTATTGTCATTTAAAACAATTATAAAATTGGTATCCAATTCGGCTGCATTATTCAGCGCCTCATAAGCCATACCGCCTGTAAGCGCACCATCGCCGATCACAGAAACCACATGATAATTCTCTCCAAGAAGATCCCTTGCATGCACATAACCAAGGCCTGCAGAAATAGAATCTGAGCTATGTCCCGCGTCAAAAGAGTCGCAATTGCTCTCCCCTCTTTTTGGAAAACCACTCAGTCCGCCTTCCTTGCGCAGGGTCTCAAATTCACCTTTTCGTCCGGTGAGGATCTTATGAGTGTATGCCTGATGGCCTACATCCCAAATCAGCTTGTCATCTGGAAAATCCAGTACATTATGCAGTGCCAGTGTAAGTTCTACCACTCCAAGATTGGATGCCAGATGTCCTCCTGTCCTGCTGACGGATTCAATCAAAAAGCTTCGTATTTCTTCTGCCAGCTGCGGAAATTCAGCCAGAGGAATTTTGTGAATATCGTTGGGCTTTTTTATTTTATCCAGAATCATTTGTATCCTTCTTTCACTTCCTGCGTCCCACCAGCTCGTTCACCAGAGTAAACAGGAATTCATTTTTCTTATTCAGTCCTTCAAACAAAGTAACTGCCTCATCTGACAGCTTCTTCACCTGCTGTGATGCTTTCTCAATTCCCATAAGTGTCACATAAGTAGTCTTATGGTTCTTCTCATCACTGTGAATTGGCTTACCCAGCTCTTCCTCGGTGCTGGTCACATCCAGGATATCATCCTGGATTTGGAACGCAAGGCCGATATTTTTTGCTGCTTTTTCTACTATAGCAGTCTCTTCTTCCGTGGCACCTCCAAGAATTGCGCCTGTCATCACAGAGGCTTCAATAAGTGCAGAAGTCTTATTCTCATAAATATAATCAATCATCTCACGGCTCATAGGCTTGCCGTCATTTTCCACATCCACACTCTGTCCGCCAAGCATTCCGTAAAGTCCGGTCTTATGGGACATTACCTTCAGTGCCTGAATCACATGTGCCTGACAATCTGGTGTATCTGCCGTGTCAAAAGCTGTAAGCATCACTTCATAAGCATAATTGAGAAGTGCCACACCGCTAAGAACCCCCATAGCTTCCCCATAAACTTTATGAGTAGTAAGACGTCCTCTCCGGTAATCGTCATTATCAAGAGCCGGAAGATCATCATGGACCAGTGAATGGGTATGAATCATCTCCATTGCTGCCATAAAAGGATATGCCAGCTTCTCTTCTCCTCCAAACAGCCTTAAGGTTTCCAGGATCAGCATAGGGCGAAGGCGCTTTCCTCCTGCCAGAATACTGTAATTCATTGCCTGTGCCATAGTCTTCGCAAAACCTTCCTCTGCAGGAAGATAAGACTGGATCACTTTATTAATTTCTTCTGTTCTTTTTTTTAATTCATCTTGAAAATTCACCAAGGCTACCATCCTCATTCATCTGCAGCATTTTTTTCTCAACAGTATCAAGCTTATCATTACAATATTTCAGAAGCTCCATTCCCTGTTTATAAAGGCGAAATGAATCTTCCAGGGAGGTCTCACGGTCTTCCAGTCTTCCCGCCAGAACATCCAGCTCTGAAAAAGCCTCCTCCAGAGTTTTCTCTTCTTTTTTCTCATCAGCCATCCTTCCGCACCTCCGTCTTTATTGCTGCACACATTGTGCACAGAAGTCTTTTACTAGCTATGCACGATCTGCATGCTGACTTTATTTTTCACTGTCTGTATCTGCTCCGTAACTGCTGGCTTTTGTATTCTGTACAGACGCCTCTATTGTACCATCTGTAACATAAATCAGCAGACCATCCCCTTGTTTTACCTGTGAAACGCTTGTCAATGTCTTTCCTTCCTTATCAGAAACGTAGGAGTAACCCTGATTCAGCTTCCGAAGAGGAGAAAGACCGTGAAACCTTTCCAGATAGAGGGACAGTCTGTGTCTTTTATCTTTTATCTTTTGTTCCATGGCAGACTGGATTCGTTCCTGCACATCTGCCGCATACTGCTGACGGTCACGCAGACGGCTCTCTGGATTCAGATACTGAAGACGTGTTCCATATCTTTCCAGTTTTGCCCTGTTTACGTCAATTTTATTCCACACTGCCCGTTCCAGCCGTTCTTGATACCCTTGCATGGAATTTAAAAGAGTCCGGCAGTCAAAATAGGCGAGTTCTGCCGCTGCTGAAGGTGTAGGGGCACGAAGATCCGCCACAAAATCCGCGATGGTAAAGTCAGTCTCATGTCCCACTGCAGAAATTACAGGTGTATGGCACTCAAAAATCGCCCTTGCCACCTCTTCTTCGTTAAAAGCCCATAGTTCCTCGATAGAACCACCGCCCCGGCCTACAATGATCACATCCACGCTTGCCTCGTCCAGCATGCGGATACCACGTACAATACTGGCCGCTGCTCCCTCTCCCTGCACAAGTGCCGGGTAAAGAATACTCTGGATAAAAGGATTTCTTCGGGTGGAAACGTTGATAATATCCCGAATCGCAGCACCTGTAGGAGATGTGACAATCCCCACTCTGTGGGCAAATTCCGGTATGGGCTGCTTGTACTCCTGTGCAAACATTCCCATATCCTCCAGCTCCTGCTTCAACGCCAGGTATCTTTCATAAAGCGCACCAGCTCCCTCTAAAGTAATCTCCTTCGCATAGAACTGATATGCGCCATCTCTTTCATAAACATCTACTCTGCCCCCGGCTATCACCTTGTCTCCGTCTTTCATGCGGAAAGCAAGACCTCTTCTGGAACCTGCGAACATAACGCATTTCAGTGTGCCGCCTTCGTCCTTCAAGGTAAAATAGATGTGTCCTGTGGAGTGGTATTTACAGTTGGATACCTCTCCCTTTACATAAATATTCTGTAAAAAATAGTCCTGGGTAAACATGTTCTTCACATAGCGGTTTACCTGACCAACAGAATAGACATTATTCATTTTTATTTTCCGGTGCCCTAGAGCTTACATTGCGGTTAACAACTACCACCTTTTTGGAAGGATCCTTTACCTTGAAACCGGATTTCGGTCTTGCAGAGGTCTGTTCTTCTTTCTTAGAAGATGCCTTTCTTGCAGCAACCTTCTTATCCGGGTTGGCAATCTTTCCAAGGATTCCGTTTACGAATGCACCGGACTCTTCAGAACCGAAGCATTTCGCCAGTTCTACAGCCTCATTGATGGCAACTCCTACCGGCACTTCCTCTTTCTCATATTCAAGCTCATACACAGCCAGACGAAGAACTGTCAGATCAACACGGTTCATACGGCTTGTCTTCCATCCCATACTGATGCTGTTCAGCTTCTCATCAAGCTCATCTGTGTGGTTCATAATGTTCATATATTTGCGGCTGATATAGTCCCGGTCGCTCTCTTCCAGATTCTCAATATCAGCTAAATATAAAGCCAGCTGCTCTTCCATTTCTTTCTGTGTATTAAACTCGCTGATAAAAAGCAGCTTAAAAATATGTTCTCTCTGTTCCCTTCTTCTCATGTTTCCTCCTACTATCTGTAACTCCCGAAAATCCCTGCAAAGAAATGCCAGCTCACGCAGACATTCATAGAAAAAAAAGGAAAGGTTTACTTTCCTTTTTTCGTTTACTTGCTTTTTTCATTCTCCATATCTACGCTTGCAATATGAATATTGACATCTGCAACCTCAAGTCCTGTCATGTTCTCAATGGCTGCTTTTACTTTCTCCTGAACCTTCTTGCTGGTCTCAAGGATATTCATGCCATATTCAATATTCAGGGTAAGGTCAACGCTTACCACACTGTCAACAATTTCAACCTTAACTCCCTTGGAGAGATTCTTCATTCCAAGCTTGCTTACCAGCTCATTGGTAATATTACCTGCCATGGAGGCGACTCCGTCTACTTCTGTAGCGGCAAGTCCGGCGATAATAGTAACGACCTCATCTGCGATCTGAACCTCACCGATTCCCTCAATATCCTGTATTTTATATGTTGTTCTCTTCTCTGCCATGCTTACAAACCTCCTAGGTTTAATCTGCCGGCTGCCGGAAAATTCGCATCTTTCCCCGAGGCCAGCGTCAAATCTGCCTTACGGCGTATTTACACGAAACGGACTATCCCACGCATCTGCGCAGTTCTATTTCTATCCGAGACTTTCTTTAATTATAGCAAAATGCGTCAAAAATGAAAAGAGTTATTTACTGAATTCTGTTAATATTAAATCCGGATTTCTGTCTTCTGTCATGCCCACACTCCATGCATTGATAAACAGAAGCAACGGATTGCCTTTCAGATCTGTAACCTTCTTCATGTCAGAAGTTCCGACGATCTTGTCCACCTGAATCTCATCCTTGTTCGCAATCCATCTGATGTGCTCATATGGCAGATTTTCCAGACGAATTTCCACATTATACTCGTTCTCCAGACGATATTTCAAAACATCAAACTGGAGCACACCAACAACGCCCACAATGATCTCTTCCATATTTCCGTAAAGCTCCTGGAAAATCTGGATGGCACCTTCCTGTGCGATCTGGTTAATTCCCTTTACAAACTGCTTTCTCTTCATGGTATCCAGAAGTCTTACCCTTGCAAAGTGCTCCGGTGCAAATGTAGGAATGCCCTCAAATGCAAATTTTTTTCCAGGCGTACAGATCGTATCTCCAATAGAGAAAATACCGGGATCAAATACACCGATAATATCTCCTGCATAAGCCTCCTCAACTACATGGCGTGACTCAGCCATCATCTGCTGGGGCTGAAGAAGTCTCATCTTCTTATCCCCCTGTACATGATAAACCTCCTGGGAGGCATCGAATTTGCCGGAGCAGATACGCATAAATGCAATTCTGTCACGGTGAGCCTTATTCATATTTGCCTGAATCTTAAATACAAAAGCAGAAAAATCATCGCTCATAGGATCAACAAGACCTGAGTCTGCCATTCTTGGAAGAGGTGACGTAGTCATCTTCAGGAAATGCTCCAGGAAAGTCTCAACACCAAAATTGGTAAGAGCGGATCCAAAGAACACAGGAGTCAGTTCTCCCTTACTTACCATCTCCTGATCGAACTCGGCACTTGCGCCATCCAGAAGCTCGATTTCCTCCAGAAGCTGTTCTTTCTGCTCCGGATCCATAACCTCAAGTGCATGAGGAGAATCCAGATCGATTTCCTCAATAGTTCCCTCCTTGGTACCTTTCTGGGTATCTGTGAAAGTAAGGATCTTATTCGTGTTGCGGTCGTAAACACCGCGGAATTTCTTACCGGAACCGATTGGCCAGTTAATAGGACAGGTTGCGATTCCAAGCTCTTTTTCGATCTCGTCAAGAAGATCAAAGGTATCGTTGGCATCACGGTCCATTTTATTGATAAAAGTAAAAATAGGAATGTGTCTCATAACGCAGACCTTGAACAGCTTTCTGGTCTGTGCCTCAACACCCTTGGACCCGTCAATTACCATAACTGCAGAATCTGCAGCCATCAGGGTACGATAAGTATCCTCTGAGAAATCCTGATGTCCAGGAGTATCCAGAATGTTGATGCAGTAACCGTCATAATGAAACTGCAATACGGAAGAAGTAACGGAAATACCTCTCTCCTTCTCAATTTCCATCCAATCCGATACTGCATGGCGGGCCGTTGCCTTTCCTTTAACACTACCGGCCAGATTAATGGCTCCGCCATACAGCAGGAATTTCTCAGTCAGAGTAGTCTTACCTGCATCCGGGTGGGAAATGATGGCAAAGGTTCTTCTTTTTTCTATTTCTTTCGTATACTTCGACACGTTTAGCCTCCTATTTGAATTCTCTATTTCAGACACGCTCTAGAGCGTGTATTCTTACATTTTTGCAGCATTCCTATTCTAGTATAAGGACTGCTGCACTGTCAAGGGGGTATATCATGGATTTACTGTAGTATTATCACGGATTTACTGTAGTATCATCATCAATATCCACGGAAGTCTCCAGTGATTCATCTTTATTTACCAGTTCTTCCTCGCTTTCATTTAACGGCGTGATCACAATATTTTCCGGCGCAATTCCCGTTTTTCTTTTCACAATGTCTTCAATCTGAGCCCGTTTTGCATCTGTCAGATCTGCTTCCGGAACCACCACATCTGCCGTTTCTCCGGTAAGGTTTACGATCACATTTTCGAAGCCTTTGGCTTCCAGAAGAAGTTCTGCTGCCGACTCTTTTTCCGTCAGATCCGCCATGGAAACCATTGTGCTCACAGCCTCCTGCTTCTGGTCATCTCCCAGATCCTGGTTGTTAATAATAGCCTGCAGGTCTGCTTTATTCTGGGAACGGATCTGTTCTCTGGAAAGTTTGGCCTGGGCCGCAAAATCAGAAGCCGCAGTAAGTACAGCTTCCCCCGGCGTGCTGGTGGTCTGATCCTGCACATCCGTAAGGCTGCTATCCGCCCCGTTCTCATCCAGAAGGGCTGTTTCATCGGTCAGATCATAGTCTACATCCTCCAGAATACTGCTGCTGTCCGCGCTTGCCTCCTTATTTTTCAGGCCAAGATCTACATCTGCAAAATTCAGGTATCCTGCAACTGCGATCAGAACCGCCAGTGAAGTAATGATTACCTGGTTCTTTTTCAGAATCTTTTTCACTTTACCTCTCCTCATTTCATTTTCATTACTTTAATTTTATGGGCATCCAGCTGAAATAATGCCATAACTCCTTCTACAATATTCCTGGAAACCACAGAATTATCTGCTCCTTCCGCCGCGATCAGCACTCCGGTCACCGCCTGATTTCCGGAATCGTAGAAACTGCTGCTGTCTTTTTCTTCCCCCGTCATAAGGAGCACCCGCACTTTTCCCACTCCTTCTGTCTGGGATAAAAGATCTTCCAGTTTTTTCTCCAGAACTGTCCGTTCTGCATCTGTATTTTTCTCAGAAGAAGCTGAAAAAAAGGAACTGCTTTTTACTTCCGGGGAGCTATCCTTTTTATCGGATACCGGAAGTGCAATTACCGTAAGCAGAAGTCCCAAAAGGAGAAGAATCACCCATTGTCTGCTTCCCATTTTCCCAAGCAAGGACTTCACAGTTTTCTTCCCTGATTCCCCAGTTTGCTGCAAGTTCATCTTTTATCCCCCTCTCAAGCTCTCCATCTGGCACCTCCTTCGTCCACAGGCAGACTTTTAACAGCTCCCCTTCTATATGTACTTTGCATGCCGTCACTTCTATGCCTTTCTTTTTCAAAGATTCCGGAATATTTTTCTCAAGCTGCTCCTTCACACCTTTTTCCAGAAGGCTTTTCTGAAGATTTTCCAGATCAAGAGTGAGCCGCTTTTTTTCTTCCTGCTGGTAAAGGCTGGAAAAGCTTTCCGGCAGTGTCTTAGCTTTTTCCAGAATGGAAAGCATGGGAGTGATCAGCATAACCATCAGCAAAAGTCCCATAAAAAAACGCACATAACGCTGATATTTCCCGGTAGGCACCAGATGGATGAGCATAGTCAACAGAATATAAAATATGGCAAGGCATTTGATCCAGCTGTAGATGGCTTCTTTCATAATATATCACTTCCCGCATCCCATTTTGGTCCCATATCTCAGTCATATGCTCAGGTTATTATGGTTCATTTCCGCTTACTGTTACTTTTATCCGCCTACAGACGCCATGAGAACTATAAAGGTAAGCACACACAGAATTTCCGCAGTCAGCATGATCCGCAGAAGCAGGGCACAGCCTTCTCCCATTGTGCCAAGGCAGCCTACGATTCGTTTGTCTGATACAGGCTGTGCCACTGCACCAAGGAAGCGAAAGCTAAGAGATAGGAGACCATAATGAATCACAGGTCCGGCTCCTGCAAGAAGCAGAACCACCACCGCCATTGCTCCAAGACAGTTTTTCACAAGCAGTGCCCCTGCCAGAATCAATTCTGTTACCGCATTTACGGCATTTCCCACAGCCGGAATCGCTCCGGCAGTTCTGCCCAGGGCAGTTCGTTTGATGGCATCCATGGCAGGCGCAACCAGTCCTCGTACCGCCTGAAGCCCAAGGACAGCCCCAAGCATGGTTTTCAGGCTCCAGTTGATCATAGTTTCCAGAAGTTCTGCCATCTTGCTTAACATATCCTCTTTGGAAAGATGGTTCACCATACAAAGAAGAACATACAGATTAGCCCCTGGCAGAATCAAAGTGAGAAGAAGCCATTCCACCAGCCACACCAGAAGAAGAACCCCCTGATAAAATACAGAAGCCGTGACAGCTCCTGATGCTGCTGAAACTGCCACGAAATAAGCAGGTGCCAGGCCTTTCATAAACTGAGTCATCCATTCCAGCTGTTTTCCAAGAGAAACTCCAAGCTGCTGATAGCTGTTCATCAGAATGGTAAATAATAAAAGATATACCATGTAAAAACTTACCTCTCCAATCTGGCTGTTTTCAAATACCTCTGCAAAATTTGAAAAAACAGCAGCTGCCAGCACCAGGAGAAGAATGCGAAAAAAATTAGCCCGTTCTTTTTCCAGCCGTTCAAAAAAGAGGCTGCGCAGAAATTGCTGCACCGCCTCTTTTGAAAATACTGTTTCGCCGTTTATCATGTTTTTTAATGCTGTTCCTATGGAGAAGCTGTCCTCTCCCAGCATTTCATCCATTAAAGTTTGTACCTGTTCGAAAGACATGTCAGAAACCAGCTGCTCCGTAATGCCCTCAGAATCAGCGGAAGCTGCACGATAGCCAATACCTGCTGTTACCGTTTTCTCCGTTGTCTCTTCCTCTGTTTCGACTGCTGTTTCACCTGTAAAACTCTCTGCTTCCATGTTCTCTGCGTTTACATTTATTTTTCTGGTTCCCATCAGAATCCATACTGCAAACAACAATGCAGCAATTACCTGCCATTTTTGTTTTTTTCTCCAGCCCCTCATACCATGAACTCCTGAATCGTCTTCAGAAGTGCCATAAGCACCGGCATGCTCAGAACCATCACCGACAATTTACAGAACAGCTCAATCTGCGCCGCTGTTGTGCTGTAGCCTGCATCTTTACAGATTCCGGAGGCAAACTGACCGATGTAGGTAATTCCGATCATTTTTACCAGTGTGGAAATATATTCCGTGTCCACTGGAAGTGTCTCCTGGATTTTCCCCAGAGATTCAAACAGGTAATAAATTTTCCCCACAGCAAGTCCCATGATCACAAGACCAATTCCAACTGTAATAAAACAGGCGTATTCCGGTTTGGTTCCTTTCATAAGAAATCCAAGAATAACACCGCATACGCCTAGTAACGAAATCTTTATAATGTCCATTTTCCACCTCCTGAACACAGGTGACAGGATATTGGTGAATCAGATCACAATTCAAATAATTTTTTTATGCTGTCAAACAACTCATAAATATATGGTACAATCCAGAAGAGTACCACAAGGAGACCTGCCAGGCTGACTAAAAAAGCCTGTTCCTCTCTGCCGCTGTGTTTCAGAACCTGAGAAAGCACGGAGACCAGAATCCCCACAGCAGCTATTTTAAAAATAATACTGACTTCCAAGGGGGCCTCCTTTCTTACCGTTATCTGCCTTACATAACCGTTTTCCAGGCAATTTTTCCAGATATTATATGAAATTACCACAACAAGACTGCCAGCAGAATTCCGCCCAGAATTCCCATGCTCTGATATGTTTTCTGCTGCTTTGGCATAGCACTTTTCAGAGTCTTTATCCTATAGCCTAGCTCCTCCTCCAGAAGTGTCAGCTGTGCCACCTGCATTTCCCTGTCCAGATATCCCAGTTTTTCACCCAGAGAAAGAAAGCTTTCCCGCTCTTCCTCTGAAAGTTTGTAAAGGGGAAGCAGTCTTGCCGCGCATTCCCTGAAAATCTCATCAAAGGTAATTCCAGGCCGCTGCTGAAGCCATCCTGCAGTTTCTTTGAGAAAAAGCCTGTACTCTCCTGGCATTTTTGCTGCAGCATCAAGAAAGGCATCTTCCAACGTCGCCCCTGTGCAGCGGATTTCCCCTTTCAGTAACAGAAGAAGCTGAGCCAGTTTTTCCAGAATTTTCAGTCTGGCTGTCAATTCCATGCTTTTACACAACCCAAGACCTGTTCCGGAAAAAAGGATCAGAATGATTCCTGCTGTTTTCAACAAGGCCTCCCGTTTCTGTCATAAATTCCAAGTATGGTTCCCGCATGTTCTCCCTTGTCCAGGAAAATATACCGTTCAAACACTCTTCTTCTCACCAGCCTTTCAAAATAAGGCTGATGGATCACGTCCTCAATGGAATTTCCATGAGCGGTGGCGATTACTTTACATCCACTGTGAATCACAGATTCCACAGCTTTAAAGTCTTCTTTCCGTCCCAGTTCATCTACGGCCACAACTGCCGGAGACATAGAACGGATCAGCATTTCCATCCCTTCTGCCTTTGGACAGCCGTCCAGCACATCCGTACGCATGCCAAGGTCATTCTGTGGAACTCCCTGATAAGAACCGGCAAGCTCACTTCTCTCATCTACAACGCCAACCGTTACCCCCGGCATTTTTTTCTTTTCCTCACCGTTGCTCAGCTGACGGATAATATCCCGGAGCAGGGTTGTTTTCCCACCTCTTGGCGGAGAAACGATCAAAGTATGAGCTACCCAGTCTTTTTTGCGGATATAGGGCATCACCTGGTCTGCGCATCCTACCACTTCGTGAGCCAGACGTACATTGATACAGGAAATATATTTCATTCCCTGGATCTCATTGCCGTCAAGAATCACCTTTCCGGTAACACCTACCCGATGACCTCCCTGAACAGTAAGAAACCCCTGGCGCATTTCATCTTCATAGGAATAAAGGGAATAACCACTTATATATTCCATGGTTTCCTTCAGATCTTCCCTTGTCACCACGTATTTGCCATCATGGTCGGTAAGGAAACCCTCACCTCCGTCATAGGTGTAGAACAGCGGTCGTCCTACTCTTAACCGTATCTCATATATTTTGTCATAATCAAGGTTTGCATTCATCAACAGTCTGCGGATATTGCCCGCAAACAGGTTCTGAATCTGCTCTGCTTCTATGTTGTATCACCTCTCAATTTTAATATATGTGGACAATCCCGGATTCATTCTTAAATAAATCCACCAGATTTACAGGCTCTAGAGCGTGTTTGAAAAATCCTTCTAATACTGGCTCACATTACTCTGTATGCTCTGCTGGTATTCTTCCATTCTGGGAAGGCTCAGTTTTAAAACCCTGTCCACAATATTCACAGACGCTGAACTATATGCATAGGCAGCGGATTCAAACAGCACGTACAAGTCATCCCCATCCACAAAAATCTGTTCGATCCGTTCCGGAAACCGATAGCTGACAGCAGAATTTTCATCTACATAAAGCCTTTTATCGGATTTCTCATAAAATACCACTCTGGAAGGCAGAATTCCAAAGGAATGAGACAAAAGAAGCTTGTCGTTATAAAAAGCCATTCCCTGTGCCTGTTCGGAAATGGTGGAATAATCAAGGGGAACTGCCATCCCAAAGTTCATTCCCAGACCTTCATCCATAGTATTTATCAGGTTTCCCTGATCATCTACTGCATATCTTGCAATTGCACTGTCTGTATATTTTGTAAAGCAGCCAACGTACAGACACCCATCATAAAAGGTCATAAAGGAATCACGGACGATTCCGTAAAGGCTGGCTATCTGGTTGGTCGCGATAGGATGCCTACCCGCATCATAGTCATAATTTTCAATGGATTCCATGGTAAGACTCACTGCCTGGGCAAGTTCCTGCGTATTTGAAGAATACCATAGAATCTGATGTTCACTGTCATACGCCAGACCGCCAACATGTGGCTGTCCGGGCAAAATAATTTCTTTTATAAAACGGTGCGATTCTTTGTTGATCATATAGATCACAGAATTATGCTTTTTCGCATGACAATAGGCACTTACAAAAACATAATCCTCTGTTACTGCCAAACCCTGCGGTGTCATAGTGGTACACATGGCCGGCATATCACCTTCACTGGTAAGAAGGGTTTGTGTTGCTTTCAGACCGGGAATAATATAGGTTCCATATTCCCGCTCTTTTTTCCTGTCTTCAAAGGCAAATGCCATCAGCTCTTCTTTCTGGGAAAGCATCTGGATCTGTCCACGAAGCGTATAGTAAGCCGCTTCCTGATTGGTGGTTTTCCTCTTGGTGGGCGGCTCATTTCTGCCTCTGTATATAAAGGCATATGCCAGATAAGATCCCACAATGACCAGAACCATGATCAGGATCCTGAGCCAGAAAATGCGGTTTCTCCATTTCATCTTTTTCTTCATTTATCTGCACTGCTTCCGCAATAGTACTCTTTTGGTAACTGTTCCGTACCTTCACAATTACATGCTTTACAATTGCATGCTTCGCGATACACAAAAAATCATGCTTTCCATGATTTCACGCCGCAATTCCCGGGCTTTCTGTGAACTGTGTTCACAAAAACAACCTCGCGGAATACTGTCTCCTGAATAGTTACCTCTTTTTTTGTTATAATTTCACAACAGACATCATTATACTTTATCAGGTTTACGTTTACAAGAGGAAATTAGAACAGCCCGGTTTCTTCCAGAAACCGTGAAGGGTCACGCTCTTTATCGTACTGACGGCGCACATAACAGAGCATAAGTTCTTTCTTCGCCCGGGTCATGCCTACATAAAAAAGCCGGCGTTCTTCTTCCAAGGACTCTGCCAGAACAGCTTTTTTATAGGGAATGCTCCCTTCGTTTACATTCATAATATAAACTTTATCGTATTCCAGCCCTTTTACCGCATGAAGGGTGGAAATTACAATCCCTTCCCTTTTCGTCTCCTGTTTTTTCGCCTGTTCGGCCAGTTTCTTTGTGTAATCCTCTATGTAGTTTTCCCACTCTTCCAGGGTTTTCATGCCTTTGGCACTTTCCTGTATGCGGTCAAGGACCTCAAGGAGCTCCTCTGGACGAATTTTACGATACTGGGCATATTCAATCAGATACTGCTCGTAGCCCATTCCTTTTCGGATAAAATTCACTGCAGCATAGGGTGCTAAAGTGGAAAGAATACGAAGATGTGTTTCCAGTGTGGTAATCCTGTCGCACATCCAGTCTTTATCTTTATAGAAATCTCTCAGTGCAGAAAATGAGATTGTGGTCTGAGTCAGGGCATCCCTTGCTATATACCGGTTGGGGCGGTTCATGATTTCCAGGAAAAGCTTTCGCGTCCTGTCTCCTGCTGCCATTTTCAGATATGCCATCAGGTTTCTGCTGATCCAATGCCGGAACAGATTGGGCAGCTGTTCTTTCATGGTAAAAGGAATCTGGTACTCCATCAGCGCTCCAACAAGCCCCTCTGCCTCCTGATTGGTGCGAAAAAGCACTGCAGTATCCTCCAGATTCTCTCCTGCCTCCAGCCGCTTCTTCAAAAAGGCGGCAATCTTCACATACTCTTCTCTTGGATTGTCAAATTCCATCACTTTCACAGGTTTTCCATGCTCATTTGGCGTAGACAGCCTCTTCTTAAAGCGGATCTGATTGCAGCCCACCACATTCATGGCTGCCTGAAGTACATTTTTCGTACAACGATAATTAATGTCCAAAAGAACCGTTTCTGCCTTAGGATAATCTTTGGTAAAGTTCAGCATGATCTCTGGCTTGGCGCCACGAAAATGATAGATAGACTGATCATCGTCTCCCACTATGAACAGGTTATCCCTGGGCTTTGCCAGCATCCTAACAATATCATACTGGAGATGGTTGATATCCTGAAATTCATCTACCATAATGTATTGGAATTTGTTTTGCCATGCCGCCAGAATATCTTTTCTCTTGACAAAAAGTTCATAGCAGCAAAGAAGCATGTCATCGAAATCCAGTTTTCTTCTCTGGCGCAAAGCCTTCTGATACCCATTATAAATCTGGCGGAATACCTCATCCGGGCAGCAGGAAGAATAATAGTGATCCAGGGAAATCCTCCCCCCTTTTACCACGCTGATTTCCTTTGCCACATCCTCCTGGAAATCTCCCTCCTGAGCCAGTTCCTGACCAAATTCCAGAGTCATTTCTTTTAAAATGGCATATTTTTCTTCTTCTGACAAAATATTGCCGGCACCAAGTCCATAAGCCTGCTTCAGGATTCCGTAAAAAACACCGTGAAAGGTTCCGAAGGTAACAGCCGTGGAGGTCTGTCCGGTAAACTTCAGAAAACGCTCTCTCATCTCTTTTGCTGCAGCCCGGGAAAAGGTTACAACAAGAACAGAGGACGCCGGTATTTCCCCCTCACCAGTCATATATGCAGTTCTTTCAACGATCACTGAAGTTTTCCCCGAACCGGGGCCTGCCAGAACCATCATAGGTCCTGACAGGTGGGCGATTGCCCTTAATTGAGATGGATTTTTCTTCATAATTGAGACAGATTCTTCATTACAGATTCTCAAGCTTCTCGATTGCAGCTTTCACACGGCGGATTGTCTCATCCTTGCCAATGATCTCCATGATCTCGGTAGCGCCTGCCGGTGTCATCTGCTTGCCTGAAACAGCTGTACGAAGAGGCCACATTACATAGCCGTTCTTGTAACCTTTCTCCTTGACAAATTCACTTAAGGAAGCGAACAGCGGATCATTGGTGTAATCCTCCTGAGCCTCCAGAAACGGAAGAACTTCCTTCAGAACTGTAAGAGAAGTCTCTTCGTTTGTTTTCATTTTCTTATGGCAGTACATAGATGCATCATACTCCGGAACTTCCTGGAAGAAATCGATCAATGCCGGAATGTCAGGGAAAGTTTCGATTCTGGTCTGAACCATTCCTGCAATTTTCTTAAAGTTAAAGTCTCCCTTCAGAACTTCCTTCATGTATGGAAGTGCTCTCTCATAAAATACTTCCGGATCCATTTTCTTAATATACTCGCCATTCATCCAGCGAAGCTTGTTGATATCAAATACAGCCGGAGATTTATTAATGTGATGATAATCAAATTTTTCAACCAGTTCCCTGAGGCTGAAGATCTCGTTATTATCTGCCGGACTCCATCCCAGAAGTGCAACATAATTTACAATTGCCTCGGAAACAAATCCCTGATCCAGAAGGTCCTCATAGGAGGAATGTCCGGAACGTTTGGACAATTTGGCGTGAGTTTCATCCGTGATCAGTGGACAATGTACATAAACCGGAATATCCCATCCAAATGCCTCATAGATACGGTTGTATTTAGGGGAAGAGGAAAGATATTCATTGCCTCGTACCACATGTGTGATTCCCATAAGATGATCGTCTACAACGTTAGCAAAATTATAAGTCGGATATCCGTCAGATTTGATCAGGATCAAATCCTCAAGTTCCTCATTGTTTACTGTAATATCTCCGTAAATTACATCATGGAAAGTGGTAGTTCCCTCTGTAGGCATGTTAAAACGGATTACATGTGGCTCTCCGGCATCCAGACGGCGCTGAACTTCTTCCTTGGAAAGCTTCAGACAGCGTTTGTCATAAATGGAAATCTCCTTGCCTGCTACCACACGCTTCATGCTCTCTAATTCTTCCTTCTGGCAGAAGCAGTAGTATGCATCGCCCTGGTCTACAAGCTGTTTGGCATATTTCATGTAAATCCCCTGTGCCTGGCGCTCGCTCTGTACATATGGGCCATATCCACCGTCCTTATCCGGACCTTCGTCATGAATAAGACCAGTCTTCTCCATAGTACGATAAATAATATCTACAGCGCCCTCTACATAGCGCTCCTGGTCTGTATCCTCAATACGGAGAATAAAATCTCCGCCTTCATGCTTTGTAATAAGATATGCGTATAACGCAGTACGTAAATTTCCAACATGCATTCTGCCTGTAGGGCTTGGTGCAAATCTGGTTCTGATCTTAGTCATGTCTTCTCTATTCTCCCTGTTTATTCTTTCTTATCTTCTGCTGCCATTCCGTGATGGCAACTGCCTTTTCACATTATATACCTAATCCATTCAAAATGTCTATAGAAAAAATCCCCCTGAAGCCCAGCCTCAGGGAGATCGTTACGTTCACTCCGTTCACCGTAACGCGCTTCGCGATGCACAGAAAGACGAACCTTCTTGTGACAAGCACAAGAAGTAGCGTTTGCTGCGCAAACTTAATTCTCGGGTTTTCTGTGAACTTTGTTCACAGAAACACCTCGCGGAATGTTACCAGTGAACAGTAGCGGGAGATCATCATCTGCGAAAAAAATTAAGCATCGATTCCTTTATCTCTCAGATAGTCGATTACATCACCAACTGTGTTCAGCTCTGTAAGCTCTTCTGCCGGAATCTCGATGTTGTACTCATCTTCCAGAGCCATAACAAGCTCGAAGAGGTCAAGGGAATCTGCTCCCAGGTCATCCTTGAAAGAAGTATCTGCTGTAATTGTCTCTGCGTCGCAGTTAAGCTGCTCTGCGATCATTTCACTCATCTTTTCTAACATTGCTCATTCTCCTTTAATAAATATCTCGAAAACCGGCTTCCATCAGCCGTATGTCATACACTGCGGAAAGTATATAATCTGCTGGCTCATTTGTCAAGAGAATTATAGGATAAATTCCGGCTCCTGGAATTTAATCTGTCTGGCCACACTTAAGGCCAGTCCCATCTCTGCCATCAAGAACAAAATGGAGGTACCTCCATAGCTGATAAATGGCAATGTGACACCTGTGTTTGGCATGATGTTCAGCACTACAGCCACGTTCATAATAACCTGCAAAGCGATATGTACAAAAACACCGCTCACAAGCAGGGAGCCAAACATATCCGGTGCATTCTGTGCAATAAAAAATAATCTGTACAGCAGATAACCAAACAACGCCAAAACCATGATCGCGCCAAAAATCCCAAGTTCTTCACAAATAATAGAAAATATCATGTCATTCTGTGCCTCAGGCACACTTCCAAGCTTCTGGATACTGTTTCCAAGACCTCTGCCAAAGAAACCTCCTGAACCAATTGCATACAAAGCCTGCAGGGTCTGATAGCCATCTCCGCTTGCATAATCCTCCGGATGAAGCCATACCTGAATACGACGTAAACGGAAGTTAGAGCTCTGATCCATATGAGAAAGACTGTATACCAGGATTGCCACCAGAATAACTGCAACAACTGCAAGAATAACAAATGGTTTTGTTTTTGGATGTGCAATAAACACCAGACCTACGGTAATCCCAAAAATAATCATAGCAGTACTCAGGTTATCCGTAAACACATATGCAAACAGGGCCTGAATGCCGCCCATTCCCAGAAGTACCATAGTAGCTTTCAAGGTTTCCACTCTCTTTCCCATTTTGACGATCAGATAGGACAATGTGATGATCACTGCAATCTTTGCAATCTCTGCCGGCTGAAACTGTACCCCAAGCTTCAGCCATCTTCTCGCTCCATGAGAGGTGACTCCCAGGGGAGTCTTTACCAGCACCATGAGAAAAGCGGCTGCTACATAGATCACAAACGGAAATTTCGCCAGAATATGATAATCAAAATAGGACACTATAATTGCCAGCACAAGACAGCCAATACTGTACATTGCCTGCTTCTTGAAGTAGAACATGTCGTCGCCTTCATTAATCTGCGCCATATAAGAGCTTGTACTGTAAAGCATGATCAGGCCAAAGCACATGATCAATATGATTACTGCGACCAGATTAAAATCATAGTAATCTGATTTCGCTTTTTTCATTTTGATCTTGGTCTTATAGCCAGGACCTGCCTTTTTCTTTCCTGACCGGATACTTGCTTTTTTCTTTTTCGCAATATCCACTTTATCACCTTTTTCTGTTCATTTTTATATAAACTCTTTTATTTCCTTAATTGTTTTTCATTATAGCAGACTCTTTTTGCAGGTGCAACCCAAAGGTGCTGTTACTCTGTGACCGGTAACGGCTGCAGTTACTGTTCACTGGTAACATTCCGCGAGGTGTTTTTTGTGAACAAAGTTCACAGAAAACCCGAGAATTAAGTTTGCGCAGCAAACGCTACTTCTTGTGCTTGTCACAAGAAGGTTCGTCTTTCTGTGCATCGCGAAGCGCGTTACTGGTCACTGAGCGAACAGTAACCGGCTGCAGAATTTATCCCGTAATAGAAAAGAGCAGGATACTCTCCTGCCCTTCTCTTGTTCCTTATAGAAATTTATATCTGACCTGCTTAAGATCAGTCTTCGCTGCCATCATCAAAGCCTTCTGTCTCAATAATGAACTTCACGTTGCCGCTCATGGAATCATCTTTTCCTGTGAAAGATGTATAAGCTGCATCATCAGACTGGAGTGCTTCCAGACGATCCAGAACACTCTGGAAATCCTCTTCCATAGTATCTTTCAGTTTCTTGATACCATCATCATAGAACTCTTTCTCACCGTCTTTCAGATCTTTTGCTCCGTCCTTCAGAGTCTTAGCTCCGTCTTTCAGATCTTTTGCCCCATCCTTCAGGTCTTTTGCTCCATCATCCAGGGTCTTAGCTCCATCTTTCAGACTGCTTGTTCCGTCTTTCAGAGTCTTAGCTCCGTCATTCAAATCCTTAGCTCCATCTTTCAAAGTCTTGGTTCCGTCTTTCAGATCTTTTGTTCCGCTTACTAAAGAAGATGTACCACTCTTCAATTCACGAGTTCCATTATTAACACTGTTTGCACCGCTTCTTAACTGGGAAGCTCCGCTTCTCAGATCTGCAGCACCGTTCTTTAACTGTGCAATACCGGATTTTACCTGTCCACTGGCTGCTACTAATGTACCTGCTCCGCTTACAAGGCTCTTGGTTCCTGCTGTCAGCTGGGATGCTCCACTGTTCAGGGTATCACTGCTTGCTGTCAGCTGAGATGCTCCGCTTCTCAGTGCCACACTATTTGCGGCAATCTGACCAACACCAGTTACCAGCTTGCCGGTTGCTTTGCTGATTGAACTGATACCTGCATCAAGGCTCTCCTTTGCACTCTTTAATGTACTTGCGCCATTGAGAAGTGCTGTTGCGTTGGCATTATCCTTGCCCTGAAGGGTATTGATTCCATCTGTAATAGTCTTCTCACTATTAAGGAGCTGATCTGCTCCGCTTGTAAGTGTCTCAGCAGCCTTGGTATCCTGTAACTGTTTATAACCAGCCTGAAGCTTCTCATTTCCTTCAGAAATCTGTTTTGCACCTTCTGCTAACTGATTCACAGAATCTGTCATGGAAGAAAGATCTCCAAGTCCTGCAACCAGACTGCTTACTGCTGTCAGACTCTCTCTTACCTGTGTTCCGGCTGCTTTCAGATTTGATGCTCCTGTAGATAACTGACCTTCACCTGTTTCCTTCAGCTGTGCCATTCCACTGTTCAGGGAATCAGCACCTGTGCTCAGCTGTGCGGCTCCTGCATTTGCGGTCTGGGCTCCTGATTCAACAGAAGCTGCACCTGCAATCAGTTTATCTGCTTCACCAGCTAAAGTTGAAGAGCTCGCTGATGCTGCTTCTGAAATACTGCCAGCTGCACCTTCCAGGGTGGACGCAATCGCATTTAAGGATTCCTGAACACTGCTTCCGTTTGTCTCAGCCTGGACAGCTACCTGTGACTGAGCCTGAATGTTACCCAGCTCACCCTGAGCTGCAGAAGCATTTCCAAGACCTGCATTTAACTGCTCGATTGCAGAATTAATAGCTGCTGCAGTTCCTTCGTCAAGTCCCTCTGTTCCAAGTGCTCCCTGCAAAGTTGCGATTGCACTGCTCATAGAGCTCTGGGTTGCACTGATTGCACCAGCGGCAGCATCTGTAGATACCCCTGCGGACTGTGCAGTAACCGTAGTCTCAATCTGGGCAGCTGCCTCACGGATGCTTGCTGCGGAATCATTCATTGTCTTAGAGGCACTATCGCCGATCTGACTGATTGAATAGCTTGTTCCTTCTTTTAATTTTCCAATTCCGTCTTTTACCTGAGTTGCACCGGAAACAAGAGCAGCTGTACCGTCAGCCAGGCTCTTTGCCCCCTCTGCAACACTTGCTGCTCCAGAAGCAGCCTCACCTACTTTTCCAACGTATTCTGTTACACCATCAGCCAGGGAATCAGCTCCATCTGCATACTGATTCAGGCTCTTCACCATTGTTTCCGGCTTTGCAGCTGCTACATTCTTGGCAATTTCTGTAAGTTTTGCGGAAGCAGCGCTGATTCCTTCTGAAGCCTGCTGGATTCCAGGTGCCAGCTGTCCTACCCCTTCAACCAGTGCAGATGTTCCACTTACATAGTCCTTAGTTCCCTGCGCCAGGGCACTTGCACCGCTTACATAAGTGCTTACTCCGTTAGTCAGCTGAGTTGCACCATTTACATAAGCGGTTACACCGTCTGCCAGCTGATTTCCACCAGCCACATATTTGTTCACACCATCTGTCAGGGATTTCATTCCTTTATTGTACTCTGCCATGTTGCTGTTTACAGTATCAACACCTTCTGTGTAGCTGTTCACACCAGAAGCCAGTGAATCTACCCCTGCAGTATACTGGGAAATACCGCTCTGCAATGTTTTTGCACCGCTGTTTAACTGGGAAGCACCAGTCTTGGCACTTGCCACACCAGCATCAAATTCATTGTAACTGGAAGCCAGTGTATTGGCTCCGCCATAAAGAGTTCTGGTTCCATCGTACAGAGTCTTTGTTCCGCTATATAAAGAAGTTGTTCCGGAATAAAGCTGGCTGGCTCCAGTATTAAGAGTCTTAGCTCCGTCATAAAGCTGGCTGGCTCCATCATCCAGGTCTTTACTTCCATCATAAAGCTGGCTGGTTCCGTCTTTCAGAGTCTTAGCGCCGTCATCCAGGTCTTTGGCTCCATCATAAAGCTGGCTGGTTCCGTCTTTCAGATCTTCGGTTCCATCATAGAGATCTTTCGTTCCATCATAAAGCTCCTTAGTACCATCAAAAAGATCCTTGGATCCATCTACCAGCTTCACAGCTGCGTCATCCAGCTCATCCAGGGAATCCTGAAGCTCATCCAGATCATCGGAATCTTCAAGATTCAGGCTGCTGAGCAGATCTGTAACTGCCATGGTGAAAGTATTTCCCATAGTACAGTCTGTAACATCAGCTTCCATGGTAAAGCCTTCCGGAATATCAATCTTATCGGAAAGGTCATCGCTTAAATCCAGGCTATTCTTTAAACCTGGAACTGCAACTCCTACAACCATTTCCTTGTCGCCATCGGAAATCACCTTTCCATTATCAATGGTAACATTGGAAAAATTATCGGAAGAAAGGATCATTCCGGTTACCATAACAAACGGAGAATAAACTTCTACGTCTTTTTTATCAACTTTTACTGTTTTTTTGGATTTGTTTGTATATGAAACTTCCATACGAAGATGTCCACTCTTGCCTGCAAGTTCCTCTGGAGTAATTTCCTGGTCATCCAGATAATATTTGATCTTCATATCTACCGGAAGTTCCTTGTTGGAAGTTCCCTGATAGTAAATATCACTGCTGTCTGTATTCCATGTAACCTTGTCACCATCCTGGGTAAAGGTTTCATCACCTTTTACATTCTTGATTCCTTCCAGGTCAGATACATCGGATACATCTCCCTCTGCTGATCCGGAATTCTTCAGCCAGTCAGATACGGTGATGTCTTTTACTTCGCCTTCTGCAGTGGCGTTTACATATACGGTTTCTTCCTTGGATACTCCATTGTCTGCTTCCTGGGCTGCAGCAATTACCGGTGTAGTTCCAAGGACGGCAGCCATTCCGGCAGCCATTGTAACATTCAGAATCTTTTTATTTCGGTTCATGTTAGCCAACTCCTTAATTCTTAGTTAAATATCTGACGTCTGCAAACTCCTCCCGCTGTCCTGCAGCGTATCTGTTTTCCCGACATCAGTTAGTCATCTCTTAGCCTATGAAAGTTATACAACAAAACTGACCAGTAGTCAATATCTGCTTTTTACCCAAATCTTTTCCTGTTTTGATATTGACTTTTGGTCATTTTTGTTTAAAATAGAAATAAACCACCATAATTATCAAGAAAAGTTCAGATAGTGAAGCTGTAATTGTAACAACCGGCTTTTATTGCTGCTGGGAGAGACAGTAAACTTTTATTTATAGAATGTCTGACGGACATAAGCTTAGGAGGAACTGGCATGGGAAAACTGGAGTTAAATAAAAAAAGAAAGAAAAGTGCTCTGTACAACACTGCCTTTGAACTCTTTACCACTAAGGGGCTTGCCAAGACAACCATTTCCGATATTGTGGAAAATGCAGGAGTTGCCAAAGGAACTTTTTACCTCTATTTTAAAGATAAATATGATATTCGAAATAAGTTGATCTCTCACAAAGCCGGCGAACTTTTTTCCGAGGCGCATGTCGCTCTGGAAGCCTCCCACATTACCGGTTTCACTGCGCAGCTTCATTTTATTGTAGATAATATTCTGGACAGGCTGGAAACTGAGAGTAGTCTGCTTGGCTTTATTTCCAAGAATCTGTCCTGGGGAGTTTTTAAGGATGCGTTTCAGGAACAGGCAGATGACGATGATTTTCCATTTTTTCAGGAATATCTCAATCTTCTGGATCAATCTGATGTACAGTATGATTCCCCGGAGCTGCTTCTTTTTACCATTATTGAACTGGTAAGTTCCACAAGTTACAGCTGTATTCTTCACTCCCAGCCAGTCTGTCTTGCTGAATACCGTCCTTATCTTCATCGGACGATAGACTGTATTTTGCAGGCATTTATCCATGGAGCAGATGTTGAAAAATTATAGACTTATACATTAAAATCCTGAAGGAGACCTTACAGATGAAAGAAAAATTATATACCATTCCCCTGATGGATGCTTTTAAAGCAGAGGACGAATGCCCTTTCTGTTTTGTGGAGCGCCAGCTGGAACAGCATGCCATGGATTTCGTTTTAGGTGCCGGCGCATCTTATATGGAAGACGATGTACGGGCAGAAACTGATAAAATGGGCTTTTGCCGTACCCACTATAAGAAAATGTATGACTACGGAAACCGTCTGGGTGCAGGGCTGATCCTGAAAACCCATTTTCAGTACAAAACAAAAGAGCTTCATGAACAAATCAGGATTTTCGCCCCTTCCAGGGCTTCCGTTTTTTCCCGATTTAAGAAGGAAAACACAGATACAGATGCACCGAAGACTTCTCTTGGCGTATGGGTAAAAGAACAGGAAGATACCTGCTATATCTGCAATTTTTATAAAGATACCTATGCAAGATATCTGGATACTTTTTTCGAACTGTTTAAAAAAAATCAGGAATTTCTCCCGCTTTTTGAAACCTGTAAGGGATTTTGCATTCCCCATTTCGGAGATCTGGTTGAAACAGCTGAAAGTGCTTTATCTGATAAAGAGAAAAAAGCCTTTTACGCTATCCTTTTCCCAATGATGGAGCAGAATATGCAAAGGCTTTCTGATGATCTGGACTGGTTCTGCGATAAGTTTGATTACCGCAATAAAGATGCGGACTGGCGTACTTCCAAGGATGCACTGCCGCGTGGAATGCAGAAAGCGGCAGGAGGATATCCGGCAGATGAGCCTTATACTATGGACAAGTAAAACCAAACAAGCTCCTGTTCGTTGCTTACGCAAATAAAGACTCCTCAAATTAACATTCTTTAGAGCGTGTTAATTTGAGGAGTTTTTTATTTGTCAGTTTTCAGAACTTTCTCCAGGTATCTCTCTTAAACAAAAGTAACAGCGGGAATACTTCAAGCCTTCCTGCCAGCATATCAAAGATCATAACACCCTTAGAAATATAAGAATACGTATTAAAGTTCCCGGTAGGTCCCACAGCTCCAAGCCCAGGTCCTATATTATTCAAAGTGGCTGCGATCGCGGTGAAATTGGAAACCATATCCAGATTGTCCAGACTTATAATCAACAGTGAAGTAACAAAAATCATAATGTACACAAACAGGAACATGTTTGTAGCTCGCACCACCTCATGGGGAATCGCCTTATCATCCATCTTGATCTTCTTCACTGCATTTGGGTGCAGATACAGCTGCAGTTCCTTGCGTGCAGATTTACACAGGATCAGAAGACGGGATACCTTGATACCGCCGCCTGTACTTCCTGCACAGGCTCCCACAAACATAAGGATAACCAGAATAGTCTTAGAAAATACCGGCCACACATTGAAATCTGTGGTAGCATATCCAGTAGTCGTAATGATGGATCCCACCTGGAAAGCAGCCTGCTGGAAAGCTCTTCCAAAGCTTGTGAACATTTCTCTTGTATTAATAGCGATAGCTACAATGGCCAAGCCAATAATCCCCAGATAGTAACGTACCTCTTCATTCTTGGCTGCCTGCATTACTTTCTTCGTCAGAAGCAGATAATAGGCATTAAAGTTGATTCCAAAAAGAATCATAAAGACCGTAATCACCACCTGATTATACGTGCTGTAGCTTGCAATACTGTCATTTTTGATACCAAAACCACCGGTACCTGCGGTACCAAAACTAAGGCACAATGTATCAAACAGAGGCATTTTTCCAATGAGAAGGAAAATGATCTCCACAATAGTCAGAATAATGTATATGGTATACAAAATCTTGGCTGTGGACTGTACCTTCGGCACCAATTTGCTGACAGACGGTCCCGGGCTCTCTGCTTTCATCAGATTCATGTGGTATCCACCGGTAAGAGGCAGCAGGCAGAGAATAAATACCAGTACTCCCATTCCGCCAATCCAGTGGGTAAAGCTTCTCCAGATCAGCATACAGTGAGACAGAGCCTCCACATCACTCAAAATACTGGCTCCAGTCGTGGTAAAACCGGAAACAGTCTCAAATATTGCATCTATAGGATGGGGAATACTTCCTGAAATAATAAAAGGAAGGGCTCCTGCAATACTGAGTACCAGCCAGCTGAGAGCAACTGTAACAGCACCCTCTTTGGCATGGAATACTTTGCTTTTTCTTTTTCTCCTGGTAAGCGGAATTCCGATTGTCAGGCAGATCAGCATCGTGATCAGAAATGCCAGACCATTTTTTTCCCGGTAAATGATTGCTGTTATTCCTGGCAAAATCATAAATGCCGCTTCAAAATTGAAGATCCAGCCAAGAATATAAGATATCATGGAATAATTCATGTCCGGACTCCTTTACTTTGCAAGTATATCGTTGATATCACGAAGACCTCTGTTAGTGGTAACAATTACAACTCTGTCTCCAATTTCCAGGGCATCATGTCCACGGGGAATGCGCACACTGCCATCCCGGTAAAGACATCCAACCAGAAGATTCTTCTTCAGATTCAGTTCGGACAATGTCCTTCCTACAATAGGTGAATTATCACAGATCTTAAATTCCAGGGCTTCTGCCTTTCCATCCAGAATGTGATACAAGGTCTCCACATTACTTCCAATGGAATTCTGAGTTGCTCTTACATACTGCAAAATATAATCTGCAGTAATGTATTTCGGGTAAATAACACTTCCGATGTCCAGACTGTCAATAATATCGTCATAGGCAAGTCTGTTTACCTTGGCAACCAGCTTGGCATTCGAAATAGTCTTTGCGAAAAGGGAAAGGAAAATATTCTCCTCATCCATATTAGTCAAAGTTACAAAGGACTCAGCACTTTCCAGCCCCTCTTCCAGAAGAAGGGAACGGTCTGTGCCGTCACCGTTAATAATCGTAGCATCTGTAAGTTCTTCGCTTAGGAACTCACAGCGGTTCTTATCTTTCTCAATTACCTTGACTTTGATCTTCATGGCAAGCAGGGCCTTGGCAAGATAATAAGAAATAGTTCCGCCTCCTACGATCACGGTGTTCTTTACCTGATGGGTCTTCAAGCCAATCTTTTTAAAGAAAGCTGCTGCATTTTGCGGGGTAGCAAGAATAGAAATCACATCTCCATTCCGGATCACATTGGTACCGCCTGGAATGGTAGTATAATCTTTTCCCTCAATAGCGCAGAAAAGAATATCGCAGCGAAAGTGCTCAGTAATCTGCTGAATGCTCTTTCCATCCAGTTCAAATTCAGGCATTACTTTAAATTTCAGAAGTTCTACCTTGCCTCTGGCAAAAGTATCGATCTTTATGGCGGATGGAAAACGCAGAAGTTTTGAAATCTCCTGTGCCGCTGCCAGTTCCGGGTTGATGATCATGGTTACGCCCAGACGCTCCTTGATAAAACCGATCTCCTTACTGTAAATCGGATTACGCACACGGGCAATTGTGTGGCAGTGACCAGTCTTCTGGGCGATCAGACAGCACAGAAGGTTCATCTCATCTGATACAGTAACTGCGATAAGAATGTCTGCTGTCTCAATTCCCGCTTCCATAAGAGTATTGATACTTGCTCCATTTCCAACAACGCCCATAGCATCTACTTCATCTGTAATCGCATTAATCCTGTCCGGATTGATATCGATCAAAGTTATATCAGTATCCTCTTCCTGAAGCTGTTCTGCAAGTGTACGTCCAACTTTTCCACACCCGACAATTATAATTTGCATAAATCCTCCAAATATATAAATAATAGGAAAATGTCAGGTCACAGACAAAAAGTGAGTCTGCTCCTAACATTCTAAACACTGCTATTATAGCACTACTGTATGTTTTTGGAAATAGTCATTTTCTTACAGTAAATCTTAGAGTGTGTTTGAAGTTAACTGTGGACTTTGTTCACAAAAAGCCCGGGAAGTGCGGCGCGAAATCATGCGAATGCGTGATTTCTGTGCATCGCGAAGCGCGTTACTGTGAACGTAGTGAACAGCAACGTGTTGTTCGAACAGGTGTTTACTTTTTATTTCATATGTAGTACAATGACTTTATCTCTATAAATATACTTTTATTTCATTTTCCCGAATTTGGCTTTCGCCATTAACTTTATAAACAGGATATTTTCCCCAGAAATGGAAGGAGGCCGGTGCTTTCGCACCGGCGCGTATGAAAAAGAAAAATATTAAATTAAGAAAGACTTGGTGCTTTCTACAGTTAATAATATACGAAACAAATGTGATAAAAGTGTGAAAGACTTTTGAAAAAATCATGAAACGATTTCTGCTGTTTTTGTATAAAAAAACGAAACAATAACTCAAAATAAGGGATTTTACCAGATGAACGGACACAAATTTGAATATAAATGCGCCCGAATGCTGCGTCGAAAGGGATTTCACCATGTAGAAGTTACAAAAAAAAGTGGTGACCAGGGTGTCGACATCATTGCCTACAAACATTTTTCCAAATATGCAGTTCAATGCAAATATTATTCTTATCCAGTTGGGAATAAAGCCGTGCAGGAGGTCTATGCCGGGGGCAAATACTATGACTGCGACCGCTGCATCGTTATGACAAATGGCACTTTCACCAAAGCAGCTATCAGCGCAGCCAATAAATTAGATGTAAAGCTATGGGACAACTGCTCTATGTTAAAGAGTACAAGTCTGATTTTTGAAATAATGAGAGCGATGAATATTCTTGGAATCCTATTTGGATGTTATCTTCTAAGAAATGTTTTTCCATTTTCTGCGGATACTTATATGCAGTATTATCGGGAATTTTCCCTGATTCTTGCTGGGCTTCTTGGCTGGTTTGGCTGGGAGAACTGGATATTAAGTACTTTAGCTGGAGCACTATACCTTTTCCTTGGATTTACATTTCAAGGAGCAGGCAACGTTCCTGAATTTCTGGCTGGCGGTGTAAATCTTGTCTTTCTGATTCCCTCACTGATTTATTTTGTGCATGTGTATCTTTTAAAACCAAAGCCATAATAAAAAATACCTTCAGTTCTTTTCACTGCACCACCAGCAACAGTATACGTAACTATTACATTCTCTTATATAAACACATTTATATATTTTTACATAGAATAAAGGGAAAGACCTTACGGAATAAGGAAAGGATCTGTTTATGGAAAATTATCAGATGAACCGTTCGGGCTGCCGCCCTTATAATAGAACCTGCGGGATGATGAATTTCTCTCCCGCTCCACTGTCGCAAATGCGGCGAGAGACTTCTTGCAGCGAAATGAATTGTGAGTCCTCAGACTGTACCAGACCATATAAAAATTCCGGTGATTTCATACCTGTGAAGTCTTCATACAATCCGTCAATTTCCCAAACACCAAACTGCCCCTGCACTAAACCAGTTTCATCAAAAACAGATAATATGTATGAGCACCTGAAACACCTGACACCAGCAATGGCCTATGTACCATATCAGAATTTCACTTCAGCCTATGATCTTGACTATGCCTTGTCTGTGGGCACTATTTTCCCACAGCTTTGTAAACCATTCTGTGGAAAGAGAGGTATTCGAAGATGATGAGAAAGCAGCCTTCCCCAAGATGCTCTTTTTTACAGCAGATCAATGAGGTTAGTTTCGCTGTCAATGACATGCTCCTTTATCTGGATACTCACCCTGAGGATCAAAAAGCATTGCGCTATTTTTCCGATATTTCTGACCGTCGCAACCAGCTGATGGCCGAATATGCTGAGAAATACGGTCCTCTGACCATCGACAGTGCAGCTGTAAGCAGTGAAAATGCATGGAAATGGTCTCAGCAGCCATTTCCATGGGAAAAGGAAGGAGCGTGACAGTTTATGTGGAATTATGAAAAAAGATTACAGTATCCAATCAATATCAAAACGCCAAATGCGAAGCTGGCTCAGTTCATTATGAGCCAGTATGGTGGCCCGGATGGAGAAATCGGTGCTTCTATGCGCTATCTCTCCCAGCGCTTTACCATGCCGAACCGAACCTCTGCAGCTGTGCTTAATGATATCGGTACTGAAGAACTGGCACATCTGGAGATGGTTTCCACCATGGTTCACCAGCTTACCCGTGACCTCACTATGGAAGAAATTGAGAATTCCGGGCTGGGACCATATTATATTGACCACACAGTTGGCGTGTGGCCACAGGCAGCAGGGGGTGTTCCATTTAATGCCTGCGAATTCCAGAGTAAAGGTGATCCAATCACGGATCTATTTGAAGACCTTGCAGCAGAACAGAAAGCACGCTCCACTTATGACAATATTCTCCGTGTAGTACGAAATATCCCGGAAGTTGCTGATCCTATCCGTTTCCTGCGTGCAAGGGAAGTGGTACATTTCCAGCGATTTGGTGAAGCACTTCGCTCCATCCAGGAACAATTGGATGCTAAAAACTTCTACGCTTTCAATCCAGGCTTTGACAATCCCTGCTCTGCAAGCTGTGCACCTGAAGCAAAATAGCATATGCTGCTGGTCATAAAGATAACCGTAACAGCAATACACATCTCACAGAAAACCTTTTTTAAACACGCTCTAATACTGCCCGGCAATTGCTGGGCAGCTTTAAAACAGTAGTCAGCAGGCTTTTTCTCCCCATGCCAATTGTTCGTTTACTCAACTTCAAAGTCACCACAAATATCCTCTGGAACTATATCATCGGATTCGTGCATAATACTTTTTCTTTCATACCCCTTCATAATCAAACGCCGGTATAAAACTTTCCTCCGCGGTCTCCCCTTCCTGAAAATAGCCATTTTCAATTCCAAGCTCAATGGCAGCGTCCAGCACCTTTTCATACTCTCGTCTGGTCACTTTCCGATTCAGTTCCGGAAATTTCTCATTCTTCCAGACAGGCGTATATTGGTTCATTACGCTGATAAAAATATCCTCCCCATAAGTCCGGTACAGATATTTCAATACTGCAATAGAATTTTTGGTATGCCCTGGCAAAATCAGATGACGAACAATTGTCCCGCGTTTTATATATCCATCCTCCGCAAACTGACAGGAACCGGTCTGACGCATCATTTCGGCAATTGCACTCTGCGCCGCCTGCGGATAATCCCTTGCGTTGGAAAAAGCAGCAGCCAATTCAGGCTCCATATATTTCATATCTGGCAGATATACATCCACATAACCATCCAGTCTCCGGATAGTTTCCACGCTCTCATACCCACTGGAATTGTACACGACTGGAAGATTCATTCCCTTTCCTCTGGCCAGCTCCAACGCCGAAATAATATGCGGCACATAATGAGCCCCAGTGACCAGATTCAGATTTGCCGCCCCTTTTTCCTGCAATTCCAGAAAAATTTCAGCAAGCCGCTCCACTGAAATTTCTTTTCCGGAATCCCCAATGGCAATATCCCGGTTCTGGCAGAAACAGCACCGCAAGCCGCAGCCAGAGAAAAAAACAGCCCCTGATCCTTTTTTTCCTGAAATACAAGGTTCCTCCCACATATGAAGAGCGGCACGGGCAGCCCTTATAGTACTGTCCATGCCACAATATCCTCTTTTGCCCTCCAGACGATTCACATTACACTTCCGGGGACATAAGGTACAATTCTTAAATAATTCTTCTCGCATAAATTACGAATTCTCCTCTCTGATCTTCTCGGTCAGTTCCCTTCCCCCCTGGTCATACCACTCTTCCACAAAGGTATCAAAGTAATCCATGGGCTGCTCTCCCATGATCATCTGAATAAAAGCATTTTTCTCCAGGGAAGCAAGCATGTTGGGAATCTCTCCATCCGAATCAACCAGATATGGTCTGCGCACCGAACTATAATGGCCGTCAACCAGCACGCCCACTGCTGAAATTCTGGACTTGTACGCAGCCCAGTCCTCTACAGTTACATTTTTCCCGCTCAAATACTTCATACAGGCATCATAGTAAGACTTCTCCAGTGCGCTTAAATTACTTGCCTTCTGCTTGCCGGACATTACTCTCCGGATATCCTTCGTAACATTATAAATCGCCTCATTATAATCCACATTAATAACCAGCGGTCTGGCTGTAATGTCCACATTCAAAGCAAAATAGCTATTGATCTCATCCGCATTTTCCTCATCTTCGAACCTGCTGTAATCAAACAGAACACTGATAATTTTCATTACAATTTCCGGATGTTCGTAACCCTTTCTCACAACCACATATTTGTTGTCCCGAAAAGAAGCATAAACGTTATCTTTTTCCTGGTATTCAGCAGTAAGGTAATAAGGCTCCCAGTCTGCTTCCGGATCATTCTCAGCCACATCCATAAGCGGGTTATTCGGCGCCCACCAAAGTCCAAAAAACGCACCGCATTTACCTTCCACTACCAGATCACGGAGATTATTCTGAGCACGCAGGGCAAAGTTCTGATCCAGTATTCCTCTTTCATATAGCTCCCGCAAATAAGCAACGGCAGATCTGGTCTCCTCTGTCAAAGAGCCATAGATAATTTCCCCGTCTTTGTCCTTGATCCATCTTCTTGGATAAGAATAAAATTTTTCAAAAACAGGTTCCACCGAATAATTCTGACTGGTAGTAGACACAAAATTGGTATCACACACAAGTCCCACAGGATCTTCCCCTTCCTCTGCTCCCATCCTGTTTTCCTGAAAAACCTGGATAATATCCATAGCCTCTTCCAGAGTCTCTGGCTCTGCAAGACCCAGCTGATCCATCCAGTCCTTTCTCATCCACAAAAGACAGGGACCGTGGTCGATTACTGCTTCCGGAAGCGCCATCAGCTTACCATCAAAGGTTCCTGCACCGAGAAGCTGTGGACCATAGCTGTTATACATGGCCTTGATTCTCGGGGAGGTACAGTTTGCATAAACCTCAGTCAGATCCTCCACCATGTCATTTTCCACAAGAACATTTAAAGTCTCCCTGTCTGAAACCACCAGTACATCCGGCAAAGTGTGATCATTTACCAGCACATTCACATACTCGTCGTAGCGATCCTCCCGCTCCATATAGGCATTTTCATTCTGCACGTTCAGAATCTCTTTCAGATATCTGGTATAAGCGCTGTCTTCGTAGGTATTTCCTGCTGGAAGATTGGAATTATTGGCACCGCTCATCTGTCCTAAAGTATAAGTCACAAGCTCCGGGTACTTTCCATACGGAGTTGTGGAAGCTTTTTTCCACAATCCGCTATCTGTAGAATTATCTGTCTGGGATTCTTCTGTTTCTGTACTTTTCTCTGCATCCGTTCTGTTTTCTGCTGTCTTTTCCGTCTCGTTGTCTACAGTGCCTGGGTCAGCTGCATCAATTCCGGAATCACTGCATGATTCCTCAGAAAGCTCATAATCTGCTTCTTCGTATTCCACACCCGTTGTCTCTTTTCCCATATTTCCAGCTGCGCTGTCACAGCCAGTCAATAAACCGGACGAAATCACCATGGAAAAAGTCAGTCCCACTACCAGAATTCTATTTTTTTTCTTCACTTTTTCCACCTTTCTTTCCTGTTGTGTCCTCTGTGTCTTCTTCCGGCTCCTGCAAAAACTTTTTCGCAGAAAACTCTCCGGCTGCCACAGCCTCCTCATCCGCTTTTTCTCTTGGAATTCTCATTTCCACCCTGGTGCCTTGATTGATCTGGCTAAACACCTTGATTCCATACTCCATCCCATAAAGAAGCTGCATTCTGTCATTGACATTTTTAAGGCCATATCCGGAAGCCTTGTAAGTCACCAGCTTATCTGCCTCTTCCTGTTCCATTCCTGGTCCGTTATCCTCCACAGCAAGAAGCACATCCTCACCGTCCTTTACAAAAAACAGTTTCAGAATCTTCTCTCCTTCTTCTTTCATGTCCAGCCCATGCTCCAATGCATTCTCCACAACAGGCTGCAGCAGCAATTTGGGCACAATATCTCCTTTCACCTCCGGGTCAATGTCCCAGATCACCTGAAAATCATTGTCATGCATCACCAGCTGAATGTCCAGATACGCCTTAATATTCTGAATACAGTTATCCACAGTTACCATATCCTGCCCCTTACTTAAAGCAGTCCGGTAAAACATAGATAAGGACAAAGTAACCCTACTGATTTCCCTCTGATTGCTTCGAATAGCCATCCAGTTGATAACAGACAGGGAGTTATACAAAAAATGAGGGTTGATCTGGGCAGTCAGTGCCTTCAGTTCAAACTCTTTCAACGCGATCTTATTCTCATAAACCTCATGGATCAGACGGTTGATCTCGTCCATCATGCTTCGGAAGCTGCGCACCAGAAGACCAATTTCATCTCCGGCATTGCTGTCCACCGTAACCTCACGGCTGCCCTGGTTTACCCGGTTCATGTTAGCGGTAAGCTCCTCGATCTTTCTGGTAAAAAGTCTGGAAAAAGAAAGTCCCAACACCAGAATTATGGCTACACAGGCTGCAATCAAGGGAATCTCGCTGACCAGGATTCCTGCCACAGAGCTGTCCACTGCTGATTGCAGCTTATACAGATAAAAAATCCATCCGCAAGCCGCGTTCTTCCGTTTTACAAAAGCATAATCTCCCTGCCCGGACTCCAGAAACTCCCTGGAGACAGCCTCTCCCGAATCCTTTTCTTCCTTTTCACCCAGCATTTCCTTCTGAAACAGAACATTTCCCTCTTTATCCAGGATCATGCCCCCGGATTCTGCAGAAATAATCTTTTCAAAGGGCTGAAAAATCTTATTATAATCCAGTGTAACGCAAAGAACTGCTGTCTGCTCTCTGCCAGTATAAATCCGCCTTACAGCTGCAATCTCCGGTATCTGGCTGTCCACCACCCACTGCACAGACACATCCTCTGCCAGTTTGTCATACCACCACTCCTTATCCACCTCTGACAAAGGCACAAGTGTATACTCATGGCGCACTTTAATGCTTTCTGCAAACAACTGGATCTGTATAATGGCATCATGATAAGACTTTGGTACAGACAAAAGAGGATCTGCTACTTCTGTATATTTTCTATACGCTTGATAATTATCCATATTTTTCTCCGTGATCAGATCCTCAATATCCGGGGAATAAGTGAGATAATTCAGAAGACTGGAAAAAACTTCTATCTGGCTGTCGATTCCCTCTCCGGTCTGCTCCAGAATGGAAGACATATCCTCCATTTCTTTTTCCCGGAGCAGACTGCTCATGCGGTCATGACTATACAATACAAGCAGGATCATAGGAACCAGGCTGGCTGTCACAAGAAGAATAGTCAGCTTATGACGATATTTCATATTTTCAAATTTATTCTTTATGACTGCCGGTATTTTCATCCTCTTCACCGGTTCCTTTCCGATAGGACTCCGGGCTGCTTCCATAATATTCCCTGAAACTTCTGCAGAAATAAGAAACATTGGGGATTCCTACCTGTTCGCTGACCTGTGCCACCTTCATATTGGAATTACACAAAAGCTCCTTCGCCTTTTCCATCCGAACCACACGTATAAAGCGGTTCAGGTTCATACCAGTCTCTTTTTTAAAAATAAAGCTGAGATAACCAGAGGACAAATACACCTTCTCTGCCAATGTCTCAAGACTTAAATCTTCCGCATAGTGCTGGTAAATATAATTCTTCACAGAAGCAACTTCATCTCTGGAATCACTCATGGAACGCTCCAGAAACTCCTCATACTCCTTAATATTCTCCTGGGTGATTGCAAGGATCTGTTTCAGATTGGTACAACTGTACAGCCGCTCAACCTCATGATCCAGCTTCCGCTCCTCAGAAAACTGATTTTCCTGGAAAAGCTCCTGGATCACATTGGAAAAAACAAATTTCACATACATGGCAGAGAAACGGGTATCATTCTCATATTTCTTCACCAGACATTCAAAATGCGTCTTCAGCTGCTCCACATCTTTGCGGGAAATGTCTTCGGAAATCTTCTCCATCAGACGGGAATCCTGTGTCTCCGCATTCACCGGCTGGCTGTCTGCGGTCTCATTATTAAACACATGCACATCCGGATGATAAAATTTCTCCTCCATGGTCTGCTCCAGCTGGGACATGATTTCAGGCAGCGCCTCATGCCCTTCAAACCGGCTACTCACTGCAAGGTGAAAACTTGCAGAGTAATTCTGCTTCAAAAGGTCATATAAATGCTTGGCAACCAGCTGATAATCGCAGTACACATCTGAAAAAAACAGCACAGACTGTCTGGTATTCAGATTCAGGTAAAAGAAATTCCGGTGCAATCCCTGCATCAGTTCCTCATCAATGTTATCTGGAACATTGTCAAAAAATGCCTTATCTGATTCGATGAGAATCGCACAGTGCCACTGCTCCCAGTTAGATTCATCTAAAATTTCCCCAGCCTTTTTCAACACTTCTTCATTTCCGGAATACAGGTAAGTCTGAAGAAAATACTGAAGAAGAAAATTCTTCCCTTTCTCTTCCTTCTGCTTCTTGGACCGGATACTTTGAAGCTCTGCTTTTACTTTCCCGATAGTTGTATGAAATGTATCCGGATCAACCGGCTTCAGCACGTAATCCTTCACTCCGTAACGCATAGCTTCCTGGGCAAAAGCGAAATCACTGTATCCACTAAAAATTACAATTGGAAGATTGGGATACTCTTCTCTGACCTTGCTAGCCAGCTCCAGACCGTCCATATGAGGCATTTTTATGTCTGTTAAAAGAAAATCAATCTCTTCACTTCGCAATACATTCAGTGCCTGCCTGCCATTGGCAGCCTCATGGATCTCGTATTCTCCCTCTTCCTGTGCCAGAAGGAATTTAATTCCCTCCCGCTCAATTTTCTCATCGTCTGTTATCAAAACTCTGTACATATTGGTACTCCGATCTTTTATTATATTTAACACCGGGACAACTCTTCCAACTGTCATTTATGTCCGTCTGTCAGAAAAGCCAGAAATTTCATATCGCCTGTTGCTTCGCCCCATTTTTTCTGTCTGGCGCACATGAAATCTTATATAAAGATAAAGATAGCCCCTCGCATCTCTGCAAAGAACTATCTTTATTTTAACATTCTGGTATCATATTGAAAAGGGAATAATCTCCAAATTTCTCAGGTAAAAACCGTTCTTTTACCCAAAGAAATCAACCCTTAACTGCACCTGCAACAACTCCCTCGATAATATATTTCTGGCAAACCAGATATACAACAATAATCGGGATAATGTCGATCATAATACTTGCCATCATCGGTCCCATCTGTACATGACCATAGCTTCCACGGAAATACTGGATTGCCATTGGGATTGTTTTATATTTCTTAATATCCAGAACCAGTGTTGGAAGAAGATAATCGTTCCATACCCACATCAGCTCCAGAATTGCAGTAGAGATAATGGTTGGTTTCAAAATCGGAATCAAGATCTTAAAGAAAACCTGCAGAGGACTGCATCCATCAATCATGGCAGCTTCCTCAATTTCCAGCGGGCTTCCTTTTACAAAACCGGTAAACATAAATACTGCAAGTCCGGCACCAAATCCAAGGTAAACAATGCAAATGGTGTATGGATTATTCAGTTTCAAAGTATCTGCTGTTTTTGCCAGGGTAAACATAACCATCTGGAAAGGAACAACCATACTGAATACGCAAAGGTAATACAGAACCTTGGAAAGCAAGCCGTTTACACGTACAATGTACCATGCGCACATAGAGCAACAAAGCAGAATCAAAACAACAGACATAACTGAGATCACAAGGCTGTACCAGAAGGATTTCAGGAAATCCATCTGTGTGACGCTGGCTATAAAGTTCTGGATTCCGTTCCAGGTCTCAGATGTAGGAAACTGGAAAACACCAGATGTAGTAATTGCGGACTCCACTTTTAAGGAGTTAAACAGGATCATAACAATCGGGTAGATCCAGATAATTGAAATTACGGAAAGAATTATAGTTGGGATAATACTTTTTTTCTTATCTGCCATTATGCCTGCACCTCCTTAGATGATGTTGCACGAAGCTGGATCAACGCGATCACAACAACCAGTACAAAGAATACAACTGCTTTTGCCTGGCCGATCCCCTTCCATGCAGGGCCGCTTCGTCCGTAGAATGTATCGTAAATGTTCAGTGCCAGTAACTGTGACTGTTTTCCAGGATCTCCGCCTGTAAGGGAAAGGTTCTGGTCGAACATCTTGAATCCGTTTGTAAGAGTAAGGAATGTACAAATTGTAACAGATGGCATGATCATCGGAATCTTGATTTTAAACAGGATCTGTGATGCGGTTGCGCCATCAATCTGTGCGGCCTCAATCAGATCCGGAGATACGTTATTAAGACCAGCCACATAAATGATCATCATATATCCAATCTGCTGCCATAACAACAGGATGATCATTCCAATAAAACCATTTGTTGCAGACAACTTCAGAAGAGGCTGTCCCCACATGGAAAGCAGACCGTTTAACAGTGTCTGCCAGATATAACCAAGTACAATACCACCGATCAGGTTCGGCATGAAGAATACAGTACGGAACACGTTTGTTCCTTTGAAGCCTTTTGTCAAAGCCAATGCAATGGAAAATGCCAACACATTAATCAGAATACTGGAAACAAATGCGAATACAACGGTCAGCCAGAATGCATGACTGAAGTCACCGCCGATAAAAATTTTCTGATAGTTGGAAAGTCCAACCCAGACTACATCTTTTACAGTTGAAAATTTACAAAATGAAAGATAAATACCCCAGATAAACGGCCATAAGAAACCTATAATAAATGCAGCCAATGTTGGCAGAACAAATACCGGCCACCATTTTTTCAGAGATTTTCCTACCATTTTTCACTCCTCCTTTTCCTGTTATGACACCTTTGTGGAAGATTATCCACCACCCCAAAACATTACATCATTTTCCCATTAAAATGGGGAGGCTGTATTTCGCCTCCCCACCCTGTTCACCATTCTATATTATGTCCTGAATTTCTTCTGGACATATTATATGCTGTTGGAAAGAAATTTATTACCTGTTACGATTATTCGGAAAGAGCTTTCTCAGTTGCCCAATTGTCAACGAATGCGGAAACTACATCATCCCAGGAACCGCTTCCTGCTGCATATAATGTAAGCGCTGTACCAAGACCGTTCTTCCACTCTTCAGATGGCATTGTTGTGAAGTTCCATGATACAGGTGTAAGGCCAGCTGCTGTATACTCTGCATCCTGTTTTACAAATACGTTTGTGGGCTCCTGTGCTGTTTTGAAAGGAATTGTAAAGCCCAGGTCTTCTGACATAGCCTTTGTTCCATCCTCAGAAGTTACGCACCAGTTCATGAAATCAAGTGTTGCCTGAATATCTTCTTCAGAAGCTTCTTTGTTTACACACCAGAAGTTCTCTGTACCAGTTGCAAGACCTTCGTTCTCATCATCAACACCGAAGTAAATCGGGATCATAGCCAGCTCATCATCGCTGTATGTCTTGGACAGTTCGCCATATTCCCAGGAACCATTCTGATAGAATACTGCATCACCGTTGATGAACTCGTTACGGGAGTCATCTGCTGTCTTAGCAGAAAGCTCTGCTCCATCGCAGGTAGAATCTGTAATGTAAAGATCAAATACGTTCTTATAGTTATCAAGGTATGTTCCCTTGATTGCATCTGTATCATCGATACCATCTGCCTGATACTCATAGTAGATTGGGAGGTTTGCAAGGTGTGTTTTGAATCTCCAGTCAGAGGATCCGTCCATACCAGTACTTGTGAAAGCACCCTTTACTCCAAGCTCATCTTTTCTTGCCTGGATGTCATCAGCAACCTTTTTCAGATCATCAAAACTCTTAATATCGTCTACTGTGTAACCAGCTTTTTCCAGTAAGGTTTTGTTTACGATCAGTCCATAGGACTCGATTACGTATGCGATACCATCAACTGCATCACCATCTTTTACAGTGTAAGCATCAGATGTAAGCTGTGAGTAGATATCAGATCCGGACAGATCATAGCAGTAATCTTTCCAGTTCTTAAGTCCTACTGGTCCGTTTACCTGGAAAAGTGTAGGAGCATCGCTCTTAGCCATCTCAGACTGAAGTGTGGTCTCATACTGTCCGGAAGCTGCTGTAACAACTGTTACCGGAACGCCTGTTTCTTCTGTATATTTTGCTGCCAGGTTCTGCCATGCTTCATCCTGCTCTGGTTTGAAGTTTAAGTAGTAAACCTTTCCAGCTGCATCATCAGCCATAACCGGTAATGCCGGTACCATAGAAGCTGCCATAACTGCGCTAAGTCCCATTGCTGCGATTTTTCTCATCTTCATAATTTTACTCTCCTTTTCTTTGAGAACCGTTTCTTAAGATGTTTATATAATACTGATTTTTCTGTTAAAAAACCATGATAAAAAATCAAGAAACATGTTCATTTTTTTAGAGAGTGATATTTGAATATGGATATTTTATCGCAACTTGTACAAAACATTACAATTTTTATCAGGTCCGGACTTTGAATAATAATTCGGGTCACAAGCCAGAACCTGTTGGAAAAAGCAGTCTGTGAAACATCTCATATATGCAAAAGAGGACTGCTTGCGCAGTCCCCTTTCTCGTTCCGCATGTGCGGAGAAAAATCATATTCAGGCTTTTCCAACGGATCCGAAGATTTCCATTTTCTCTTTAACAGTAGCCTTGATTGCATCGAAGCCAGGTGCAAGAAGCTTACGTGGGTCATATCCTTTACCCTGCTGATCTTTGCCTTCCTCGATGTATTTACGTGTAGCATCTGCGAAAGAAAGCTGGCACTCTGTGTTAACATTGATCTTGGAAACTCCAAGGTCGATAGCTTTCTTGATCATGTCTGTAGGAATACCTGTACCACCGTGAAGTACTAACGGCATATCACCTGTAAGCTGCTGGATTGCATCCAGAGTCTCAAAGCTTAAGCCCTTCCAGTTAGCCGGATATTTACCATGAATGTTACCGATACCTGCTGCCAGGAAATCGATACCAAGATCAGCGATCATCTTGCATTCCTTAGGATCTGCGCACTCGCCCATACCGATAACGCCATCTTCCTCACCACCGATGGAGCCAACCTCTGCCTCTAAGGACATTCCATGCTCTCTTGTGATCTTAACCAGTTCTTTAGTCTTAGCAACGTTCTCTTCGATCGGGTAATGAGAACCGTCGAACATGATGGATGAGAATCCAGCCTCAACACATTTCAGGCATCCTTCATATGAACCGTGATCCAGGTGAAGTGCAACCGGAACAGTGATCTTCTGCTCTTCCATCATACCTTTAACCATTCCAACAACGGTCTTATAACCAGCCATGTACTTACCAGCGCCTTCGGAAACGCCCAGAATAACCGGGGAGTTCAGTTCCTGTGCTGTAAGCAGGATAGCCTTTGTCCACTCAAGGTTGTTGATATTGAACTGACCTACTGCATAATGTCCAGCTTTTGCTTTTTTCAGCATTTCTGTTGCATTAACTAACTCATACATGATAAAATTCCTCCTATCTTTGGAAACACCTTAACTATTTCCATTGTCTGTAGTTTAGCAGATTTTTCCCCATTCGTCTACCTCTTTGCAAAAAAAATGAGTTATTGATTCTTTTTTCATTCCCCTCGCGTGTACAATATCAAAAAAACTGAAAAAATATCTTGCAAAAACTTTCTTCTTTGTATATAATAAATTCATTCACGGATGGATTCCCGAGTGGCCAAAGGGGACAGACTGTAAATCTGCTGGCGATGCCTTCGAAGGTTCGAATCCTTCTCC